>CAYMGG010000390.1:0-5659 GCA_964389915.1 uncultured Planctomycetaceae bacterium
CTATTCTGCCCTTAGTTCCGGGTTTTGCGGGCCAGCAAAAAGCCCGCCTGCCTCATGCCCACCTCCTTTCTTGAGTTATAGATCAAGATGCTTTCCTGGCGGAGCGATTCTCCCAAATCGCCCAAACAGGCACTTTATGTTACAGCATCTTGTTGGCGCCAAGATACTTCTGTTACGTTTGGGCCAGGCCAGAGCAGACCTAACCAGGTATATAAGCGGCAGTGCAGCGTCCGACTTTAATTTTTTTTTATATTTTCTCCCCGAAATATCCCGACTTCTCCCCCGCGAATCCCCGGTTTTTTGATAAAACTGTACGCAAAAGGCAAAAATAGCATTATTACAAAGATAAGTTGGCATTAAAGACCATAGATTGATTTAAATCGAGCGGGTAATCTGAATTTGTTCGCCTCAGCTTTTCATTTCATACAAAGGAAAAAGCGATGAAATTCATGACTGAGCCCGCCCGGCAAATTCCCGTGGTGCATGAAACCGATGTCTGCGTGGTTGGTGCCGGCACCTCCGGCGTCTGCGCCGCGGTCCGCGCCGCCCGGTTGGGGGTGCGGGTGGCGCTGGTGGAGCAGAACGGCTATTTCGGCGGGGTGGGCACGGCGGGGCTGGTGAACATCTGGCATTGTCTGCGCGACCTTTCGGGGCGGCGCGAGATTATCGGCGGTCTGACCCGGGAGATCCTCGACCGCTTGCAGGCGCGGGATGCGGCTCGGCCGAATTACCCTTCCAACGATCCGAATTCCCCGCGGGCCGACTGGGTGCTTAACCCCGAAGAATTGAAGCTGGAGCTGGACATCCTGGTGCGCGAGGCCGGGGTGCGGCCGTTCCTGCACGCACATTTTGCCGCGCCGCTTATGGCCGATGGCGAGTTGGTGGGGGTGGCCATTGAGGACAAGAGCGGCCGGCGGGCCATTCGCGCCCGTTGCTTTATCGACGCCAGCGGCGACGGCGACCTGTTGGCGCGCGTCGGGGTGGCCTGCCGCCGGCCGGCGCGGGTCATGCCGCCCACGGCCTGCGCCTATATCCAGGGCCTGGGCGAACTGGCCAAGTCCACCCCCGGATTTAGCCTGGCGGAAACCGTGTTCGACGAAAAGCGGCCGGGCGCGTTGCGGCGCGGTTTTCTCTGGTCCGCGCCGGTGATCGGCGCCTCTGACGTGACCATGCTGGCCGGGACGCGGGTTTTTGAAGCCGACTGCGCCGACGCCGACCAGTTGACCGAGGCCGAATTGGAGGGGCGGCGGCAGATCCGGGCGATTTTTGATCTGCTGCGCCGCGATGTTGCCGGCGCTGACCGCCTGGCTCTTCTGGGATTGCCCTCGTACATCGGTATTCGCGAGACGCGGCACCTGAACGCCAAGTATTCGGTGGCCGGCGAGGAGTTGATGCGCGGCGCGGAGTTCGCCGACGCCATCGGTTACGGCACCTATCCGGTCGACATCCACCATCCCGACCGGCCGGGCATCACCTTCCGTTACCTGGACGGCCGGCAGCAACTGGCCATCCCGGGCCGGCCCGGCGAGTGGAGCCGCTGGCGCAGCGAGAGCGAGCCGACACCGGATTATTATCAGATCCCCTACCGCTGTCTGGTGCCGGCGGCGGCCGAGCCGGGCGGCGTGCTGCCCGGCAACCTGCTGGCCGCCGGTCGGCTGGTGGACGCCGACGAGTCGGCCTACGGGGCGCTGCGGGTGATGGTCAACTGCAACCAGGTCGGCGAGGCCGCGGCCGCGGCCGCGGTGCTGGCCCTGGAAAGCGGCGCTGCCGCAAGCGAAGTGCCGGCCGACCGGCTACGCGACCGGCTCAAGGCTTGCGGAGCGCTGCTATTCTAGCCCCCTAAAATCTAATATCCATCGAACAGGCGCGAAATCCATTAGCGCTGAATTTGTCCAGCTGAACGTTCGAAGCGGCGAAGCGGGGCGAGAGTTTTTTGGAGGGTTCAGGGGAACCTTTTTTGCAAAAAAGGTTCCCCTGAAACGGCCTCAATTAACTGGGATTGATATAAGCGGTCAAGGCGTAGCCGCGTCGAGCACGGACATCGGAATTTCGTCGAGCAGGATATGCTCCTTGTTGATATTGTAGGCGACGAAATTCCGGCCCTGGCTCTGGAAGAAATGCGGCATGCTGACGCCGGTCTTAAGGTTGGTTTCGCCGGAGTCGTCGACGTCGGCCAGGATGAAGGGGCGGCCGAATTTCACGCCGCCGTTGCGGGTTTCGCCGGGGAGCTGCCGGCCGACGGCCAGCCATTGCGGATTGCGGGTCTTGCCGTCGCCGTCCCAGACGTCGGCGGCGCCCCGCTGGCTGCCGTCGTTGTTGGTGAACAGCAGGATCAGCCGGCCGTCCGCCATCCGCGCCAACGGACACATGGTCATGGGGTGTTTGATGAATTCGCCGTCCGGTTCGTAACGCAGCCGGTCGACGGCGGTCCAGTTGCGCCCCCGGTCAGCGCTGACCGTGAAGCCGGGCGACCCGAGGAAGGTCCGGCCCACGCCCAGCCAGCGCCCGTCGTCGAGCGGGACAACGGTCAATTCCTGAAAATTGAAGGCCGACAATTCGGGTCGCCCGCCGCCATGGGCAGCCAGCAACCGCTGCAGGGCCGGATTATCGCGTTGTGCGCAAACGTCGGCCCGGATGCCCCAGGGGCGATCAGGCAGAACCTTAAAGGTCAGCTTGGCCGGATCGGTTTCGGTCAGCAGATTTTCGCAGTTGATGGCCGCGCATTCGGCCGGCGTCAGCTTCCAATCCCGCCGGCGCAGGCCGGTGCACTGCCAGAAGGAGATGGGCAGGATCAGTTCGCCGGTGGGCATAAGCTGCGGCGGATGATTAAGCCAGCCCTGGTGACAGTCGGGGAAGACATTGATGTCCCGATCCGGCAGCCGGATCACCTGCGGTTCGCTCCAGTCATTCCCCCGATTGTCGGAATAAACGAAATGCAGCCGGCCGGTCAGATTCTCGGGATTGGCCCACGGCAAATCGTGCCTTTCGCTCATGTAGAAGAAATAGATGCGCCCGGTGCCCGGGACGACATAGGGCACGCCGTAGGGGCGCCGCCATTGGGCGTCGGAGGCGACGATGGGCTGAGGCGAGCTCCAGGTCCGGCCCTGGTCGCGACTCAGGGCGAAGACGATTCGTTCGTCCGGCGAATGCTCGTGGGCGCCTTGGCTCCAGCTGGTGAACCAGGTTCCGTCGTTCAAAAACACGGTGCAATTCGATTCATTTTTGCAGACCGAGGCGATTTCGCGCGGAATGTCGGCCTTGATCTGGGCGGTTCGGGAATCGAAGGCCGCGCCCGGCAGGGGCGGATGCGCAAAGATTTCGGCGTAAGCGAATGGACGTTGACGCATCAGGGCGTCGATCTGAGTGGACATGGCAGATCCTTTATAAATTACGGAAAAATCGGGGCGGAACATGCGTTGTTCATCAGGTTTCACTATATGATGAAGACCGCGGCGAACCATTTGTCAGGTTGTCTTTTTTAGGACAAGGTTGTCGTAAATCGGCTCGGTTCTCAGGGAAAAAAGCCGGGGGAGGCTTTTGGCAAAGCCTCCCCCGGAAAGTGCGGAGCGGAGCGTTTGAACACAGGTGTCATGGCAAAAGCAATTGCTATGAGTCGAACAGGTTCAAATTCCGCCAACCTCGAATTTTTCCCTCTACGCTCCCGAAAAGGCGAAGTGGGCGGGAGTTTTTTTGAGGGGTCAGGGGAACTTTTTTTGCAAAAAAAGTTCCCCTGAATTGGCCTTAATTAAACGAAATCAATATCAATCGAACGTCAGTACGGATTTGACGAAGCCTTCGGGCCGCTGGGCCGAGAGTTCCATCGCCTCCTGGACTCGGTCGAGGGGGAAGCGGTGGGTGATCATCTTGGTCTGATCGAACAGGCCGGATTCCAGCAGGGCGACCGCCCGGCGCATGGAGCCGAGGTTCCGGTCCGTGCCGATGGCCGGGCCGACGTTGGGCACTTTGATGCCGTGGGTGTGCCAGTAACCCAGGTCTAAGGTGCGCGGGCCATGGTGCCAGGAGAAGATGGCCAGCCGGCCACCCCGCCGCACCAGCGGATTGAGCGAGGCCAGAACCGAGGCCACGCCGGAGCACTCGATGACTAAATCGAACGGTTTTTCTTCCAACTGTTTGAGTCGCTCGGTGCCGGCGGTGGTGGCGGAATTGATAACTTCGGTGGCGCCGTATTTCTGGGCCAACTTCAGATTCAGCTTTTTGACGTCGCTAACCACCAGTTCGGCCAGGGGCGAACGGGCCAGAGCCTGGACGTTGAGCAGGCCCATGTAGCCGGCCCCCACCAGTAGGACTCGGTCGCCGGGCGTAATCTGATATTCGTTATAGGCGGTGACGATGCAGGAGGCCGGCTCGGCGAAGGCCAACGCCGGATCCTCAGCCGGCCGGGCGTAGCGGATCAGGCCGTCGGCCTTGAGGTTGGCTAGGGTTGTCCAGCGCCAGCAGACGACGTGGTCGCCCTCCTGGACATTGGTCACGTTTTTGCCGACCTTGACCACCACGCCCAGGCCCTCGTGGCCCGCCTCCTGGGGTTTGCTGAAATCCCGGGGCTCCTGTCCGGTGAAGACGGTCACTTCGGCCATGCAGATGCCGTTGGCCAGGCAGCGGACCTGCACCTCGTCGGCCGCCGGATCGGCGATCGACTCTTCGCGGATTTCGGTTTTGCCCAGGGCGGGGAAATAGACTTTGCGTGCCAGCATCGGTCTCTCTTTTCGGCCAGAGAAATGAAAACGCCGGAGCGGGGTCACCGCTCCGGCGCACGGATGGGAAGTATCAAGCGGCCAGTTTGCGGAGCCAGTCGCGGGCGGCGGTCAGTTCAGCGAAGACCTCGCCGGTGGGGATGAATTCCAGACCCCAGAAGCCCGCGTAGCCCTCGCCCAGCAGCCAGGGGACCAGTTGCGCGTGCGGCGTCTCCCGGTCGTTGACCGGCGAGTCGCGGCGCGGCGCGGCCGCCAGATGCAGATGGGCCAGGTACTGGAGCCGCCCCTGGAGCGCGGTGCGGTGATCCGTGCCTTCGCGTTGCAGGTGGTAGATGTCGTACAGCACTTTGAACGCGGGCGAGGCGAAGGCTTCGGCCAGGGCGAAACCGTATTCGGCGTCCGTGCCCTGATAGCCGGCATGATTCTGGCCGTTCAACATCTCGAAGACCAGGGTCACGCCGGCCTTTTCCGCGTCGGCCACCAGCGGCCGCAGGCCCAGCCGGCAGTTCTCCCAGCCGGCGTCGCGGGTCTGGCGCGGGCCGTTGCCGCTGAAGACGATCACCTGGTCGATGCCCTCGCGGGCGGCCAAAGCGATTGTCTGGCGGAGTTCCGCCTGGAGGGCGGCGTGGTTCTGCCGGTCGCAGAAGCCGGCCTGCATGCCCGGCCCGGAGAGGTTGACGATCTCCAGCCCGGCCGCGCGGGCCTGGGGCCAGCGCTCCGGCGCGACCATCTCCACGCCGGTGAAGCCCAGATCCTTGAGGCGGCGGTAGTAGTCCGCTGGCTTGCCCGCCTTGTCGTAAAAGCACCAGTCCGGTGCGCTCAGACGCAATGTCATGTTCATCCTTTATATTCGCGGGGACCGATGGTCCGTCCCGCCTATTTGCCTTCCCAGTCGAAGACGATGCCCATGGTTTCGCCGCGCCGGGTGTTGGCGCAGGTGTAGGCCT
>CAYMGG010000391.1:0-5656 GCA_964389915.1 uncultured Planctomycetaceae bacterium
CTGGCCGTCGGCCGGGCCGTGGCCACCCCGCCCAGGAACCAGTTGCGCTCCACCAGGGCCGTGCGCGCCCCGGCCCGGCCGGCGGCCAGCGCCGCCGCCACGCCGCCCAGACCGCCGCCGGCCACCACCACGTCATATTCGTGAACCTGGGACGGAAGCTGTGATGCCGCCGCTTTACGTTTCATGTTGGGCTCCAAATCGGTAAAGGAATGAGTGATGCCGCCAATTTTATCAGGATTTCAGTCGATCGCTGCGATTTTAATATTGGCCAACGCGCTTGGCTTCGGCAATGATCCGTTTCAGATCGGCCGCACCCACATTGGCGGGGATGGAATGATCGGTGGCAAAGATGTAGCCGCCGTTTTGCTTAAGCTGCGAAATATTTTCCCGCACGGTTTGCAGCATCTTGTCGGGGTCATTCCACAACAGCGCATCGAAGCCGCCGTGCAATAGCAGCTTGTCGCCGTAGGTGCGCTTGATGGCCAAGGGGTCCATGCCGGCCTTGACCTCCAGGGGGTTGAGGGCGTCAAGCCCCAGTTCGACCAGTTCCGGGACAAACGGTTCAATGTTTCCACAGGAGTGCAGGTAGGCCGGAATCTCGTGGGCGTGCGCCCAGTCGATCACCCGGCGATGCAGCGGCTTGAGAATCTCCCGATAGGTCTGAAGCGAAAAAAACTGCTTGAGCTTGAATCCCATGTCGTCCGGCCAACGCAGCGCGTCGAATGTATAGCCGCCGGCCCAGATCTGGTCCAACAGGGCCAGCGCCACCGTCAGTTGGTGTTCGAACATTTCGCGGCACCAGTCGGGGTCTTCCACCAAGGCCACGAGCATGGTCTCCATGCCCAGCAGGTAGGAATGCGTGATGTCGAATCCGAAGCAGATGCTGGGCATGATGAAGGCGCCTTCCGCCCGCCAGCGGCCGTAATTGGCCCGCAGTTGATCCCACTGAATCCGATCCGGTCTTGCTTTGGCCTGGCGCCAATCGTCCGGTGTCTGCACTCGGAAGGCCAACGATTGCGGGGTGGAGGTTTGATGTTTCCAAGACTTGCGGGTCTCGCCCCAGACCGTGGTAAAGATCACATAATCCGCGGTTTCTTCGAGCGTTTTCCGCTCGAATCGGGGGCTGTTGTCGATGTCGAGGCGGATGATCTTGTCGAAGCCGAAATAATCCTGGTAATCAACGTCCGCCGGCATGCCTTCAGCAATCCAGCGGGTGATCGTATCCTGCCCCCAGGGCCGGTCGGAGATGGCGATCCGGTCGGCCTCGCGGTGCTGAAACATGCGCTGGATGCGCTCGCGGGATGTAAGTTGCACGTCGTTGCTCCTGTCGTTATCGGCTAGCGAATACTGTGCTCAGCCAAGCCAACGCCTAAAGTCTGTCGCAAACGCAACGCATGGATCAAAGTTTTTTGGGATAGGGTCAGGGAAAACCCTTTTTTCAAAAAAGGGTTTTCCCGGAAACGGAGTTCAGGCCAAAACGCTTTCCTTCAGCACCGCCGCCGCTTCGCGGGCCAGGCGCGTGGCGGTTTCCCGCAGGAAGATGATGTCCGCGCCCAGGCAGATCAGGGTGAAGCCGGATTGCAGGGTCTGGCGGATCGCCTCCGGCGTGGCGTGGACCAGGTGCAGGCCGGCGGCCTTGCCCGCCGCCGCGCAGGCGGCGACCACGCGCGCGCAAGCTTGCTTGATTTGCGGGGCGTCGGTCTGGCCGGGGATGCCGTACGACCCGCTCAGGTCGTAGGGGCCGATGAAGACCGCGTCCACGCCGGGCACGGCCAGGATGGCGTCGATATTTTCAACCGCGGCCTTGGATTCGATCATGACGATCACCGCGGTTTCGGCGTTGGCCTGGGCGGCGTAGGCGGCGAAGTTCTCGCCCCAGCCGTTCATCCGGCCGAAGCAGAAGCCCCGCACGCCCACGGGCGGATATTTGGCCGCCTGGACCGCGGCGGCGGCCTGGGCGGCGTCGTTGACCAGGGGCACGATCACCCCGGCCGCGCCCAGGTCGAGCACCCGGCGGATTTCTAGCGGGTCGTTGCGCGAAACCCGGGCCAGACCCACCGCCGGCCGGCCGTGCAGACCGCGCAGCAAAGCGGCGAAGGAAACGGTGTCGATGTCGCTGTGTTCCAGGTCCGCGCCCACCCAGTCGTAGCCGGCCGAGCCCAAAATTTCGGGCGAGGTGGGATGGTCGATCTGCACCCAGGTGCCGACGGTCGGCTCGCGGCGGCGCAGTTTTTCGCAGAATTGAGCGGCGTTCATGAATGGCTCCTTAATGCCTAATGGCATCTTAGCAGACGGCGGCGGTCACCTGGTTCCAGGCCCGGTCAAGGCGGGCAAAGGCATCGGTCACGGTTTCCTCGGCCGTCCGGCCCGGCCAAGGCGTCATCTCCAGCAGCAGGTCGCCGCGTTCGCGGGCGTTGAGGAAACCGACCTCGCGCAGCAGGCCGAGGATTTCGGCCAGTTCCGCGTCGCCGATCTCCCCGCCGGGCAGGCCCATGGGCGGATGGGTGTCGCCGTAACGCGGATGCTGCCGGTCGGCCAGCACGCAGTTGCCCAGGTGCACCCGCTTCAGATAGGGCTGGGCGGCGCGGATGGCCCCGGCGAAGGTCTCGCCCATCAGGGGCAGGTGGGCCATGTCCAGTTCCAGGCCGATGTTCTGGCAACCGCGCGCCCGGACCCGGTCGAGCAACTCCACGCAGGTCTGCACCGGTCCATAGAGAAAGCATTTGTCGATGGTCATGTCGAACGGTTCAAGCAGGGCGGTGAGGCCGTGCGGTTCGAGCGCCCGGCAGAACCAGACACAGAAATCCTCGAACGTCCGGTGATGCTCGGGCGTGGCCTGGGCGGGGGTGGGACCGCCGGAGGCGAAGACAAAGCCGCTGGCGCCGCTGGCGGCGGCCGCGGCGATCTGCTCGGCCACGAGCAGGCGGTTCTGGGCCCGCGCGGCCGGGGCCGGATCGCAGAGCGACATTTTGCGCAGCGGATGGAAATGCAGGGCGTAGGCGTTGCGGATCTTGCCGCAGCCACGCACCAGCGGAATCAGCCGGTCGCGCAGTTCCCGCTCGAAGGGCAGACAGTAGTCGAAAGTCTCGATGTCCGGCCGGCGGATGAATTCCGCCAAGGTCCGGGCGTGCAATTCCGGATCGGTCACGCATTCGGGGTAGAGCAGGTGATGCACCAGGCCGACTCGGGCCAGGGAGTGCAATGGCGTCGGCGCATTTTCTTTAGAACAGGCGGACATGGGTGATTCCTTTCCCTGGGCTGAAATTTTCGGGCGCAAAGTCGCGGCGGATTGCTGGGCGACGACTTATACCGAGGTTGAATCGTAAGGGCTGATTTCGGGGAGCCTTTTTTGCAAAAAAGGTACCCCGACCCCGCCAAAAAACTCTCCTCCGGCTTCGCCCGCTCGAACGTTCAGAGGGACGAATTCAAGGTTAGTGCCACTCGGCCTGATTCGGCGCTCAATAAATGAAATTGGTGTTACCGTTTCGAGACGACGGCCAGGCAAGTCTGGGCCACCACCGCGCCCAGCTTCTGCGCGCCCTGCGGGTTCAGGTGGATGCCGTCATCGACCAACAGATGCTCGACGCCCGTTTCCTGGATCGGCTGATGCAGGTCGCAGACCGTGGCCCCGTAATCACGGGCCACCTCGGCGGCCTTCTGGTTGATTAGCTCCACGTCGCTGTTACGACGTACCAAGCGGCCATAGGTCTTGGACGTCTTCTGCCGGGCCTCGTCGACCGGCGTGGTCAGGGCGAAGATGATGGTCGTCTTGTCCCGGCCGGTCTTGAGCTTGACGTAGATCTGGCGCAGAAAATCGGCATACTGTTCGACCGTGTGCCGGGCCTGGCCGGCTTCGTTTAGAAAGATGTCGTGCAATCCGCAATTGAAGAAGATTACGTCCGGCGTCTTGCCCGCCAGCCAGCGGTCAAGGTTCTTGAGCATGAAGTCCGAGCTTTGGCAATTGTCCTCGGGCGCCCAGACTTCGGCTTTGCCAGCCAGACTTTTGACCACCTCGGCCTGATAGCCCATGCGGATCGAATCGCCCAGCAGAACGACGTTAGGCATTTTTTCCTCGCTTTGGCCGGATTGAGAATAGAAACCAAGCAGTAATCCCAGAGTGACGGCGAACAGTTGCGCTTTCATGGCGGCTCCTTCAGGCCAAGACTTTCAGGCGTTGGTATTCGGCCCAGACCGTGCGGACGTTCGGGCCGGTTAGGCGCAGCGTGCGTTCGGCGGACATCAGGTGCGGACAGGCGGCGCGCAGCCGGCGAGCCAGCGGGCTTTCGGCCAGATCGATGGCCAATTCCACGGGCGGTTCGATCCGCCAGGGTTGGGCCGTGACCCCTTTGCTCGCCACTTCCCGGGCGGCCTGGCGGATGGCGGCGGTGGTCTCGGTCAGGGGGTAGCAGCGGCCGCTGGTCGGGCCCAGGCTGTCCTTGACGGTCACGGTCCGCACGCCGGGGACCAGGGCTTCGGCCTCGGCGCAACCGGCGGAGTCGCCCGTCACCAGAACCAGGGGCACGCCGAATTCGCCGGCCAGGGCGGCTTCCATTCCGATCTCGCCGACCGACCGGCCGTTCAGGCGCAGATCGCGCAGTTCCGGTTCATAGGAATGGTGCAGCAGTTCGCCCGTTCCGGATTTGCTGTGCAGGCCGACCAGAATCAGGCCCGCCAAACCGGATTCCAGTCCGCCCGGCCAGTCGGCCGTGTAGACCGGCTTGCCCGCCAGGAGCGTGACGCCCTCGGGCAGGGCCGCGACGTCGACGTTGCGGCCGGCGCAGTGCATATCGTAAATCGTGAGCGCATCGGCCCCGCCGGCGCGCAACCCTTCCAGGCAAGCGCTCAGATCGGCGGCCAGGGCGCGCCGACCCTGGTCGGATTCGGCATTGCCGGGTTCGGCCTGGGCATAGCTGACCACGCCGGAGACGCCCTCGATGTCGCAGCGCAGCAGGTAGTTACGGTTCATGTCGAGTCCTTAGTTGGGCGATTAATGGATTACCTGTTAAAACATATAACCCAAAAAGCGGCGCTTGTCAAGTTTCGGGGGTGGAATAAGTGCGGTTTCCGGCAAATAAAAGGACACCCGCAGCGGTTGGGGTGGCCGGCCTCTCCTATATCCGGGAAGTGCAAGGATGCAGGCGTACTCCCCGGAAGGGAAACAGTGGCCAATTGCTATTCTTCATTATGGGCACGAAAGTGGCCCTTTGGAGTTTTACAGGGGAGGGCAGGCGGTTGTATAGAGGCGAAGCGTTTCGCCTAGGGAGGGGACGAACTCCGTTTCGTTCCCCGATATCTCTTAGTCGGCAGCGCTTGGGCTTAAGCGGTCGAAAAGGAGTTCGCCCCTTCCAAGTTTCACTAGGTAGTAGGAGGCTATAGCCTCATAAAATGGGCTAATCGCCCGCATATAATCTGCGTCGAGTTTACTCATTTGAACATTCGAAACAGCGAAGCTCGATGAGAGTTTTTTGAAGGGGGCCTGGGGGGAACTTTTTTGCAAAAAAGTTCCCCCCATTGGCAGTTCAAGCCGCGCCGGCGCTGGTCTTGGAGGAGGGGGTCAGGGCCTCGGCGCCGGTCGGCCGGCCGTGGACCCGCAGGCGGCGGCCGACTTCGCGCAGCGTGGCCACGTCCTCGGGGTGGAGCGAGCCGTCGGGCAGGG
>CAYMGG010000392.1:0-5652 GCA_964389915.1 uncultured Planctomycetaceae bacterium
CGGGATACCTGGCCAGGATGGCGCCGATGTCCTTGCTTGCCGTTGTCGTACTCACGATAGTTTTTCCTCTCTGACCGTACCTTGCCGGGCGTAATACGCCACTTTCTCCAATGACATAGTAATGTCGATATCCTCGACGTAAACTTCCGCAGGCGCCCTGAGCGGCAGGGGCGAAAAATTGGCGATGCCTTTGATGCCGGCGGCCGCCAGCCGGTCGGCCATGCCTAAGGCGGCTTCCGGGGGCACGGCTAAAACGCCGACCGTAATCCGCTCGGCCGCCACCACCCGGGCGAGATCCTCGATCGGATAGCAGCGGCAGCCGGCGATCACCCGGCCGGTCTTCTCGGGATTGCTGTCGAAGGCGGCGACCACGGCCAGCTTGGGCCGGCGGCCGGCAAAGAAAGAGAGGATCGCCCGTCCCAGGTTGCCCACGCCGACCAGGCACATGCGGGTGCCCTGCGGCGCGTCCAGGAAATCGTCGATGCTCACAATCAATTCGGCCACGTCGTAACCGTGAACCGGACTGCCGTTGTAACCGATGGCCATCATGTCGCGGCGGACTTGCGCGGCCGTACCGCCGGTCAACTCGGCCATTTGATGAGAAAAAACGTTCTTGATCTTGTCTCGCGCCAGGTCGGTCAGCAAACGCCGATATAGGCTAAGCCGACCGATGGTCCGCCCAGAGACATCCCCGGTTTTTTTCTCACGCCCCTCAGGCATTGCGATTCACTCGGAATCAGTATTTTTTCTAGCACACACCGGATGTGAAATATCTCACAGCCTTTTCGAGAGGTTACCCTCTAATTCGTAGTTGTCAATATTAAATTGACCCTATTATTTTCCGTTTTTGACGTTTTTTACAATTTTATCGCGATGATAATGCTGTTTTATATCACAATAGGCTAGTTTTCATAAATCTTTAAAAACGCTTATACCTTACCTTTTCACATATTACGCTTTTATCGTGGAGTTTTTCTCTGATTGTATGATGATCCTATATATTTTTATCACAGCCATTTTTTAAATTTTCTCCTCCCCGTTCATTACTCATTCCGAACCAGCGTTCAGAACGAGGCTTGCAGCCCAAACGGCTGATTCATCCCCGTAGTCGGTTGACCAAACTTATTACCATAACCTAACAGCTAAATCGCAAGAGACAAAGCCTACGCCAAGAGTATTGTGATTTTTTTCCCAAAAACAATTTGACATCTCCATAAAAACATTGTAAACATAGTTCGGCAAGGGCATTTTCAACAATTTCGTGATTTGGGCCTCAATTGTTCACCCCAAAATGGAGGAACGGAATGGCCAAGGTGCTGATCGTTGATGACGATCCGGACGTCGTCGAGGCTGTCAGACTCTGCCTCGAAAAGGCCGGCCACCAGACCGCGTCGGCCGGGAATCGGGAGGACGGCCTGAAAATGGCCCTGGCAGGCCAGCCCGACCTGATGGTCTTGGACATCATGATGACTGAACCCGACGATGGTTTGGCCTTGGCCCAGGAACTGCGTCGCTCCGGTTTTGGCAAACCCATCCTGATGATGTCCAGTATCTCCAAGGTCACCGGCCTGAATTACGGCAAGGACGCCGAAGTCGCTCCGGTCAACGATTTCGTGGAGAAGCCGGTCCGGCCGGATGTTTTGGTAAACAAAGTCAACGACCTGCTTAAAGCTTAGAAAGGAGCGTCCCGATGCTGACCACGCAACAGGACAAGTTGGTCGGAGAGATCGCCCAGCTCGTCGCGCGGCACGGCTCCGACCGCTCCGCGCTGATCCCGATCCTTCAGGACATTCAGAAGCGCTACCACGCCATCAACGATTTCGCTATGCAGACCGTGGCCGACCGTCTGGGCCTCCACCCCGTCGAGGTTTACAGCGTCGTCACCTTCTACGCCTTCCTCAACGAGAAGTACCACGGCCGCTTCGTCATCCGCCTCTGCCGCACCATCAGTTGCGACATGGCCGGCAAGGCCGCCGTCGCCCGCCAGCTGCGCACCGACCTGGGCGTCGACTTCGGGCAGACCACTTCCGACGGCCGCTTCACCCTGGAATGGGCCAACTGCATCGGCATGTGCGACCAGGGGCCGGCCCTGCTGGTCAACGACCAGGTCTTCACCCGCGTCACCCCGGAGAAGGTCCACGACATTCTGGCCGCGTGCGAAAAGGTCTTCGGCGCGCACGCCCCCCAGCCCGAGGAGGAGCACGCATGACGATCCGCAACGACATGACTCTGGCCTCCATCGAGGCCAACGCCGGGTTGCAAGCCGCGCTCAACCTCGATCGCGCCGGCGTCATCGGCGCTATCCGCGACTCGGGCCTCAAGGGCCGGGGCGGCGCGGGCTTCCCCACCGGGGTCAAGTGGAACCTCGCCGCCGCCGCCCAGAACGAGCGCAAGTACGTCGTCTGCAACGCCGACGAGGGCGAGCCCGGCACTTTCAAGGACCGGGTCATCCTTAGCGAGTGGCCGGACCTGGTCTTCGCCGGCATGTCCATCGGTGGCTACGCCATCGGCGCGCGCGAGGGCATCCTCTATCTGCGCGGCGAATACGCCTATCTGCGCGCCGATCTGGAGGCCGTTCTGCGCCGCCGCCGCGAGGCCGGCCAACTGGGCGACTCGGTCCTGGGCCAGAGCCGTTTCGGCTTCGACATCCACATCCATATGGGCAGCGGGGCCTATGTCTGCGGCGAGGAGACGGCTCTGATCGAAAGCCTGGAAGGCCATCGGGGCGAAGCCCGCAACCGCCCCCCCTTCCCCGTCAACACCGGGCTGAACGGCTGCCCGACCATCGTCAACAATGTCGAAACCTTCGCCTGGGCCGCCGCGATCCTGGCCAAGGGGGCCAACTGGTTCAAGGGCATCGGCACGGGCAAGTCGACCGGCCCCAAGATGCTGAGCGTCTCGGGCGACGTGGCCCGGCCCGGAGTGTACGAACTGCCTCTGGGCTCGACCATCCAGGACGTGCTCAAAACCGCTGGTGGCGAGAACGCCAAGGCCGTGGTTATCGGCGGGGCCTCGGGCCACTGCATCCCGGCCGGAGATTTCGCCCGTTGCATCAGTTATGAAGACGTCTCCACCGGCGGTTCGGTGATCGTCTTCGGCCCGGGGCGGGACATGCTGGCCGCGGCGGAGAATTTCCTCGAATTCTTCGTCGACGAATCCTGCGGCCAGTGTACCCCCTGCCGGATCGGCAACGTCAAGTTGTTGGAGGGCGTGCGCAAGCTCAAACAGGGCGAGTGTTCCATGAAGCACCTGCGCGAACTGTGCGCCCTGGGCGAAACCATGCAGGTCGCGTCCAAGTGCGGCCTGGGGCAGTCTAGCCCCAACGCCTTCCTGTCCATCGTCAAGCATTTCCGCCAGGAGATCCTGGGCCGCGCCGGCGCGGCGGTCTAGACTAAAAGGAGACCAGCATGAGCCAAAAGAATCCCTGCGCCGACGGCGCCTGCCGCGCTCCGGCCAGCCAGCGCTCCCAGGTGGTCGCCGCCCCCGAAAACGGCGACGCCATCGGCGCGATGATTAGCGTCAACCTCGACGGCCACGACCTCAAGGTCCCGATGGGCACGACCATCCTCGAGGCCGCCCGGCAGCTGGGCATCCACATCCCCACCCTCTGCCATCACGACGACCTCTGCGTGGCCGGCGTCTGCCGGGTCTGCGTGGTCGAGGTGGACGGGCAGCGCGCGCTGCAAGCCAGCTGCGCCTATCCGATCACCCAGCCGATCACCGTCCGGACCCACACCCGCAAGGTCCGCCAGGCCCGCCGCCACATCCTCGACCTGCTCCTGAGCGAGCATTACGGCGAGTGTTACAGCTGTTTTCGCAACAACAATTGCGAATTGCAGGGTCTGGCCAAGGAGTACGGGGTCGACTTCTTCCGCTTCGGCCATCCCGACCAGCCCGCCCACCAGGTCGACCGGTCGAGTTATTCGGTGGTTCGGGACATGAACAAATGCGTCCTCTGCCGCCGCTGCGTGCGCACCTGCATCGACCTGCAGGAAGTGGGCGTGCTGGAGGCCACCGGCCGGGGCGACCGCACCACCATCTCCACCTATCTGGACAAGCCGCTGGGCGACGTGGTCTGCATCAACTGCGGCCAGTGCATCAACCGTTGTCCGACCGGAGCCCTGCGGGCCAATGACCCCACCGACGAGATCTGGGCGGCCATCGACGATCCGGAAAAGCACGTCATCATGCAGACCGCCCCCAGCCCGCGCGCCGGCATTGGCGAGGAATTCGGCCTGCCGCCCGGCCGGCCCATGACCTGGGAGATGAACACCGCTCTGCGGCGTTGCGGGTTCGACAAGGTCTTCGACACCAATTTCACCGCCGACCTGACCATCATCGAGGAAGGCACCGAGCTGATCCAGCGGCTCTACAAAAACCTGGTCCTGGGCGATTCCTCGATGCCCGTACCGCAGTTCACCTCCTGCAGCCCCGGCTGGGTGAAGTTCATCGAGCACTTCTACCCCGAATATCTGCCCAATGTCTCCAGCGCCAAGAGCCCGCAGCAGATGTTCGGCGCGCTCATCAAGACCTGGTACGCCAAGATCAACAATCTGGACCCGGCCAAGATCGTCTCGGTCGCGCTCATGCCCTGCTCGGCCAAGAAGTTCGAATGCAACCGGCCGGAGATGTGCGCCAGCGGCTTCAAGGACGTCGACTACGGCCTGACCACCCGCGAGTGCGCCCAGATGATCCGCGAGGCCGGCATCAACCTGACCGAGATGCCGCAGAGCGACTTCGACGATCCGTTCGGCACGGCCAGCGGCTCGGGCGTGATCTTCGGCGCCACCGGCGGCGTGATGGAGGCGGCCCTGCGCTCGGTGATCGAGTTCGTCACCGGCAAGAAGGTGGAGAACTTCTACGAGCACGCCGACATCATTCCGGTCCGCGGCTTCGAAGGCTGCAAGTACGTCGAACTGCGCATTCCCAACGAGGTCGGCCCCGTGCCCGGCATTATCCAGCATCTGGTGCCGGACTGGAACTGGCTCAAGGGCGCCACCCTCAAGGTCGGCGTGGCCCACGGCACGGCCAACGCCAAGAAGGTGATGGAGGACATCAAGGCCGGTGGCAAGTTCAGCGAATGCCACTTCATCGAGTTCATGGCCTGTCCCGGCGGCTGCCTGGGCGGCGGCGGCCAGCCGATCCCCACCAGCCCCGAGATCCGCGCCGCCCGCGCTCAGGCGATCTACTCCGAGGACGCGGCCTACGGCGAGGCGGGCAAGGCCCGCAAGAGCCACGAGAACGCGGCCGTCCTGCGCCTGTATACCGAGTTCCTGACCGACGGGCCGTGCGGCCACAAGAGCCATCACCTGCTGCACACGCACTACACCCCGCGCGGCAAGTACATCGGCTGAACGCCAAGCGCTTAGCGTTAATACTTCGTACCCCGGAGCGGCCTCTGGCCGCCCCGGGGTTTTTAAATGCCAGGAACCGCAAAAGCCGTGGGGGAACTTTTTTGCAAAAAAGTTCCCCCACGCCCCTTCAAAAAATTCTCATCAGGCTTCGAGTTGCAGGCATCGCGCTTACTTGCCCGTGGCGGGCGCTCCGACCGGCAACTCGGCATAAACTATCTCGTTCGCGCAATCATCCTGCGCCCGGGCCATCAGTTCGCCGTTGCGGTCCAAAATGCGCGACAGGCCGCCGCCGCTCCAG
>CAYMGG010000393.1:0-5636 GCA_964389915.1 uncultured Planctomycetaceae bacterium
TCGGCGCGCTGGGGTGTTTATCTTTATCGCCTTGGGAGATAAGGACATGCGAGGTGTCGCCGGATTCTGGATCGCAATTACGCTCCTGGCTTTGCTGACCGCCGCGTTTGCCGGACTTTATTTCAGCCAGCAGACGTCCCTCCAGGAAGCCAAAGACTATGTGGTCAATGCCACGGCCCAGGATTTGGCCAATGAAACCGCAGACCGCAAGGCCAATCAGAACGTCAAGAAGCTCATCACCGAGCAGAACGACCTGCGCGAAAAGCTCAAGGATCGCGACGACCTGATCGTCAAGGGCAAGAAGATGCTCAAGGACGTCGAGGGCGAGCGCGACGACAAGGACGAGCAGCGCAAGCAGGCCGCCCGCAAGGTCATCGACCTGCAGGACGAGGTCAAGCGCATGGAGGATGTCGTCGCCAAGGCCCGGCAGGAGAAGACCGAGATTCGCTCCTCCATCGACGAGAAGCAGCAGGAAGAGTTGAACCGCGCCCTCGATAACTACCAGAAGGCCCAAAGCCGCCTGGAAGAGCTGACCCGCAAACTCACCCGCCAGCAGGAGCGCGAGCAGGCCATGCGCGAAGCCTTCCTGCTGCGCATCCGCGAGCTGCAGCGCGAGAACGTGGCTCTGCGCGGCGTGGTGGACAACGTGCAGGCCAAGACCGGCAAGCGCGAGGCCTATCAGGAAGAGCCCTACGACGGCAAGCTGATTCAGGTCGACGTGGACAACAAGTTCGTGGTCATCAATCTCGGCCGCGAGCAGCGGGTCCGGCGGGGCATGCGCTTCGACGTCATCCGCTGGCGCTTGAATAAGTGGGACCTGATGGGCGCAATCCAGATCACCGCCGTCGACGCCACCACCAGCCAGGGCGTGATCCTAGACGAGATCGTCGAAAAGAAGGTCTGCCCGATCACCGGCTACGTGGCCCGCGATCCGGAAGAGATCGTCTCGCCCTATGTGGTCGGCAGCAACGAGCGGTCCGTCCGGTTGGTCGATATGGGCGTCGAAGAACGGCCGTCCATGAGCAAGCTCGACCCGATAGTGATCGGCGACTTCATCTCCAACCCCTTCTTCAGCAAGGAGCGGGAGCTCAAGTTCGTGGTCACCGGCGACATGATCTGCGGCTACTCGCCCGAGCAGATCCGCCAGCGGATCAAGGATGACGGCGGCCTGATTCAGGATAAGGTCGACGTGGACACCGATTACCTGGTCCTCGGCCGTCTGCCGGACGAAGCCGCCGCGGCCGCCAGCGCCGAAGGCGCCAAGGCCATGGCCGAGGCCAAGGATGCGCTGGAAACCGCCAAACAATACGGAATTCCGGTCATGCGCGGCGTGGAACTGCTCAAGTTCCTGCGCAAATGACGACGGAGCCGGAAGCAGGATAAATTCAGCGGGGCGTTCCGATGAGGAACGCCCCGTTCATTTTGGGCCCGGCCGGCGGCTAAAACATGCAAGTCTGGCCGGAGCGGAATTTTAGGGCCTTTTTCCCTCCCAACCCCCACCCGGAGGAAGGTCTATCCGTCAGGCTCGACGCCAAGAACCGCGATCATCAAAGGGGAATGATTGCGGCGCGGACTTTCCAGTCCGCGCCGCAATGAAGTTTATGCCCGCTTATTCAAAAAAAGCCAATATCATGCCGACGGCGGTTCTTCCGGCTTGGCCTCCGGGGCCGGCGTGGCGTCAGTGATGGGCGGACGGTAATCGCCGATCACGGCTTTGAGCGGGCAGACCTTGAAGAACGGGCATTTGGCGCAGCCCATGGTCAAGGCCAGGGGGCAGATGGTGAGGGGGTTGTTGTCGGGCATGCTCAACCCTTTCATTTTTGTCTTAGCGGGGTGGTCTCGGCGTCCAGGGGCGTTGGCCGATACTCGGCCATCCGGGGGGTGATGTCCCGGAAGATCAGGGCCACGCCCTCCAATCGGCGCCCCTCGCGCCAGATCGGCCGCAGGGCCAACTCGACCACGCGCGGCTCGCCGTCGTCGCGCAGCAGATGCAGGGTGTGCGGCAGGCGCACGGTCTTGCCGCGCTTGACCACTTGATTGATGAGACCCTTCACGCCGTCGGGGAAGTCCGCCGGCTCCAGGGGGAAGATTTTATCCAGGGGGCGACCCAGCGATTTGAGCATGACCCGCCCGGTGATGCATTCGGCCGCCGGGTTCATGTAGGATACCTGGCCGTCGGTCTGCACGGCGATGACCCCGTCGCCCAGGCTGTTTAATAGGGACATGAAGATGTTGATCTGGTCGAGCACGTCGCGGTCAAGCCGGGCCTTGTAGAGCGCGGTTTCGATGGCTGCGCGCAAGGCGGCGCTTTCGCAGGGCTTGAGCAGATAGCCGTAGACTCCGGCGCATTTGGCGTGATGAACGGTTTCGGCATCGGCCAGGGAGCTCAAGTAGACCACGGGCGTGGAATGGCGGGTGCGCAAGAGGCTGACGGTTTCCACCAGCCGTTCGTTCTCGTTGCCGCGGATCTCCATCAACACCAGGTCAGGCCTGAGGCGGCGGACTTCTTTCAGGCCTTGAGTCAGGGTACGGCTGACCGCCGGCACGCCATAGCCGCACTCTTGCAGCTGGCGAGCGGTTTGTTCGGCCACCTGGTCGTCGGTTTCAATCAGAATTATTTGTTCGCCGGCCATATTTCTAGAATTCCCTACACGTTACTTCTGTTTAGTAACAGCTGGGGCAAATTCTGGGTGCCGTGCAGTGGAGTTTTTTGGTCGCGTTGCTTGCGGGGTCGGGTGAGAACAGGAGCTTGGATGCAGTATACACCCCGCAAACAGCCAAGACAAACCAAAGTAAATAAGATTTACGAAAATAATTAAAAAATAATCTGCCCGACGAGGCATTGGGTAATACGGCTATGCAATAAAAGCATAACTCTTAGATATCTATTGTGGTTATAGCAGAGGTCTAGGATTTAGGCAACGTTTTTCCTAGAAGAAAAATATAATTTTCCTGCGCCTGCTGGTAGCACTCGATCAGCCGGGCATAACCCTGAGCGGGAGTATAGTGAGACAAATATGTCGCGCGTGCGGTTTCGCCGAGTTTAGCCGTTAGTTCGGGATCATTCAGGAGTTCAGCGACCTGGGCTTTTAGCTGTTCGCTGTCTCCGGCCGTAAAAATGCGGCCAGGGGGAGGATTGCCGAGCAGCTCCGCCGGTCCACCTAGGTGGCTGACAATGGCTGGCCGGCCGTGGGCGTAGGCTTCGATCACGACCCGACCAAAAGTTTCGTAACACTCCGACGGCAGGACCAGGAATGCGGCGGATCGCAGTTCGGCCGCCAGGTCCGCGGCGTCCAGCCGGCCGCGGAAGACTACTCGTGGGTCCGCCAGGGCATGCAACTCTTCGGCCTGCGGGCCGTCGCCTACCAGTCGCAGCTCGGCCGGCAGGGCGGCCGGCAGTCCGCGCCAGGCCTGGAGCAGCGTTTTTAGCCCTTTTTCTTCGGACAGGCGGCCGACGTAAAGAACGCGCCGGGGGCCGTTCGGGGGCGGCTGGGGCGGGCCGGGGTCGTCGACGAAGTGCGGCCGCACGGCCAGACGTTCCGCCGGCAGGCCGCTGCCGGCCAGGGTTTCGGCGCAGAAGCGGCTGGGCACGATGAACAGGTCGACCTCGCGCCGCCAGGTGCCGCGCCAGTGGTTGTAGAGCTCCATGGCCGCCACGGCCAGGGAGGCGGCGCGCGACCCTCGGTAGCAGCCCTGGCAGACGCCGCGCCAGGGCAGGCGCCCCACGCAGGCCCGGCAGGGCCGGCCCGCCGCGTCGAGCAGCACGCCTCCGGGGCAGACCAGCCGGAAGTTGTGGAGCGTGGCCACGGCCGGCACGCCGGCGGCCCGGATGGCGGCGAAGACCGAGGGGGTGAGGGCGAACCAGGTGTTGTGCACGTGCACCAGGTCCGGCCGGTGCCGGGCGAGGAGTTCGGCCACCAGCGCCTGGCTTCGCCGCGACCAGGCCGCCGTGGCCAGGGCCCCTAAGGCGGAGAGCCGGCCGCCGGCGATGAGGGTCCGGTTGTCGGCCCAGTGCTCGATCACCTCGTGGCCGTTTTCGCGCAGCAGACTGGCGTCGGCGGCGACCGTGGCGTCCTCGCCGCCGGACCAGACGTAGCGGTTGTG
This sequence comes from uncultured Planctomycetaceae bacterium, assembly GCA_964389915.1. GTDB lineage: Bacteria > Planctomycetota > SZUA-567 > SZUA-567 > SZUA-567 > CAYMGG01. The sequence continues at coordinate 4,105 of CAYMGG010000393.1, forward strand.
CAGAATCAGGATGCGCCGGGGAAAATCCGGATTCATCGTTTGGCCCACCATTCTTCGGTCGTGGCGGTCAGGAGATTGGCGGCCGGCCGGCTGGCGCGGGTTTTGCCGCTCCGGGGCGGCTCGGGGGCGGGCGGCTCCAGGCCGCACGGGTCGGTGGCGCGCCCCGAAGCGAACCCGAGGGCGAACCAGAACCAGATGCCCAGGACCGGCCCCTCCATCAGCACGCCGAAACTGGCGTTGACTACGGTCGCGGTCAGCATGAGCAGCCAGAAGGTCAGCTCCTTGTGCCGCCCGCGCAGGTAATGCCGCCCCTGCCGGCCGCCGCGGGCGATGTGGGCGATCAGTCCGCCCAGGCCGCAGACGAGCACCCCCACCCAGAGCCCTAGGCCCAGGTAACCCAGGCGCGAAAAGACCGAGAGGTTGAAGTTATGGGGGGAGCGGACGCCCCATTCCAACCCTTCGCGCAGGAAGGGCGAGAATTTCACCAGATCTTCGCCGAATCCGAGGCCGTAAACTGGGTTTTGTTCGGTGACGCCTGCGATGATGTTCGCCCACCAGATCGACCGCCATTGGGCGGTTCCCTGCGGTCCGTCTTTTTGCGCGAGGGCCTCGAAACGTTCGAATTGCATGGCATGCAGCAGGCCTTCCGGGCCGGACAGGATGGTGAAGCCGCCCACGGCCAGAATCGCCAGCGCCCCGATCAGGAACCAGCGCCCCAGCGGCCAGATGCTTTTGCGCGCCGGCAGGGTGGCGGCGAAACTGACGATGAAGCCGGCCAGGATGGCCAGCTTGTAGGCCCGCCCGCGGGCGATGAACCACATGGCCAGGGCGGTGAAGGCCAGGGCATTGCGCAGCAGATGGTGGGTCGGGCCGCGCGGTTTCTGCGGGAGGCCCAGCAGCACCAGGGTCGCCCCCAGCATCAGGTGCTCATAGTTTTCGCTGCTGGAGCCGGAGAGGATCGGCACCCCCCGCCAGGGCAGAACCGGCGTGGCCAGCGAGATGGTCCGGCCGGTAAGGATGTTGACGATGTTCCAGACCAAGGCGCAGAGCCAGACGGTTTGCAGCCGGCTCCAGAGCCAGTCGGCCAGGACCGGCTGGCAGGCTAGGTACAGGCCGAAGAAATAGAAGAACGCATAATAGGAGATGGCGCTGTCGCGGACGGCGTTCATGCCCCAGGTCCGGGCGTCGATGATCGCGTGGATCAGGCCGTACATCAGCCAGAGGCCGACCACGGTCGTCGTCAGGGTGAACATGCGCCGGGGCAGGCCGGATTTGGTGACGCGCATCAGCTGCCACCAGAGCAGCAGGAGCAGCGTGCACTCCCCCCAGAACAGGGGCGGGTAAAAGAGGTAGGTGGGGCCCTTGCCGAAGATGGTGATGGCCGCCAGATAGACCAGCAGGTTCAAGAGCGCCAGCGGAATCGCCGGCGAGGGCCCGCCGGCCGGCAGCGGGGGCATGAAGTCCGGCCGGCCCGATCGGCCGGCCAAAAAAGGCTGAGACGGCGGCAGCTCAGGAATGGGACGTCTCCTCCA
>CAYMGG010000394.1:0-5589 GCA_964389915.1 uncultured Planctomycetaceae bacterium
CGGGGCTGTTATTTTTGGGGGGGGGGGCGGGCGTATTTGTTCCAAAACCCCCCCCCCCCGGAATCGGTCTCAATCGCCTTGATTTGATATTGTGCGAGTGCGGCACGCACTTTTGCAAAAAAGTTACCCCGGAGTTTGGTTCACCCGAACAGCCGGGCCAGATACTCCGGCGGGGCGGAGATTTCCGCGCAGAAGCGTTCGATCTCGGCCTTGAACCGGGCCACCAGGTCGGGCCGCTCGGGCGCGAGGTTGTGCTCCTGGTTAGGATCGGCCTGCAGGTCGAAGATGGCGGTCGGCCAGCGTTGGGACGGTTCGCTTGCCGCTACCAGCCGGCGCGGTCCCAGGGGCGAGGTCTCCACTGGGCCCAGAGGTCCGGCCCCGACGAAATAAGTGTTGGTCAGGCCGTACCAATGGAGCGGCGCCTCGCGGGAATGCCACTGATGGAAGGCGTAGCGTCCGTCATTGACTGTGTGCCAGCGGCCGAACATGCCGGAATGGGCGTATTCCCGGACTCGCTCGGCTTCCCCCCGCACCAGCGGCAGCAGCGACCGGCCGTGGATCGGAACCTCCGGCGTGGTGCCCGCCGCTTCCAGCAAGGTCGGCACTACGTCCACGTTCTGGGCCAGCGCCGTCTCGCGCCGGGGCTTGACGCCCGGGCAGCGGATCATCAGCGGAATATGGCAGACGCAATCGTACATATAGGTACCGAGTTTGCCGGTCCAGCCGTGATCGCCGGTATAGGTGCCATGGTCGGTGGAGACGACGACCAAGGTTTGTTCGAGCACGCCCATCTCGCGCAATGAATCGATGAACGCGCCGAACCACTTGTCAACATGCGTGACCAGGCCCGCGTAAAGGGCGCGGATGTTGCGGATCTCGCGCTCGGTATAGTTCCCGTCCCAGGGCCGGTAAGCCGGGGTGGCCAGCCGGTCGCCGACGTAATCCGGATCGTAGGCTTCGGCATAGCCGGGCGGCGGGTCGAACGGCTCGTGCGGCGGGAAGCAGTCGATCTGCAAATGAAAGCCGCCGGGCTGGCGGCGGTTACGCCGCACCCAGTCGGACGCGGCCGTATAGGTGCGGGGCGCGAACCAGTCGGCCTCGGTCTTCATTTCAAAGTGCTTGAATTTGTAATAGTGCTCGCGGTGATAAGCCTGCAAGCGTTCGGGCCGGCACCGATAATCGATCCCCAGCTCGGCGGCTGGATCGGAATAGACCTTGTCGGCCTCGATGCCGCGGATGAACTGCCAGCAGTCGTAGGGCCAGTGGTAGTTGCCCGACCCTTCGCGGAAAAGATGGTAATGGTCGGTCACCAGGGCCGTGGTCTGGCCGGCGGCCGAGAGGCGGGCGGCCACGGGCCGGTCCGTTTCCTCCAGCGGCCCCCAGCCGCGGAAAGGAAATTCGTAATTGCCGGTCACGAAGTCGCGCCGCGCGGGCATGCAGGGAAAGCTGGCGCAATAGGCCTGGTCGAAGACGACCGCCTCGGCGGCGAACCGGTCCAGGCTGGGCGTCTTCACCCACTCGCTGCCATAGCAGCCCAGATAGCCGCGCTTCAGCGTGTCCATGATGATGTGAACGGTATTCAGGGCGATTCCTCCTTAAAACCGAGCTGCCGCGAGAACCGCGCGGCGTAATCCTGAAGCAACCGGCCGCACTTGCCGATCTCGGCTTCGCCGAGGGTGAAAGGTGTGCCGCCCAACGCCAGCGCGCCCACCACCCGGCCGTCCGCATCCCGAATCGGCACGGCCAGCCGGCGCAGCTGCGGGCTCTCGGCGTCGAGCATGAAGCCGTTCTGCTGATAGAAAATCCCCATCCGCTCCAGCAGGGCCACGGTCTTGGGCCCCTCGCCCTGCGCCCGCAGCACCTCCAGCTGCTTGGCCTCGGACAATTCCAAATAGAAGATCCAGCCCCACGGATTGACCAGCAGCTTGGTGCAGACATTGCCCGGGTCCTGCATCGCCACCGCCGTGGGCTCGACCGACTTGGCCAGGCACTGGATATTGACCCCGGTCCATAAAAACATGATCGCCGTGTTGCGGGTCAGGTCGCGCAACTCGGGCAGCAGCTCGCCGGCGGCCGCACTCAGCCGATCGGCCAGGGTCGAGGCCTTGCCCAGCCCGGCTAGGCGCGGCCCGGCCCGATACCGCCCGGTGCGCGGTTCCTTGAGCGCATAGCCCAAACGGCAGAGCACCTTGAGCAGCCGGGCCACGGTCGGCTTGGGAATCTCCAGCGCCGCGGCGAACTCGTTGAACCCGACATCCTCACTGGCCGCGCTCAACATTTCCAACATGGCCAGACCCCGCTCCAAAGCCGGCGCTGCCGCTTCAGGACTCATGGCAAACCCCTTAGATCCATATACAATACTTATATTACACCAATGGATTTCACTTGCAAGCCGTTTCGGGCTTTTATTTCAGTTTTTTCACTCTCAACACATTATATTTCAACTAGTTATCATATATAGATCTACCGGAGAAATCTAGATGATTTATCCGGACGCATTTGTAACTATATGATTTTAATAGATTTATATAAAACTAAAGCGGTCGGGTCAGCCCCGCAGCCGTTCTTTGGCCTGGTAGGCCGAGGGTGTGATGCCGAAGCGCAGCCGGAACCGGCGGGAGAAATAATTGGCGTCCGGCAGACCCACGCCCGCTGCGATTTCCTTGACGCTTAGCTGGGTCTCGCGCAGTTGCCGCGCGGCCTGCTCCAGCCGGACGGCGGTCAAATAGGCCTGTGGAGCCTGGCCGATCAGGGCATGAAAAGCTTGGCAAAGATGACTTTTGGTCAGCCGGGCCGCGCGGCAGAAATCGACGTAAGTCAGCGGCTCGGCGTAGCGGCTCTCGATCTGGGCCTTGACCGCCGCGACCGCGGCCACGTTCTTGATCCGCCGCGGCGTCCGGATCGGCGCTTCGGCCGTCTCGCGCTCCAGAATCAGCCGCAACACGGGCCAGAGGAAATACTCGGCCCGCGGAGTGCCGGCCCGCAACCTAGTCAGGACCGGTTCGAGCCACGCGCCCAGCTCGGGGTAACGCGCCGCCGACAGTTGCCAGGGTAGACTCTCGGCCACTCCCGGCGGCGGCGGGAAAACCAGGGCGGAATTGAAATCCTCGCCGCGCATGGCTTGCAGAGGCGCTTCGTGCCGCCGGCCTCGGGTCCAGTCGAAATGCAGACAGTGGCGGACGGCCCGGCTGCCGGCGGTGAGCGAGGTTTCGTGCCAACAGGCCGGCGGCACCACCGCTCCGTCGCCGGCCTTGAGCAGCCACTCGCGGTCGCGAAAAGCCAGCCGGCACTCGCCGGCCGAAACATACAGCAGCTGGCAGTCGTAAATCAGCCGCCACGGTTCGCGCCAGCCCGCGCGGTTCTCGCCTTCCCAGAAAATCCGGGTGGTGGGATCGATCGCCAGAGACATGGAGATTTTCCCCCCGTTTCCGGGGGAACTTTTTTACAAAAAAGTTCCCCCGAACCCCTCAAAAAATTCTCATCCAGCTTCGCCGTTTCGGGCGTCCAGACGGATGAACTCAACGTCTGCCCCAGGCGCGCGATCCACAGGGCCCAACATACCGCCCGGGGCCGGGAGCGACCAGCGCAAAAGAAATAAAATAAATTTAAATAATTTCATTTGCAATTATTCTAGGAGGGGGTAGGCTGCAAACAGCTTTGAAGGAGACGCGCATGAACGGCCCGGTCGCCCGGCAACGCAACTGCGAACTGATTCTGGCGGTCATGAACCTGCCCCAGGCTTCGCGACGCGAATTGGCCGAGCGGCTGGGCTGGAGCGTGCCCAGCGTTTCGCGCCAGGTCGAGGAACTCTGCGCCGCCGGCCTGCTGGAAGAGACCGGCAAGCTGGAGAGCGCCGGCCGGGTCGGTCCGCGCCTGCGGGTGCTGGCGGTGCGGGGCGAGGTGGGCGCCAGCCTGGGCGTGGACCTGGAGGGCCTGGCGGTCCGGGCCGTGGTGCTGGACTTCGCCAATCAGGTCCGGGCCGTCTGCCGGGTGGACTTGCAGCCGGGCAAGGGCGTGGAGGGCGTGATTCGGGCCGCGCGCAACGCGGTCCGCGCCGTGCTGGAAAAAGCCGCCTGGCCGGCCGAACGGTTGGTCGGCCTGGGCCTGGGTCTGCCGGGTTACGGCCCGGTGGCCGAAAATTCTGCGCCGATCTGGCAGCACTTCGCCGGGTTCGAGCAGCTGGCCGATGAGAACGGCCTGGCCGAGGAGTTCGGTCTGCCCCTGATCCGGCGGCCGAACGTCGTATGCTTCGCCTTGGCCGAAAGCCGATTGAGCCAGGGCGTGCACTCGCCTTCGTTGGCCGTGGTGCTGGCCCGGTTCGGCGTGGGCTGCGCCCTGGTCCGCTCCGGCCAGGTGCTCGACTTCGGCCGGGGCGGAAATAAATTCGGACATATGGTGATCCGCGCCGGCGGCCGGCCCTGCTGCTGCGGGCGGCGGGGTTGCCTGGAAGCCTATGCCGGCGGCTGGGCCCTGGCCCGCCGGCTGAGCGGGGCCGAAGAGTCGCTGGCCCCCTATCAGCAGTTTCAACGCGCGGGCGAGGAGCCGGGCAGCGAGGCGCGCGCCGCCTTGCGCGCCGGCTGCCGCCAGTTGGGGCTGGGCCTGGCCAATCTGACGGCGCTCGTGGCCCCGGACGACATCGTGCTCCACGGCCTGTATAATCTGCTGGGCGAGGACGAGTTGGCTGAGTTGCAGGCCGCCGTCGCCGCGGTCGCGCCGGATCAGCCCGCCCCCCGAGTGCGCTTCAGCCAATTGGACGAGTACGCCGGCGCGCTCGGCGCGGCCATGGCCGCGCGCGACGAAAAAGCTCCGGCCTATCTGCTACAGACGTACCTCCCCACCGAGGCACGCAACCCCAACGCCAGGCCCGAACCGGTCTGATTTCCTTCTCCAAAACTCTCTCGCCTGGCGGCGCCAAAGACCAAGCGGTCGAGGCGGAGCTCACCCTCTCAAATTCCGCCGCCTGCCGGGAGGTCTATGCTTAAAAGCAAAAAGTTCTAAAAGCCGGGCGGATTCGATAACGCCAATTTTGCGAAACATTCGAAATAGCGAAGCTGGCGAAAGTTTTTTAACCGTGAGGCCGGGGGAGAACTTTTTTCCAAAAAAGTTCTCCCCCGGAAAGGCCCTGGAAATTTTCTGCTCAAGGAGCCCGAACCATCATGCCTGCCGAATTGGAAAAGCTTCGCGTCACGATCTGGCACGAGAACGTTCACGAAAAGACCAATCCCACGGTCCAGAAGCTCTATCCGCGCGGCATTCACGGCGCGCTGGCCGAGCAACTGGCCGCGCCGGATCTGGCGATCCGCACCGCGACGCTGGAGGAACCGGAGCACGGGTTGAGCGAGTCCGTGGTGGCCGAGACGGACGTGATGCTCTGGTGGGGGCACGCCGCCCACGACAAGGTCAGCGACGAGGTAGTCCGCCGGGTCCAGGCCCGAGTCTGGGAGGGCATGGGCCTGATCGTGCTGCACTCGGGCCATATGTCCAAGATTTTCCGAGCGCTCAACGGCACCAGCGGCAAGCTGCACTGGCGCGAGGCCGGCGACCGGGAACGGATCTGGACCATCGATCCGGCGCATCCGGTGGCCCAGG
>CAYMGG010000395.1:0-5588 GCA_964389915.1 uncultured Planctomycetaceae bacterium
CCTCGCGGATTTTAAGCCGCCCGGCGGAGCGGATCGGCCTGTCGATATCCTGCTTGAAATCTAACTGCGTGACGATCTGGCCGTCCAGATAGCAGACCATGGCCCGGCGGTCGCGCCAGACCAGGGCTAGGTGATACCAGGCATTCTCCCGGGGCCGGGCGAGAATCGGAAAAAACGCGCCGGCCTTGTCGCCGTCCAGGTTCAGGCCCACCCGGAAGCAGATGCGCTGATCCCACCCCACCGGCGACAGCGTGAAACTGTCCCTGGGGTAAGCCGGGTCGGCAAAGGTCAGCTCCAGGAAGCGGCCCTGGAATTTCCATTTCTCCGGCGCCTGGGCCACGCCCGCGGGATCGAAGTTCAGCTGGAACCAGAATTCCAGCGTGCCCTCGTCGAAACTCAGCAGGCCCCGGGCGGGGAATTCGAGCTCCCCCGCCCGGCCGGCCGCGCCGCCCAGAAAACCGGCCAGGATCAACCCCAGGCCCCCCAGCCAATGGAGTCCGCCCCGGCTCATGGCCGCTCCTCCACGCGGACCAGCCGATATTCATAGCTGGGGATGCGCAGGCCGACGACCCCGTCGCGCAGGGGGTATTCCTCGTCCGTCCAGGCGTCGAAGGCCCAGAGCGACTTGCCGGCCAGGCCCAGTTTGGCCAGGTCGAGCCGGAGTTCGGCCGCCGCCTCCTTCTCGCCGAAGTTGGCCACCACGAAGAGCGCATCGCGCCCGGAATGCAGGTGGAAACTGATGCGCAGTTCGGCCGGGCTCTGGCGCAGATACTCCGCCGTCCGCCAGAAGCCCACGAACTCGGCGCTGCCCAGGTCGAAGTCGTCGCGCAACTGCCGCCACAAGGCCTGCGGATCGGCCACGGCCTTGACCTGCGATTTCACATAATAGGGCGAGTAGACGCCGTGCAGGGAGGTGTCCTGCTTGTTGCGCCGCCGCCACAGCTCGAGGTTGTCGCGCGGATTGGACTCGTCGATGAACCAGCTGCCCGGATTGTAGCCGTTGCCCAAACCGCGCAGGTCGATGTTGAACAGCAGGTCATACAGGTAGAAATAATTGGCCCCGAAGGGATAGACGCCGGGCTTGTTGCGCACCTGCTGGCAATAGCCCAGCCGGTAATGCCCGCCGTCGGCCTGGCCGGCCCAGACCGCCTCGGGCGGCTGGAGGGTGAACTTGACGCCCAGGTACCAGCCCTCGCCGAACTCGCACATGTCGGTGAAATCGGCGACCATGGGCCAGGCCCGGGCGCCGGCGTGAAGCCGGATCAAACCGTTCTGCCGATATACGTGGAAGAGCCAGCGGATGCGTTTGGCGTGCTCGCGGGCGCCGAAGATGGCGTACCTGGGTTGCAGCCGGCCCTGGGCGTCGTAGTAGCCGGTCCCGCGCACCAGGCTGGCGTCGTCGGTGACCGAGAGGGTGTTGTCCATCTGGATGCCGTTCAATCCGTAGTAGTCGACGTTGCGTTTCCAGGCCCAGAGGTGGAAGTCGGCGTAGGCAGCGCTGCCCTTGTACTGATTGAACGCGCCCTCGGCGATGACCTTGCGGGGTTCGGCGGCGATGTCGTTCACGAAATCGCGCAGGTAGACGCTGGCCGGCTGGAAGCAGAGGCCGGAATACATGAGCGTGTCCACCCCGGCGTCGGCTTGCAGGTTGCGGTAATAGCGCCGCAGGATGGGATCTTCGGCCGTCTCGAAACCCTCCAGGTTGGTCACGGTATGGAACTGCTCCTGGATCGGGCACATGGCCTTCAGGCCGAAGCTCTCGGTCACCTCGCGCAGAGTCAGCGGCCCGCCCGGCAGCAGCAGGGCCCGGCCGGCCAGGCCGTCGATCACCCGCACGAACATGCCCGTGCCCTCGTACCGGCCGCCGGCCAGGCCGCCCCGGCCGTTGGCGATCTTGTCGGGAAGGGACTGGCGCAGGCCGCGGGAGAGCCGGAACCGGTCCAAACGATCCACCAGGGTGAAGGCCGAGAGGTCTTCCGGCAGCTGCTCGTCGGCGTGGATCAGCCAGGCGGGCGGCCGGGCCTGCCGGCAGACGACGACCTGGTCCACGGCCAGGAAATTGCGGCCGCCGAAGCGCAGCTCGGGCGCGCCCATCAGCTTCTGCCATTCGCCCCAGGCCAGTTGCCCGGCGGCGCTGAGGATCTTGCCCTCCGGACTGCGGCAGGCCAGGGTCAGGTCCACGGTTTCGCCGGCGCGCTTCCAGGAGACGACCACCGGCAGCCAGAGCCGGTTGGCGGTGATGATGCCGCCGAGTTTGGCCAGGGTTTGCCAGTCCTTCCCCTTGGCCTGCTGACGCTCGAAGGTGGCGAACTCGCCCCGGGCCAGCAGCAGCACGGTCTTCTCCTGACCCTCCCAGGCCTTGGTCAGGTACAGCGTCAGCGCCTCCTTCCCTTGGCCGATTTGCAGGATCTGGGAGGTGTCGGGGGTGAACTCGTCGGTGTTCACGGTGATGGAGGCGATGGTCTGGAAGACGAGGGCGCCCTCCTCGGGCGGCAGGTTGCCGGCCACGGGATAGCGCAGATAGCTGTTGGTGATCTCCGGCCCGGGATGCGGCACGGCCATCTTGACATAGCGTTTCTCGTCCTCGGCGTAGCGGATCGCCTGGTCCGTGTCCCGGGCCGGCACGGCCATCAGGCCGAAGGTCAGGGTCACCGGCTGTTCCAGGCGCTGGCCCTCCGCGCCGATCATCCGGACTTTCCAGGCCAGGGTCTGGTCGACCTCGCGCTTCTCGAAGACGGGCGCTTTGCCGATCTGCCAGTCGCGGGCCCACTCGGCGAACCAGTAGAGTCCGGTGTCGTAGTCGCCCACCCAGGCCATGGGCCGAAACTCCGGGATGTCCGTCCAGTCCTTGAGCTTGGTGCAGGGCCCCCACTCGGTGCCCTGGACCTCGCCGAAAAGGGCGCGGTCGCGGCGGTAAGGAATCTCCAGCGCCAGTTCCCGCACTTCGGCCCGGGGGTCGCGCGGGGTGAGGGTCAGGTCGCAGCGGATCATGCCGTCATATTCCAGCGTACTGGTGAGCTTGAGCGCCACCGTCTCCGCCTCGGCCTCGGCGCTCCAGACCACCCGGGTCGGCGAGTGCGAGACCAGCTGCCGGCGCCAGGCCAGCGGCCGGCCGCCCAGGGTCAGGTCGATGGGCGCGGCCAGCAGGGATTTGCCGCGGGCGGTGATGGCGGCCGGCAGGGCGTTGGCCCCCAGGCGATACTCGCGCAGCACCACCTGGGCCGTGTCGCCGTTTTCGGCACAGACAATGGGCGTCCAGGGCGGCAGCACCACGTCCGCCCGGCCGATGTCGTTGTCCAGCCATTCGGGTTTGGCCGGGGTGCGCTGCGTTTGCTTGTCCTCCAGGACCATTTTGCCCTGAGCGTCGCGCAAGGTGGTGCGGACCACATAATCCTGGCCGAAACGCTCTTTCACCGGCAGCTTGAGCAGGTTCCGCCGCCGCTGGAGGTCGGCGGGCTGCGTGTCGCTGGCCAGCACGGCCCGGTCCGCCCCGGAAAGCAGTTCGGTCACGAACCGGGAGCCCTCGCTCAAGGGCGCTAGGCGCGGATAGTTCACCTCCACGCCGAAGGCGCCGGCCGTGAGCAGATAGGGCTTGACCTCGACCCGGCAGGCGGGCTCCTGGCGGAACGGCAGAGCGCCGCCGCCCAGCAGCTGGCCGGTTTCCGCGTCCGTGGCGGTGAAATGGAAGACATAGCCGCCGGGGCCGGCCGGGATCAATAGCGGCACTCGTTTCACGCCCTCAGCGGGAACGTCCACCTCCTGCGCCAGAGTTTTCACCTCGGCATACTTCTCGAAGGTCTTTTGGCCCAGGGTCTCTACGATCTCGAAGAAATTCAGCGCTTTTTGGCTTTTGACAGCGGTTTCGCCGGCCAGCTTGGACTCCACGGTCTCCACCATGACTTCCCTGGGCTGGTAGACGGCCAGCTGCAACCGCACCCGCGCGGGCCGGGCCTGCCCGACGATCTCCAGCTCGCCGCCGACGCTCTCCGGCGTCAGTGCCCCCGCCGCCAGCACCCGCACCGCCGGTGTTTCGGGCGCCCCGAAGCGGATGTAGCCGAACTCGCTGTCCATGCGCCACGCCTTCTGAAAGGAGCCGTAGCCCACGACCGCCTCCGGCGTGTGCCGGTTGCGGACCACGGCCAGACGCCAGACCGTGCCCGGGGCGGGTCGCTTCTGGCCGATACAGGCGAAGGGAATGCTCAGTTCGCCCTCCCACCCCCCGGCGACGACCCGCGCCCCATGGGTCCAGTTGGTGCTCCAGGAGCGGTCGGTGTTGGCGGTGCGCAGCCCGTCCTCGCCCTCGCCGCGGGCGTTGACGCAAAAGTCGTAGTCGCCGGCCCGCTCGGGCGGCTCGATCAGCACTTCGAGCGCATCGCCCTTGTACACTCCGGGCGGCGACATGGAGAGCGGCTCGGGCGCGTAGGCCGGCCGGCCGAAGCGGAAGGCCAGATGCAGCCCCTCCTCGCTGTAGCCCAGCCAATAGGTGGCCGGCTCTTCCGTGGCCTCGGCCGTGACCGCCGAAACCAGGGGCACGGGCTGGGCGGCCTTGAGCCACTCGGCCTTGTCCACCACCCCGTCGATACGGGGCGCGGGCATGCAGGGCACCACCACCACCGGCGTGCGCAGGGTGGTGAGCGCCTGGGTCGAAGGTTCCGGGCTCTGATCCGGCGCAGCCATTCCGAGCGCGGGCAGCAGGCAGATTGACCAAACGAGGGCAAAACGGGAGGGACGAAACATGACGGACTCCTTCCAGGACAAATCAGGGCGGCCGGCGACCGCCGCCAAACAGAGGGATCAAAACCGATTGGGCCAATTGCGAACGCCAACTCTGGAGCGCCCATTACGCCTGCGTGGGGGATGACGGCTGCTGGGGAGGCGGACCCCCTTCACTTGCTCCATCGTTGGATTTAGTGTATATCATACTTTCCGGTCGTCAAGAGGCACGGCAGATTTTTTTGGTTTTCCCCGCCAACACGCGGGAGAATTTACGGATAGCCCCAGAAATGCGCCCACAGGGGCAGGTACTGCGCGCTGTTCTTATCCCGGTAACTGGCCGGCAGGCTTAAGAAGATGGGGTCGCGGATGGCACCGGCATGGCCGTCCAGATAGACCAGGGCGGCCTTCCGGCCGTGGATGTAGGAGATCCGTTCCGTGGTGCCGGAGTTGATGATCGAATAACTTTGACCGCTGTCGATGAAAGTCATAACCTCGCTCAGGCAGTTCTGGATGTTGCAGAGACTGCCGCCGCCGAAGCTAGTGCCGAACGGGCGGTATTCGTAATTGCCGAACAGGCCGTTGTTGCCGGCATAGGAGAAATAGCCGGTTTGGGCGGTCGCCGCCTTGCCCACCGGACACGGCAGGGGCCAGCTGGCCGCGTCCGCATGGTTGGGATATTTATAGCCGGCGTAGGGGTACAAGGTCTCGAACGTGTTCTTGCCGGCCGCGGAATGGGCCGCCGGCATCAGGTTGCCGTACTCGTCGACGTATAGCAGCAGGGCGGTGTAGAACTGCCGCAGGTTGTTCTTGCACTCGACTTCCCGGGCCAGATCCCGCGCGTAAGCCTGGTTGAAGAGCCGTCCGCTCGGGGT
>CAYMGG010000396.1:0-5582 GCA_964389915.1 uncultured Planctomycetaceae bacterium
CTGGGCACCGGCCGCCAGTGCGCGGCGCCAGAGGGTCGCGCCGGGGGTTTGGCTGATCACGATCAGGGGGCAGTCGTCCGGCAGCCGGACGGCGGACTCGAGAATCAGCAACGCATCGAAGTCGGGTGGAGCGTATTCGGCCAGCATCAGGTCGAATCGCCCGTTTTCCAACGCGCGTAACAGGTCCAGGCGGTTTTGCACCGTCCGCAGCCGGATCGGGCGGTCGTTGGCGGCGAATTCACGGAGGATCGCCGCGGCCAGATCGTCACTGGCCCCGATCCAGAGCGCGGAAAGTTCCTGGCTCATCGGCGGGCGGACCTGCCGGCGTTATCTGCCCCAGGCATGACTTTCGCCTTTCACCGTTCGGCGAGGTAGGCGCCGATGGCGCGCGCCGCGCGCTTGCCCGCGCCCATGGCCTCAATCACCGTGGCTGCGCCGGTCACGATGTCCCCACCTGCGGATACGCCCGGCAGATTGGTCATCAGGTTTTCATCCACTGGAATGTTGCCCCGCCGGTCCAGCCGCAGTTCAGGCCAGGACTTGGTGAGCAGCGGATTGGGGCCCTGGCCGATGGCCACGATCAGCTGATCGATGGGCAACACTTCCTCCGACCCCGCCACCGGCTCCGGCCGGCGCCGGCTCGATCCGTCCGGTTCGCCCAACTCCATGCGCAGGCATTCTAACCCGGTCACCCAACCCTGGTCATTGCCCACCACCCGCGTCGGCGCGCGCAGTTCGCGGAAAATCACCCCTTCCTCCAGCGCGTGCTCCGCCTCCTCGTGTCGCGCCGGCATTTCCGCGCGCGTGCGGCGGTAGACTATGGACACTTCGCTTGCGCCCAGACGCAGGGCACTGCGCGCCGAGTCCATGGCCACGTTGCCTCCGCCCACCACCGCCACCCGCCGGCCTACCAGCACCGGCGTGTCGTATTCCGGGAAGCGGTAGGCCTTCATCAGGTTCACGCGGGTCAGAAATTCGTTGGACGAATACACGCCCTTCAGGTTTTCGCCCGGCACGCCCAGGAACCATGGCAGGCCCGCGCCCGTACCGATGAACGCAGCGTCGAAGCCTTGGCGCAGAAGTTCGGGCACGCTGCCGCTCTGGCCGATGGGCATGTTGAGCCGGAATTCCACGCCCAGTTTCTCCAGGAATCGGCATTCGCGCTCCACGATGGCCTTGGGCAGGCGGAATTCGGGAATGCCGTAGATCAGGACGCCGCCCGGCGAATGCAAGGCCTCGAAAATGGTCACGCGATGGCCCTGCAGCGCTAGGTCCGCGCCGGCCGTGAGTCCGGCCGGGCCCGCGCCCACTACGGCCACGCGCTTGCTGCTCGGCCGGACATTCGGAATATTAGGTTCGGCGCCCAACGCGGCTTCTGTGTCGGCCGCGAAGCGCTCCAGCCGGCCGATGGCGACGGGCTTGCCGGCCTTGGCGAAAATGCACTTGGCCTCGCACTGCGTCTCCTGCGGGCAGACCCGGCCGCAGACGGCCGGCAGATTGTTGGTCTCCTTGATCTTGTGCGCGGCCTGGAGGAAATGGCCCTCCTGAATCCGTTTGATGAAGGCCGGAATGTTCACGTTCACGGGACAGCCGCCCACGCAGGGCGCGTGCTTGCACTGCGCGCAGCGCAGGGCCTCGGCCCGGGCCATTTCCGGCGTATAGCCCAGCGCGACTTCGGAGAAGTTATGCACGCGTTTTTGCGGGTCCTGATGGGGCATGGGCGTGCGGTCCGGAGCCTTGGCCACCTGGGGCGCTTCCGCCGCCACGGCCGCCGGGCGGACCGGCGCGGCGGGCAGGGCGCACTGACCGGGACGAGCCGCGAAGCCGGCGCTGGCCGACTGCTCCTGGTCGCGGTAGGTGCCCAGGCGCGAGAACAACAGCGCGAAGTTGACCGCGTGACCGTCGAATTCCGGCCCGTCCACGCAGGTGAACTTGGTCTCCCCGCCCACCTCCACCCGGCAGCCGCCGCACATGCCCGTGCCGTCGACCATGATCGAGTTGAGGCTGACGATGGTCTTGAGCCCGTGCGGCCGAGTGGTTTCGGCCACGGCGCGCATCATGGGCGGAGGCCCGATGGCGATGACCCGGTCGATTGTCACGCCCACATCGATCAGACGACGCAGTTCGTCGGTGACGAAGCCCTTGATTCCGTACGAACCGTCGTCGGTGGTGACGAGCAGGTCGTCGGCGCAGGCGCGCAGCCGCGCCTCCCAGAAGATCATCTCGCGGTTGCGCGCGCCCAGGATGGCGATGACGTTGTTGCCCGCCTCCTTCAGGGCGCGCTGGATCGGATAGATCGGGGCCACGCCCAACCCGCCGCCCACGCAGACCACGGTGCCGAAGTTGTTGATTTCGCTGGCGTGTCCAAGTGGGCCAACCACGTCCCGGAAGCGGTCGCCCGCCCTGAAGCCGTTCAAGCGCCGGGAAGCCACGCCGACCTCCTGCACGACCATGACGATCCAGCCCTCCTCCGGGCAATAATCGGCGATGGTCAGGGGCACGCGTTCGCCGCGCTCGTCGCCGCGCACCACGATGAACTGCCCCGGCTTGCAGTACCAGGCGATCTGCGGGCAATGGACCTTGTATTCCGTGACCGCAGGGCAAAGGCTTTTCTTTTCCAAAATAAGGTTCTGTTGCGGATCGGTCTGCGTCAGGATACTGAACGTGTTTTCTGGTCCGCCGGCGCAACCGCCGTTTTCCGTGTCGTGACCATGGCAAACCATCGGTGTGATCCTCCAAACGTGGCTTTTTGCTGTTGAAATCGGCCGGGAGCAAAGGCCGGCACGGCCAGTCGCGGCTTGCGCTTGGGCAGATAGCACGCGCCGCCGATTAATGCAAGACAAATTTGCGGCGTCGCGTTTCGCGCGGCCCCTAGCGCCGACATCTTCGCCGTCGGCCGGCCCGACGGCTTCTGACCGAAGGACAAGGGGAGGAGAAGCGGCCACGTCTGGTCCCGCCGGCGATTCCATTATGCGCCGGCGAAACGGCGCGGTTCATGGCGCGAGCCGGCCAAATCGGGGTTCCGCCCGGGTTGTCGCGCCGGAACCGCTTGAGTTTCAAGGCGAATGGAAAATCGGATGCCGGTGAACGCCGATATCCAGGCCATGGCTGTGCGGGTTACCCGTGGTTATCCGATTTTTGCCTGTGTGATCGCCCGGAGTTCCCGACCGCTTCCGGAGGGTCGAAAAGGGAGCGAGGTCGGAGAATTCGACAAGCCCGCTCATGATGTGCAACTCGGCCGGGAATCCGTATTCCGCAGCAAGCGCGGCCGGGGGAATCCCGTCGGTCACAAGGGCTCCGAGGCGTCCTTCATCGGCCGGAACCCCGCATAGGATTTGGCCGGAATATCCGATTCGGTTTATTCCGCCGAGGCCTAGGGAGGCGATATACCGGGAAAGTTCCTCGATCACGCCTCGGCTGGCCAGAGGAAACTCCCAATAACTCGCGCCGATACGGCCGTTGCCGGTCGTTATGACTCCGTGATAATCGGTCATGCCGCTGCGGCAAAACACTTCCAGTGGATTAATGCTGGTGCTGTCATAGTGGATGATTTCAGTAAAGCGAAACGGCTGTTTTTCCCTGATCTCAAGCAGACCCCCGAACCGCGCGGTCGCCGGGATCGCGTGTTTCAAGCAAATTCCTTTGATCGAAGCCGAGGAAACCGTGCCGATGCCGATCAGGCCTTTGGGCACAGTCGTCCTTCCGACGCATTCTCCCGGGGTGATGACCAGGCCCCGATCCGCCAATCCGCTCCCCGCCGCGCTTACGGCGCAAGTCGCCTCCAGACATTTACCCAACGATTCCGTTTTGACAAGCGTGACATCCAAAACCACCGTGCCGGTTCGGTTCGCGACATCAAAACTCATGCGACAAGCCATCTGATCAATGCGGGCGGTAACCTGGCCGATGCGCTCATTGATACATGCCGCTTCCCATTCGCATTGTCCATGATTCGTGATCTGCCGGCCATGCTTGCGTAATTTTCGCGTAAGGCCTTCACTATCCATGTCATGCAGATAGAATCTTACTGTGCGGTCGCTGATGTCCATGCCTCGTGCCCGTAATTTCTCGGCGATGACCCCGCTGCTCATTGGCTGGGTCGCGTCTTTCAGAATCGCCAAAATCGATGACTTATACCAATTGCGTTTAGGTGGCGAGGAAGGATCATTCGACAGGACGGAGTTGGTCATCGCAATCTGCTTTTGTTTTTGGTCCTGAAAACGGCAACCGCCTTTGGCTTGGCGGCGATGCGGCGGACAACCCGCGACTTTCGAATTTACCGATTGGCATCCGGTACACCTCAAGGGGTAGCGCCTTGTCAGATAGAAAGGCAGAACCAAGCCGGTGGGCGGGATCAATCCCACATCCATGGCTAGCCCCACATACTAGGGTAAGGTCAATTTCCGCACGATAAAATACCCCAATGAGACTAGTTTTGGTTTTTATTCGGGCTATTTTTGGAAAAGCTGGCTCTGGTGGAACCGGGTGACCCGCCCCCGAGAACGGTACCACCCATTATGAGAGTAACACCAGGTTTCGGGGGGGAAGACCAGTGGAAATCCTTTTAGCGCAAGCAGATCGCGTTCTCCCTACCTTAGCGACCGCTGTCGGCCTCTATGTACTTGTGGCCGCTATTAACCGGTTTTTTGTTAGTCGGGTCACCTGCCTGGAGACAATGTCTGGGGGCTGATCATGCTCAAGCGCCCCTTCGATCTTGGTGATCGGGTTGAAGTCAATGGCCGTACCGGCGATGTGATAGATGTCGGCGCCTTTCACACTACTCTGCTGGAGGTTGGGGAATGGGTGAAGGGAGATCAGAGCACCGGGCGCATTGTTTTTATCCCCAACAGCGAAGTATTTCGCCATTCAGTGACAAGCTATACCAAGGGATTCCCGTTTATTTGGAGTGAGTTTTCCGTGGTAGTCACTTATGAAAGCGATTGGCAAGCGGCCAAAGATATTCTGCTGTCTCAAGCCGAAGCTGAGGCGCAAACAATACGTGCCGAGGTAATGGAGCGGATTCGGGCGATGCAACACCGGTACGCGATACACTATGAGCATTTGACCCCTACGGTTTATACGACTATCGCCGATCAAGGCATCGAACTGACGTTACGGTTCTTGTCGCCGGTCCGGCAGCGGCGGACTATTGCCCACCGAATAGCAGAAGGGATATTGCAAGCTTTTGCAGCCAGGAAAGATATCGATTTTGCATACCCAACCACCCGGATCTATCGTAATTTGGAAGAGGGCAAATCTGCCATAAATCTCAACGCCACCCACCAAGCCGGAAACACTATTTTGGGCGAAAAACAGCTCTAGCGCCTCCAGCGAAAACATTCTGGCCTGGCAACAGGAAAGCTAGACCGAAAGAATATGCGTCGCGAGTATAATTCTGGCCTATTATCCTTGACTTCTTGTCACCGGTTACTATTCTTCGCGTTCGGTGTGCATTATAGAATAGGGGTCAGCATATGCCAAGCATTCTGGTAGTCGAAGACGACCAGGATTTGGGCCGGCTTCTAGAGGCTGTGTAGCGTTGCGTAATTCGGCGAAGAAAAATTGATTAAACGGGTAGCGGA
>CAYMGG010000397.1:0-5559 GCA_964389915.1 uncultured Planctomycetaceae bacterium
AAAGCTCCCCCGGAAACGGAGGTATGCCATGGGTGAAAGCTTTCGCGCCATTTATGCGCCTGACAACGAGCCGTATGCCGGTCCGTTGCAGGTGCAGGTGATCGGCTATCGCCAGACGCAGCACGGTCTGATCGATGTGCCTGGAGGCATGGACAGTCATTTCCTCTATTTCGCCTACGAGCCGATCCGGCTGGGGGCGGTTCGGACCGAACCTTACGCCCTGGTGATCGCCCCGGCCGGCACGCCGATCTGCCAGGGGCGCGAGCGCGGTGCCTGGCGGCGCAGCTGGGTCCGCTGCCGGGGGCCGCGGCTGCTGGAGTGGCTCGACCGGTTCGGCCTGGCGGCCAACCGCCCGCTGGCGTTCGTTTCGCCGTCGCTCAACGAACGTTATCTGCTGGCCCTGCACGAGGAGCTGCACCATCCGCGCGGCCCCGACCCGACGGCGGTGGAGGAATTGTTCGCCCTCTGGTTGCAGAGCGTGGCCCGGGCGGTCGCGCCGGACACGCCCGGCGAGGGAACGGTGCCCGCCCGGCTGCGGGCGGCTCGGCAGTATATTCAGACCCATTATTCCGCTGCACTGACCCTGGCCGAGGTGGCCCGCCAAGCCTGCCTCTCGCGGCCGCACCTCTGCCGGGAGTTCCGCCGGCATTACGGGGTTTCGCCCATCGACTACGCCATCGACCTGCGTTTACAGGACGCCGCCGAACTTTTGGCCGACGTCAACCTCAACGTCACCCAGGTCGCCGAACGCTGCGGCTTCCGCGACGTCTTCTACTTTTCCCGCCTGTTCAAGCGCCGGCTGGGGGTCAGCCCGCGAGCTTACCGGACTGCCGGGGTCTCAACCCCCGAGGAAATGTAAGGAAGAACCGTAAAAATCCATCCTTAGAACCTGGGGGATCTTTTTTGCAAAAAAGCTCCCCCAGACCCCCGCAAAAAACTCTAATCCGGCTTCGCCGTTTCGAGCGTTCAGAAGGATAAATTCTACGCAGATCCCTTGCGTGCCACTCGCCCATCTGAAAGTACCGACCGCGCAGAGACTTTGATCCGTGTGTGGCCCACACTTTTGCAGGCAAAAAAGATTCCCGGATTTCAGCCACAAAACCCGCGCCTTTCCGCCACCCGCAGGAAAATCAAATATGCTTGACAGTATCTGCTGGTAGACTAAACTCCTTCTTACGCTTTAAGTTGGCCAAATACACATTGCCTACACGAAGGGAGCCTGTCTTGCGCGGATCTGTTTGGCTGCCTGCCGGCGTGATCTCACTCCTGATCCTGACGGGAACGGCCGCCGCGGCCGAGGCCGGCCTGCTGGGCGAGACCTCCTCCTTCCTCGAAATGCTCCAGCACGGACGCAACATCAACATCGTCCTGGGGTTGCTGGGGCTTCTCACCATCTTCATCTCGTTCCATTCGCTGCTGGTCACGCGGCGCAAGCTGACGGTTCCGCCCGTGCTGCTGCGCGAAATCCTCGACGATCTGGCCTCCGGTGACGTCGAGCGGGCCCAGAAGCGGGCCATGGGCGACGACAGCCTGCTGGCCGGCGTGGTGCTGCCCGGCCTGCGTCTGCACAGCCATCCGCCGGAGCGGATTCACCAAGCCATGGAAGGCGCCGGTCGGCGGGCGTTGGGCGGCATCCGCCAGAAGATCGCCTACCTGGCCAACATCGGCGTGCTCTGCCCGATGATCGGCCTCCTGGGCACGGTCCTGGGCCTGATGAGCGCCTTCGTGGTCCTCGGGGCCGAGGAGCAGACCGGCGCCAAGGCCATCCTGATGAGCGCGGCCATCGGCAAGGCCATCACCACCACGGCCGTGGGCCTGCTGGTGGGTATTCCGGCCATGGCCCTGCACTATCTGCTGAACTCGCGGGCGGCCCGGGTGGGCGACGAACTGGAGATCGCCGCCGAAGAGGTGGCCGCCGCGCTCGGGGAGCTGAAAAAGTGAACTTCTCCGCCCGCGACTCCGGCGACAGCCAGTTCCAGATCGCCCCGATGATCGACATCGTCTTCATCCTGCTCATCTTCTTCATCGCCACCTACGCCCTGGCCCGCGACGAAAAGCTGCTGGACGTCAAATTGCCCGAGGCCAACTCCGGCCGGGCCGAGGAGCGCCAGCTGCGCGAGGTCATGGTCAATCTGGCCGCCGACGGCCAGATCGTGGTCAACCGCCGACCCTACACCGCCGTGGAACTGGAGGAGCGGCTGCGCCGGCTGGCGGAACTGACGGCCGACCCGGGCGTCATCATCCGCGCCGACGGCAACTGCGCCCATCGCCACGTGGTGACCGTGATGGACGTCTGCGCCCGGGTGGGCATCACCCGCGTGCTCTTCAGCGCCCTGCCGGTCGGCTCTGAGGAGGCGGCGCGCTAAGAAGCGGTTTCAGAAGTCCGGATCGGTGTTTCAGCCCCGGAGCGAAACGCCAGTCAGCTTTAAAAATCTCGGCGGTTACGAGGTTTGTAAAGCGTTGGCGCGACCGCGACGCCGGCTCAAACGCCGAGGTGGACTTTTGAAACACCTTCTAAACGGCCGACCCGCGGGCCGGCCTCCGAAACCTGAAGGCGAAAGCCGAATGAAAATCCTGCGCGCCAAATTTATGCTTCTGCCCCTGGCCGGGCTGGCGGCCTTCGCGGCCGGCGGCCTTATCCGGGCCGGCGAGGCGGCCGCTCCGGCCGGAACGGCTCCGGCCGCGGCCGTGCCGGGGCCGTTCGCCGATTCCACCGTGCAACTCGACTTCGCCGGCGGACTCTACGCCCGCGAGCTATATGCCGAGGCGGTCCAGGAGTACGGCAAGTTCATCGCCGCCTATCCCCAGGACCCCCGGCTGCCCGAGGCTGTCTTCCGGCGCGGCGAAGCGGCCTTCGCCGCCGGCGACCACCAGACCGCCGCCCATGATTTCCACGAGTATCTGACCAAACTGATCGCCGCCGATCCGGGCGCCGCCGGCCGGGCGGAGCTGGCCCGGCTGCGCTACGGCTGTGCGCTCTTCGAGCTCAAGGCCTTCGACCGGGCGGTCAGCGCCCTGGCCCCCTTGGCCGAGTCCAAGGGCGAGCCGACCGCCGCCTTCCTGCCGGCCAATTATTACCTCGGCCGCGCCCTCCAGGGCGTGGGCCAGCCCGAACGGGCGCTGGTGGCCTTGGAGCGGGTGAACGGCGGCGAACTGGCGCCCCTGGCCCTCTTCGCCCGGGGCGAGGCCCTGGCCGAGCTCGGCCGGCACGCCGAAGCGGCCCGGCTCTTCGCCGAATTCGGCCAGAAACATCCGACCCACGACCTGGCCGCGGGGGCGGGTCTGCGCCGGGGCGAGGCGCTGCGCCGGGCGGGCGACCCGGCCGGCGCGGCCGCGGCCTTCGGCGAGCTTTTGGCCAAGCCGACCACCGCGCCCGAAACCCGCGACCGGGCCGAATACGGCCTGGCCTGGGTCCGCTACACCCAGGAGGACTACGCCGCCGCGGGCGCGGCCGCCGAAGCGCTGGCCAAGAAAGTCCAGGAACCGCAGTTGCAGAACGGCTCCTGGTACCTGCTGGGCCTCTGCCGGCTGCAAAAGCCGGACGCCGCCGGCGCCCTGGAGGCCCTGGCCAAGGTCGGCGACGGCGAGTTCGCCGGCGCGGCCCAGCGCCAGCGCGCCTGGGCCCTGCTCCAGCAGAACCAGCCCGACCGCGCCCTGGCCGTGGCCGCCGAATGCCGGGCGCGCGGGAAGGGCGAAGCCGACCCGGAGCTCGATTATCTCTGCGGCCAGGCCCAGGCCCGGGCGGGCGACTGGCGCGCGGCGGTCGAATCGCTGCGCCGGGCCCGGGACGCCCGCGGCGCCTATCAGGCCGGCGCGGCCTACGAACTGGCCCAGGCCCAGGAGGCCGCCGGCGATCCGGCCGGCGCGGCCGAGAGCTACGAATATTTCGTCACCAACTTCGCCCGCGACGCCCGGCAGCCGCAGGCCCTGCTGCGCTGGGGCCAGGCCCTGATGGCCAAGGAGAAGTACGAGGCGGCGCTGCCGGTGCTGGCGCGGCTCCTGGCCCGCTCCGACACGGCCCCCGCCCTGCGCGAGGCCGCCCTGGGGCAGCAGGCGGTCTGCTACTACTGGCTCAAGCAGTACGCCAACATGGTCGCCTGCTACCGGACTCTGCTGGAGCAGTTCCCCGCCGGCGAGGGCGCGCCCGAGGCCCTCTACTGGCTGGCCTGGCACGACCAGAACGAAAAGCGTTTCGCCGCCGCCGCCGAGAGCTACGCCCGCCTGCTGGCGGAATTCCCGCAGCAAGCCCTGGCCGACAAGGCCCGCTACCGGCGGGCCATCTGCCTCTACCAGGCCGGCGCCGAGGACCAGGCCGCCGCGGCCCTGTACGAGATCGTCCGCGATTTTCCGCGCATTTCGGTCGACCAGCAGGAACTCCTCTGGCTGGGCTCTCACCTGATGAAGAAGAACCAGCTGGCCGAAGCCGACAGCGTGTACGAGGCCCTGCTGGCCCGGCGCACGGGCAAGGAGGTGCGGGCCGTGGCCCTCTTCTACCAGGCCGAGGTCAAGCGTCTGCGCGGCGACTGGGACGGAGCCCTGGTCAAGTACCGCCGGCTGCTGGCCGAGAAGGAGAGCGGACTGGAGAACCTGGCCCGGTTAGGCGCGGGCGTCTGCCTGCGCGAAAAGGGCCAGCTGGACGAGGCCCGGACCGAGCTGACCGCGGCGCAGTTTCGGCCGGACGATCCGCTGACCATGAATCACCTGTACCAGCTGGGCCTGCTGGAGAAGGCCGCCGGCAATCCGGCCGCCGCGGCCGAGCGGCTGCTCAAGGTGGGGCTGCTCTACGACGACGAAAAGCTCTGCGGCGAGGCCCTTCTTCTCGGCGGCGAATGCCTGGCCCGGGCGCGCGAGCAAGGCCTGGCCGAGGCGGAAAAGAACGCCCCGGCGGGGGGCTTGAGCCCGGCGCGCAAGGCGGAACTGGCCCTGCCCTTCCTGCGCAAGGAGCGGCTCTGCTACCGCGAGCTGGCCGGCGAGGACGAGCAGAGCTTCGGCCGCCGGCATCCCCAGAATCCGCTCATCGCCGAAGGGCGCACCCGCCTGGCCCGGGTCGAGGAATTGTTGCGCGCGGCCGGCGCGGCCCGCTAACCGGCCGCTGAAAAAGTCGACTGACCGCGATTGGATTGTTGATTCTCAGGAACCGCGATGACCTGGACCGCCGACCATCTGATCCGCCCGGCCCGCCGACGCGAGAGCGTCTGGGCGGCGCTCCTGACCGCCGGCTGCGCGGCGGCGATCTTGTTCGGCATGGGACATCTGGATTTCTACGACCTGCGCGGCCTCAAGCGCCGGGTGGAGCAGTTCTTCCAGGTCGACTTGGAATCGTTCAAACCCAACCGCCTGCCGGCCCGCTATGCCGGCGAAGAGGCCCGCCGCCTGGCCGCCAGCGCTTTGGCCGAGCGCGGGGGCCGGCTCTTCAGCCTGCCGCCCGAGGCGGCCGCCGAAGCCCCCCGGACGCCGGTCCTGGCTCCGGAGGGAGCTTTTGCCGGCGGCCCTCTGCCCAGCGCGCCGCCGGCGCCACTGCCCGGTCCGGGCCGGAAGCTGGCCCAGCTGGAGGAGCGG
>CAYMGG010000398.1:0-5540 GCA_964389915.1 uncultured Planctomycetaceae bacterium
CGCAACTGTGACTCAAACACGAAGAAAACCCGCTCAAGGCCACGACCAGGTTTTCCGGGAATTCCACGTTCCGGTTGCACCATGGCTTGCAAAGCGCTATATGCCCGTTGGCTGAATGCAGCAAATGCCCGTTCCGGGAGCGACCCCAGATTCCAGTGATCATGAGCAGGCCTCCGTGGCCGCGATTTCCACCCGGGCCTCGGGCCCGATCTTCACCAGAGCGCCACGCGAATCGAACAGCAGGTCGGCCTGATAGGCGTATAGCTTCTGAGCCCCGGTGTGGTAGTAGGCCACGCCCAGCAGGACAGGCACGACCACACCGTCAAATTCGGTCGGCGTGCCGCCTTCCTCCTCGGACGGAATGGACAAGGCCCGGCGATCCCACAAGACCGAGCCGTCTTTGCCGGCGTAGGCCAGATCGTTACGCGCATTTTCCGAATGCTCGTCGCTATATGTCAGGCTGCGGGGTTTTGAAAAGGTTCCAGCCGACGAACCCAGAGGAAATTGTACGAAAGCCAGATGCGCGGCGGTCAGGCTCTCGGCCTCTTCCTCCCAGACGATCCGAGCCGAACCGCCACCAGCCGCCTCAAGCGCAGTGGCGCCGGCTTTGAGCTCCGCATACAAAAAGCGACCGGCCGCTGCCTTGGCCGCATCGTCCGATGTGCGGGTGAGCAAAACCGGACACAGGCCACCGATGTAGGCAACGGGCGCCACTCCCTTGCTCATGGCCGACCCCAAAATGCACAGCCGTCCCTCGTCGCCGACCCGCGCTTTTCGGACCTTCACCGCCCGCCGGCCACTCTGGTTGACGGGATCGTCACCAGGCAGAGATTCAATGGCCAAAGCCGAGAAGGCCGGGTAATTCCCGCCCGCCGCATCTACGGCCGTCACAACCAGGGCACTTTCGCGAAACGCCCGCAAGCTGCCCGCCCCCGTGGGCGTGGCATCCCCATCCCGCAGACGGGCGAGAATCTCGTTCATATGCACGGCCCGGATAGGTTGGCCGGCAATCACCCGATCAGGCAGCATCAGAGTATCCCGTATGGAGTGTCGTCCGTGATTTCCGAATCGTCTTCCGCCAGCTTCAACGTCGAAAAGTCCCCCGTCTCGTACAGGCCCTTGGCCACATGGATCGAGATCCGGCCCTTGAGTTCATGGTTATTCGCGTATTTCTTGCCGTTTCGGCTCCAGACGTAGTCCCAGCCTTCATATGGGACATTGACTGTGGCCGGACCACTTTCGCCCAGATAGGTCATGGGATTGGCCTTCTTGCCGGCCGAGTAGGCGAATTTGTAGACCAGAGAGACGTAGTCCTCGCCTTCGTCTTGCTTCTGGCAGCCCAGAAACAAGACGGTTTTGGCCGCCAGCCCCTGGAATTTGGCATCATTGATCCTTGCGCAGAGATCGAAAACTGCCGCCTGGTATTCCAGAGACCAAAACTTACGCTTACGTCGTACTCGGGCGGTCAATTCCATGCGCGGCACCATGATGTCCACACCCTCGATGTTTCCTTCGTCGTCCTCATTAATGGTCAGCACACCCTGCCAGACGGGATCGACCGTATAGGAGACCTGGTCCTCGGTCTCGTACACCCGGACGTTCTGGGTGCCGATATCGGTTTCCCAAGTAACCTGGTCGAGTTGCGGATTGGCGATCGGATCGCTGGATTCATAGGTCAGGACCAGACGGCAGTGTTTATCATCTATGGGTATTGCCCGCTTGGTCTTGAGGTATCCCCCCACCTCCAGGTTAAGCGTGCCGTAAGGCGGCCCCAGCTTGACCGCCTTGGTCGGCAGCGGCTCGGTCACAATCATAGTCCGCTGCAGCGACCGGCGGCCACCGCGCTCGATCGTGCATTCACCGGATTCGAGCAGTTCGATCTGTTCGACGGTAGTCATGGGGCGTACGCTGCGGCATTGTTCTGCGGGCTGGTGTTATCGACCACCCGCCAGACGCCGTCCTTGATGGATTTCTGGAGTTTTTCCTGGCGATCCTCGTGAGTGCTGGTGCCACCCAGGGCCAAGCTCATCCGGGAATTGGCCCAGGCACCCTGCACGCGGGTTTTGCTCTGATCGAGCGTATCCCAGGCGAATTCCAGGTCTTTCTTCGCCTTGTCGAATCCAGGGACTTCGATCGGCTTGACCGCATTGGCCTGAGCAATGGCATCGTCGTATTCCTTGCGGGCAGCGGCGAGTTGCGCCTGCAGTTCCGCCAGGCGCAGGTTACGGGCCTCGTCGTAAGCGCCAGGAGTATTGGCCCGATCTTCATAACCAGCATTTCGCTGGGCTACTCTGGCGTCAAGTTGGTTGAGGGTCTCATCAGCGCTACCGATTTTGCCATTGAGATAATCCAGCGCCTGCTGCCACTCGACCACGCGCTGGTCCGAGCCACCCAGAGCGTATTCCGCTTTCTGGATGGCTTCCAAGACCCAGGTCAATGCGCCCAGCACGCGTTGAAAAGCGGCCGTGGCATTGGAGGCGATCCGGTCCCACAGATTGGCGGCCGTGGTTTCGAGGTAATCAAAGGTCTGAGCGAACGGCGCCTTGATCGCCTCCCAAATAGTGCCGACCTCGAATACCCCCCGCTGCCAGATCAGCTTGAGTCCGGCCCACAGCACACCTGCAGCCGCGCGGATATCCCCACCCCGCAAGGCATTGGCAATTGCCCCGACGCTTTCTTTGGCGAAATTGGCCAGCTTCTCCCAGCCCTCGCCCAGAAAATTGACGACCGGCCACCAGGCGCCGGTCAGGTACAGAATCCCGGCAGTCAAACCGGCAATAGCCACGCCGACTGCTCCGGCCGGTGACAAGATCGCCGCCATGGCCGTACTGACCACGGCCAATACTGTGCTGAGCGCGCCTCCCGCTAGGCTGATGGCGGACACGGCCCCGGACAGAGTGAAGCCCGCAGCCGCCAGAGTCCCCAATCCTGCCGCCGCCCCCGCCGCCACCAGCCCGCCTATGGCCAGCACTTTAACCAGGCCCTGGTGCTCACCGATCCAGCCGCGTACCCACTTGACGCCTGTGACCAGCATCTGCACCAAACTGTTCAGCTTGGGTAGCAAGACCGACCCAATGGCGATCTTCACACCCAGCACCGCCTTGCCCAGTCGAGTCAGGTTGTCGTTGTATTCCTCGGACGCTTCCGCCGCGTCCCCGCTCATGACTAGGCCCAACTCCTCGGCGTCCTTCGCCGCCGCCTTCAAACCAGCGCTGCCTTGCTCCAGCATGGGAATCATGTTTACGCCGGAGATGCCAAAAATCTTCATCGCCGCAGCGGTCTTGATGGCCGGGTTGCCCACCTTGGATAGTGCATCCGCAATCATGCCGATTTGTTCGGACGCCCCTTTACCGGATAGGGCTTCAGCCGATAACCCCAGCATGCCATAGCCTTCCAAGGCCTCTTTTTTGCCCATCCGCGCATCGACAATGGTCTTCTGCATCTGCTTGAGGCCGGTCTGCAGATTCTCGACCGAGACGTCAGCCAGTTCGGCGCCGTGCGCCAGGCCGGCAAACTCCTCGACCGTCAGGCCCGTCTTCAGGCTGGATTTATTGAGCATGTCGCCGTAATGAGCGAATTGCGACACGGCCGACAAAAGTGGATAGGCAATGGCCCCGGCTGCACCAGCCAAAGCCGCGCTGACCACCAAGGCCCGATTGCGGACATTGTCCAAAGCGGCGGAGATGCGGCCGGCGGCCCGTTCGGTGGGTGCAGCGTCCAGAACGGGGGGCAAGGCCTCGGCACCACCACCAGCCGTCATTGGAACGGAATCAGAAGCGGTACGACCAGCATTTCCCCGCCTGCCGCCGCCAAACAAGCGAGAGGTGATCCCCCGGCGGGGTGCAGGAGGTGGTGTAGAGCCAGCAGATAGAGCGGCGGAACCCAAGCCCGCATTGCCCGCCACCAAACCCGGAGACAACAGCCCCAAATTTTGGGCGCGCCGCATCTCGCGCTGCACTTCCGTGTCGGCCTGTTTGGATAGCTCGGGAGTTACGCGGCGGTTACCAAACCAGTTGTAGATGCCGCCGGTCTTGCCACCGAGCTGATAGAGTTCCGCTGTCTTCTGCCCGAACGTGGCCTGGAATCCAGCCCGCGTCTTGGTGTATTTGCCGGCCAACGCTGAAAAATACCGATCGACCCGCTCCAGGCTCTGGCCGATCCGCATCGCCACCTTGCCGGCCGCGTCAAGCGCCGTACCGATCTGCGGCACGGCCAGGCGATGCCCGACGCCACCAGACACGCCAAACCAATCCCGCTCCTTGCCCATGATGCCGACTGTGCGGGCCAGAGCCCCACCACCTCGCAGGGCCAGCGCACCCAGTCCGGATGCGCCGCTGATCCCCCGGGCAATCAGCGCGTTTTCCAGATAACGCCGACTCTGGATGCCAGCCGTAATCTGAGCGGAGCGAGTGGATTGGCCGATATCAAACGTCTGCCCACCCCGGGCATCTGCCGGCCGGCCCGTAACCGGCTTTTTCCAGACCCCGGTCACATCCAGCGCCGACCGCATGGCCCGGCCCAGCAGCAGAGCCCCACCCCCCGCAGCAATGCCCCCAATCGCCAGAGCCCCCGCAATGGTCCGCTTGGTGGATTCCGCCCATCTGGAGACGGCCGAATTGGAGCGCCCCAGTTCACGCCCCAACTGCTCACCAAACCGGGGAATCTGCACCCGTTTCACCGAATCGCCGAATCGCTCCACCAGCATCTGGTTATAACGCAGATCTCGGCGCAGCAGGTCCGCCGGGCTGGTGACCTCGACATAGGCTCTACCGGCTTGAATGTCCCGGGGGGTGGTCATGGTTGGCCCTTGTCAGGCAGATGGCACAGATCAGAATCCGTTCCTGGCAATACGTCTTTTCGGTCAAGCAGACCGAGCTCCCGCAACAGCAACAGCGCCGCTCGACAATCCGGACAGGTCGTATCCGGTGCCGCGTGCTCGAATTTCTGCCCACATGTAGGGCAACGGGGTGGCATTTAGTGGACTCCCTCAAAACTTCTGCCCCGTCAGCCAACCTGCTAAGGCACCCGCTGCCGCACTGGGTGCTAACAGCTTGAGTGCCGCCTGCCACAGTCGGTCCCGCGCCTTCTCGTGTTCGGCCAGATGGGCGGCCAGTTCCCGCTGCAGCTGCTGGAGTTCTGGACAGGGCCGCTTCGGCATGGCCGCCTCCATGCGCGCCAGGCCGACTTTGACCTCGGTCATGCCCTGGTTAAGCGTTTTGGCCAATTCGTCGATCCGTTCGTGCAACCTGGCCAGGCTCTCGTCACCCATGTCATTTCCCATCCGTTACGGGTTTGAGCGTCTTGTCATTCCACTGCTGGTCGTACCAAACGGTGCAGCCAGCCTTGAGCGTGGACGTTCCCAAACGCATCTGGCCGTCTTCGCCCCGGGTCAAGACCGGGATATCCGGAACGTCCTGGGTCAACCACACTGGATCACCCGGCTTGACCAGGATGATCTCGCGCGGCGTCGGCCGGGAGATTAGTACGCATCCACTCGTCCAGAGCAGCGCTCCGAGCGCCACGCTCAGGATCAGGTGCTG
>CAYMGG010000399.1:0-5520 GCA_964389915.1 uncultured Planctomycetaceae bacterium
GATCGAAGCCCTGGCAGCGCTGGGCCGGGCGGCGGAGGCGCTGGCCCTGCTGCCGGCCCTGCAAGCCGGCGGCGAGCCGGACCGCCCGGAGCTGCTGCACGCCCTGGCCGGGGCCTTGGCCGCCGTGGGCCGGACCGACCAGGCCCGGCAATATTACGAACAATTGCGGCGGCGCGACCCACGCGACGCCGAAGCCCTCCTGGGCTTGGCCCGCCTGGCCGCGCAGACGGCCGAAATCGAAACCGCCATCGCCGATTTGCGCGCCTACCTGAAACTGCGGCCGCAGGACTACTCCGGCTGGTTCGATCTGGGCGAGTTGCTGGCCGGACTCGACGAGGACGACGCCGAAGCCGCCGCCGCTTACCGGAAGGCCGAAGGCCTGCTGACCCGGGCCGTGACCGCCGGCCAGGTCAAGCCGGTCGACAGCTGGCCGATCCTGGCCCGGCTGGCCTGGCGGCGGGGCGATTATGCCGGCGCGGAAACCCTCTACGAAAAGGCCGCGGCCGCCGCGCCCAGCAATCCCGCCCGCCGTTCGGACCTGGCCGACTTCTACCTGGAGCAGGAGCGCTACGCCGCAGCCGAATCGGCCTTGGCCGCCGGCTTGGCCTTGCAGCCCAAGGACGCCCGCCTGCGCCGTCAACTGGCCGCGCTGCGCGCCGCGAATCGCGATTACGCCGCGGCCACCGCTATTTTGCAAGCTTTATTGGCCGAACAACCCAACCTGCCCGAAGTGCATCGCGAACTGGGCGGACTCTGGCTGGCCGCCGACCGGCCCGAAGCGGCCCGGGCCGAATTCACCGCCGCCTGGTCCGCCCGCCCGGCCGACGCCGAAGCGCTCTGGGGGCTGGCCCGGGCCGAACGCGCGCTCAAGCGCTACGAGTGGGGCCTGAGCCGGCTGCGCCAATATCTGACTCGCCGACCGCGGGCGGCGGCGGCCTGGCTGGAATTGGGAGAGTCGCACAGCGAACTCTACCGCGACGGCGAGGGCGCCTATCGTCAGGTCCTGCGCCTAACGGCGGGCCGGACCGATCGCACCCGGCTGGCCCTGCGCGCCCGCGCGCTCTGGCGGCTAGACCGGCTCCAGGAGGCCTTTGCCGCCTACCAGCTGGCGATCCGGGCCGCCGCCGGCCGGCGCGACCAGCCCGAGATCGCCGCCGACCTGGCCGATCTGTATCTGCAATACAAGCTGACCGATCAGGCGGCCCGCACGGTCGCCGAATTGCTGGCCGCGTACCCGGACCACGAGCGGCTGCGGCGGCTCCAGACCGTGATCGACACGCGCCGCCAAGATTATGCGGCGTCCGACGCCGGGCTGCGCCGGCTGCGCGAGGCCAAGCCCGCCGCCGCCGACCTGGCCGCCGAAAGCGCCAACGTGGCCGCGGCTCGCGGCGACTGGCGCGGCGCCCTGGCCGATTATGCGACCGCCGCCCGCCTCCTGCGCGAAGGAGGCGCCCAATGAACCGGACCGGCCGCAATGCCCGCAGCCGCTGGCTGGCCCTGGCCGGCTGGCTGCTCATCCTGCCCCCCCGGCTGGCGGCCGGAGAACCGCCCATGGTGCGCGGCGAAATCAACTGGCCGCAACTGGCCGGCGAGACGAGTCCGCCCGATGCCGACGCGAACGAACGGCCGCCGGCCGCGCGGAAGAATGACGCCGAAAAACCCGAACCGCCCCCCCTCGTTCCCGCCCCCGAGGAATTGACGGAAAGAAGCGCCGCCGAGTCCGCGGCGCCGGCGGAGGTCCTGACCGGCGAACTCGCCTTGGCCGCTCCGGCGGCCGTCGCCGAACCGCCAACCGCTCCGGCCCTGGCGGGCCCGGCGGACTGTCCCGCGGGGGAGGGCGAGATCGTCAGTTCAGTCCTCGTGCCGCCCGCGGGCGGCCGACTAATGGCCCAGCCCCGGTCGGCTCCCCCGCCCTCGCCGCTGCTGGCGGAAGTATTGGAGCGCTGCGGCCAGATCCGGGCCGACCATGCGCCCGAAGCCGTGGCCCGCTACTCGATCAAGCGCGGCGTGCAGGATCGGACCGTCACCCAGACCCTGGCCGGCGGCGGCGCCTTGCCCGGCCCCTGGACCCTGGCGGCGGCGGCCGAGCGGCAGGCATTTTTTGTCGAAGGCAAGACCGCGCCCGACCAGGACGCGGATCTGCGCCTGATCCGCCTGCGCCTGACGCGGGTTTTTTCGCCGCGCCTCTCGGCCTGGGGCGAGGCGGAACCCTACGAAGCCGACTCGGTCAGCGGCCTGGCCCTGGCCGGCGGACTGGAGTGGCGACCCCACGAACGTCTGAATCTGCGCGGCGAAGCGGATTTCGGCCGGCCCTGGGCGGACAGCGCCGCAGGCGTGGAATACGCCGTGCGCGAGCACGGGCTGACCGCCGCCGCCAACCTGAGCCTCTCCCGCCGCCTGACCCTGACCCTGGACGGCGCGTGGCACGGCTACGACTACGCCACCGAAGCCGGCGGCGGGGACGGCCGCAACTGGGGCGGCACGGAGTGGGAGGCCGGCGCGCGGGTCGATCTGGCCCTGATGGGCCGGCCGGATTTGAGCATGGGCGGCGGTTTCCTCGACAGCGCGGGCCTGCCCGAGGGGCCGATCGACTGCGGCCTGGGACTGTTCGCCGCCTGGCGGCGGGAGCAGTACGAGGTGGACGAGGAATTCGTCGCCGTGGCCCCCGAGAGCGCTTCCGAGCGGGTGGGCGTGACCTGGCGGCGGGCCGTCAACCGGCATTTCGGCCTCAACCTGGAGGGGTATTTCGGCGGCGACGACCGGCGGGAAATCGCCTGGGGCAATCTCTACGGCTGGCGCGGCCGGCTGGTCTTCGCCCCCAGCCGGCGGCTGCGCTTCTGGACCGGATACCAAATGGATTCGGAAGCGACCACCGCCGGCGGCGGCCGCACCAACCTGCTCGAACTGGGCATGAACGCAAACTTCTAGGGATTTAGCTTTTCCCGGTTGGCCAAAAAGTTAGAATTGTTCCTTGGTGTTACCGATAGGGATAACTGTAGTCCAAATAAAGATTTCACCGGATATGAAACCTTATACCATCGACAAATTCCGCCGCTTCTGCCAGGCCGCGTTGATCGCTTTGAGCGCGGCGGGCTGCGATGCCTATCGCAGCGATTTCGCCGCCCCGACACTGGCGGCCGCGCAGCTGGAACCGCTGGCCGTGGTGCCATTTGAAAATCTGGCCGCCTATCCCAACGCCGGCCTGATCGTGGCCGAACTCTTCCAGGGCGAGCTTCTGGCCTCCGGCCGCCTGGAGCCCAAGCCGCTGGAAAAAATCTCGGCCCTGCTCGGCCCGCTGGAGGGCGAGCGGCGCACGCCCGCGGAATTGGGCGCCCTCCTGGGGGCCAAAACCCTGGTCCTGGGCCGGGTGACGGAATACACCTACAAAGCCGGCTTGGGTGAGGATCCGGCCGTGGGCGTCTCGGTGCGGCTGGTCGACGCCGCCACCGGCCGCGTCCTCTGGAGCGGCGCGCGCTCGCGCACCGGCCGCTATGCCTGGCTCAAAGAGGACAGCCTGAGCCGGCTGGCCGGCGAAGTCTGCCGCGAACTGGCCGGTTCGCTGCTGAAGGGCGTGCCCGATGCCGGAAAACGCTAAACGAATCCTCCACATCGAAGACGACCCCCACATCCGGGCTTTTACCCGCAAGATTTTGGAAACCTCGGGCTTCGAGCTGGTCTCGACGGCTGAAGCGAAACCCGAACTGCTCCCGCCGGCGGCCGCCTACGACCTGGTGATCCTGGACCTGATGATGCCCGGCACCGACGGCTTGGTCGTGGCCAGGCAGCTCCGGGCGCAGGGCTATACCGGCCCGCTCATCATCCTGAGCAGCAAGACGCTGGTGGGCGACGAACGCGGGGTCATCCAAAATCTGGGCGCCCGGTTCGTGCCCAAGCCCTGCGGCCCGCGGGATCTGCTGCATCACGTTCGGCAATGCCTGGCGGAAGGCTCGTGATCCGGACCCCCCTCCTGCGCGCGCTCGAATTTTCGGCGCTGGCCGGCGCGGCGCTGGCGGCGGGCAACTTCCTCTTCCCGAGCGACCCTTTCCTGCTCTCGGCCAACCCCCATCCCCTCTGGCTGGCCACACTCCTGCCGGCCCTGCGCTACGGCTCGCCGACCGGCCCGCTGGCGGGCCTGGGCTGCGCGCTGATCCACGGCCTGGGCCTGCACCTGGCCGGCGAGAGCCTGCGGGAAGCCATGCATCTGGGCTCCTGGCGGGCGTTCGCACCGTTCACCTACATCCTGGTCGGATTCCTGGTCGGCGAGGCGATCACCCGCCGGATCAAGATCGGCGAATTCCTCTCTCGCCAGACCCTGAAAGCGCGTGAACGCCTGGGCGCGGTCGAAGGCAAATACGCCAAGCTGGAGAGCGCCTACCGGCAGCTCGAAGGCCGGCTGGCCGGCCAGACCGACACGGTCAGTGTCCTCTACGCCAGCGCCCGGCAGCTGGACTCCGACGACCGGGAGGAGATCTTTAACGGCCTCTTGGCAATCCTGGCCTCCCAGCTGGAGGCCGAATCGGCGGCGGTCTGGACGGTCGGCCCCGACGGGGTCCTCCGGCTGGTCGCCTGGCGCGGAACCGAGCCGCCCCGCAATCCGCCGGCCCTCGCCCTGCAAGCCGTGCGGCACGAGACCATCCAGACGGCCAGCGATTTCTATCAGTCGGCCGCAACCGGCGAGAGCGCGGGTGCCTGCCTGCTGGCCGGCCCGCTGCGGGGAGCCCGGGAAGGGGTCACCGCGGTGGCGACGGTCGCCGCCATGCGTTTCGTGGGTTTCGTCCCGGCCCGCATCAAACTCTTCGAACTGCTGCTCGACTGGACCTCGCGCTCGCTGGCCGACGCCGAGCGGCTGGTCGAGGCCCGCCGGCGGCTGATGGACGACGAAGCCCTCGACCTGGCCAGCGAGAACTACCTGCGCGGCCAGGCCGACACCCAGTTCTCCCTGAGCCGCCGGCAGCAGACGCCGCTGGCGCTGCTCTTCTGCCGGCCGGCGGCCGACACCCCGCTGATGGTGCTGGCGCGGCTGGTGCTGGTGCTGGCGCGGATCTTCAAGCACCTGGTCCGCAAAAGCGACACGGTCGCCTATTTCAAACAGGAGCGGGGCTTCGTCCTCCTCCTGCCGGGCGTCACCTCCGCCGGCGCCCAGGTGGTACGCCAGAAGCTGGAGCGGGCGGTGGGCGAATTCGAGTTTCGCCCCCACGGCGACGACCGCCCGCTGGTCCTGGAATGGAGCGTGGTCGAACCGGCGGCCGACGAGGATTTCTCGGCCGCCCTGACCCGCGCCCGCAAAGAGCTGAAGCATGACTGAAAGCCGGGGGGTGAAAATCCTGATCCGACTGCAAGGCCTGCTGACCATGGCGGCGGCGGCCGGGGCGGTCTACGGCCTGCTGGCGGGCCGGCCGCTGCTGGCGCTGGCCGGACATCTCATCGGCGCGGGGTGCGCCACGGCCGGCCGGATCGGCGGCCGACCGGCCGACCGCTTCGACTGGCAGCTGGCTCTGGCCCTGCCGGCGCTGGGCGGGC
>CAYMGG010000400.1:0-5516 GCA_964389915.1 uncultured Planctomycetaceae bacterium
CGCCCGAGGAATCACGCACGTCGCCCTGGCGGCCAACCCCTGCCATCTGGGGCGCATGACCGCCACCGTACGCCGCGTCAGCCGCCGGCCGGTGCGGATCTATCCGGAGCTGCCGCCGGAGGGGGGAACGTGATCGCCATCACCTTCGATCTGGACTGGGCGCCCGACTACGTCATCGACGCGGTGGCCGAAGATTGCCTGCGCCACGGAGTCCGCGCCACCTGGTTCGTCACCCACCGCAGCCCGGCCGTGGAGCGGCTACGAGCGCGGCCGGAAGCATTCGAGTTGGGAATCCACCCCAATTTTCTGCCCGGCTCGACCCACGGCCCGACCCCGGAGGCGGTCCTGAGCCACTGCCTGGAACTGGTGCCCGAAGCGCTCAGCCTGCGCACGCACGCGCTCGTGCAGTCGGCGCCGCTGTACGACCTGATCCTGGCGCGGACGCCGCTTGAGATCGACGCCTCGCTCTTCCTGCCCTATGCCGCGCACGCGCCGATCGTCCCCTATTGGCGCGACGGGACCCGGGTCATGGCCCGCATCCCCTTCGTCTGGAGCGACATCGCCGAGATGGAGCGCGACCGTCCCGACTGGCGCCTCACCCCCCTGGCCCGAGGCGGCGGCGCGCGCGTATTCGCCTTCCATCCGGTCCACCTCTTTCTCAATTCCGGCAGCAAGGCCGCCTACCTTCAGTTCAAGGCGCAAGTTCCCGACCAGCGGCAGGCCCCCCGCGCCGCGCTTGAGGCCTGCCGCCAATCCGGCCCCGGCGCCGGGAGCGCCTTCCTGGAACTGCTGGAATTGGCCGAAACGGACGGCCCTTTTTTTCGCCTCCGGGATTTATATGATGTCTGGCGGGAGGAAGCGACGCCGCCCGTCCCGCCGATGGTCTGAAGGAGACCCGCATGGAACATTCCGGCCGCAGCCCCGACCACCAGCTCCACGGGCGGGAGGCGAATTTCCGCTGCCTGAACTACCTCTGGGAGCTGACCCATCCCGAACCGACGATGTCCACGCCGCCGCCGCTGGCCGTCATCGAGGTGACCACCCACTGCAACCTCGACTGCGCCTATTGCGCCCGCGCAACCATGACCCGGGCCAAGAAACACATGTCTCCGGAGATTTTCGCCCGGATCCTCGAGAAGATCCGGGGCCAGTGCCGGACCGCCTACCTGCACCAGTCGGGCGAGCCGCTCCTCAATCCGCACCTGGCGGGCATGGTGCGGGGCTGCCGCGAGGCCGGGCTGTACACGCTGGTCAACAGCAACGCCATGCTGCTGGACGAAGCCCGCAGCCGCGAACTGATCGCCAGCGGACTGGACGTGATCGAATTCTCGATCGACGCCATCGACGCCCCGACCTATGCCGAGATCCGCCGGCGGGGCGAGGCCCCCACCGTCTGGCGCAACGCCCTGCGCTTCCTGCAACTGAAGCGCGAAATGGACTCCCCCCTCATCGTCCGCATCCGGATCGTCGAAACCCCGCGCAACCGGGGGCTGGTCGAGCGCGACATCGCCCTGCTGCGCGAGCTGCCCTTCGACGAGATCCGCGTCAGCCGCTACCTCAACAACAAATATTGGGAAGAGGCGGAGGACTACCACGAAGGCCCGCCCCCGGGCGACAACCTCTGCATGTGTCTGATGCCCTGGAAGGAGATCGTCTTCTCGCCCGACGGCGAAGCCCGCTGCGCGGTCGACTTCCACCAGGATTACCTGTGGGGCAACATTCTGGAGGCCCCGCTCATGGAGGTCTGGAACAGCCCGGCCCTGGTCCGACTGCGCCGGGCGTTCCTCAGCGGCGACCTCGAAGAGCTCAAGCAGGTGAACGATTTCTGCTGGCGCTGCAACGCCCGCACCAAAACCGGCTACAACGGCCCGCCCGATTTCTACCGGGAGCTGCGCTGGCAGGGCGAGGGTTTCCTCGACTATTACTTCGGTTACCTGCGTTTCCACCGCACCCCCGAGGAGGAGCAGAAGCTGGCGGAGAAGTTCTCGCGTTTCGACGCGAATCTGGCCGAGTTCGAACGGTACGCCGGATACTCCGTGCGTCCGCTACGGTAGGGCTGGCGCATGACGACCACGGCCGAAACGAATTGGCGGCGCCGGATCGCCGCCGTTGTCCGCGAATTCCGCGCCGATTTGGGCGAGAATGACGTCAGTTTCCTGCGCCGCGTGTTCGCCGGCGGCCTGGCTCCCTACCGGGACCGGCTGGAGGCGATCGGTTTCGCCGGCCAGGCGCGGGTGCTGGACGCCGGCTGCGGCTTCGGCCAGTGGGCGCTGGCCTTGGCCGAACGCAACGCGGCCGTCGCGGCGGTCGATGCCGCGGCCGTC
Organism: uncultured Planctomycetaceae bacterium; assembly: GCA_964389915.1. GTDB lineage: Bacteria > Planctomycetota > SZUA-567 > SZUA-567 > SZUA-567 > CAYMGG01. The sequence goes on from CAYMGG010000400.1 coordinate 2,325, forward strand.
CGGATACGCATTCTGGCGCGTCTGGCCCAACTCGAGGCGCGGACCAACCTGACAACCCGCACCGCCAGCACCACCCGCACCCGCTACCCGGACGCCCACTTCGACGCCGTCTTCTGCTACGGCGTGCTTTTCGCCACTCCCTGGCGGCAGACGCTGGCCGAATTCGCCCGCGTGCTGCGGCCGGGCGGGCGGCTCTATGTGACGGCCAACGGCTTCGGCTGGACCAAGCATCTCTGGTATGAACGGCCCAACGCGGCTGCCGACTACGACCCCCGCTGGCACGCGGCCATGACCCTGCTCAACACCTGGGGTTACGAGCAGGGCCGACGGCCCCGCCCCGGCGTGCACCTGCTGATCGAACCCGAAGCGCTGACCGAGGAGCTGCGGCGGTTGGGGTTCGGCGGCCTTCGCACCGCCGCCGAGGGGCACCTGCGCGCGCCCGGCTACCGGGGCCCCGCCGCCCGCCCGTTCTTCCGCGGCGAGTATCGCGGCGACCCCGGCATTTATGAGGTCTTGGCCCGCAAGCGGCGCTGAGGCCGAGGTTCTGCGGACCGCCTTTCCCGTTCGGGCCCGGCCGGGTAACTCCCCGCGCGGGCAGTCACGGCGGCAGCGGCGGTTGGGCGTTATTGCGGCCCCCGCCAGCCGGCGGCGGCCCGCAGATCGGCGAAGAAGGCGGCGGTCACCTGTCGCGACTCGAAGCGTTCGGCCCACTCGCGGTGGGCGGCCGCGGCGCCCCGCCGGAACTCCGCATCATCGATCAGACGTTCGAGCCGCAGCCGCCAACCGGTCTCATCGCCGGGAGCGAGCACCAGGTCCAGCGGCGGACAGAGGAAACTGGCGATGGCGTCGGTCGGGCGGTGCGGGCTGCCCAGCGGCGGGGATACGCTCAGGACCGGCAAGCCCGCAGTCATGGCCTCAATGAGCGAGGAACCGCCGCCGCCAACAATTCCATCACGTCGGTGCGGAAACCGGGCAGGCGGATGCGTTCGGGCAAGCCCGAAAAATCGACGTCCAGTTCGGGCAACCGATCCAGCCCGACGGGCAGGTACCAGGCCTGCGGCCGGTCCCGCAGCACTCCGGTCAATAGCCGCCAGAAGTCGCGGCATTCCTGATAGTAGGGGGCCCGGGCCACGGTGACCAGGACGATCGCCGCGGGAGGCAGGCCCAGAGCGGCTCGAGGAGCCGCCGGCGCGGGCTCTCGGTTGCGACCGATCGGAACTCGGGCCGTGGCGCAGCACTCCTCCAGTCCGGGCTTGCCCAGCGAGAAAGCCAGATCGATGACGTCGGAGAATTCCGCCTGCTGATGGGTGACGCTGGCCTGGAAGGGCGCGGCCCGCAGGGCGGCCAGGAAGTTATACTGGGGCACCATGTAGGTGGTCTGGAAAACGAGGGCGTCGATCTCGTCGGCGATGATCCAGTCGAGCAGTGCCTCGATCTCCCCGGTGGGGGGGAGCGAGGTTTCCGGCGCCCGGACCGACCAACCGCAACGCCGCAAGAAGTCGACGGTTTCGGCGTAGCGCTCTCCTCGAGCCAGGTCGGTGTTCAAGCTGATCCGCGAGTAGAAATACAGCTCCTCGGTGGCGCGGTCGGCGTATTCCGCCAGCGGCAGATAGGTGCGGATCGGCGCCTGGGTCTGGCTGAACCCCTCCAGGACAAAGCCGACGCGCGGCACCCGGTGCGGCGTCTGCCGCCGGCGCGCGCAGTGCTCCCGGGCGCGGGCGGCCAGGGGGCTGGCCTGGGCCGCTAGCTGCACGAAGGCATTCAGATCCTGGTCGACGTGCGCATAGCGGTAACTCGGCACCCGACCGAAGAAATTCTCCGCGTAGATGGCCAGGTAGCAGGCGTTAAAAAAATCGTCCAGGTCGCCGGCCGTCAGCGAGGCGACGGCCCGGCGCTTCCACAGCTCCTGGATGGCCGGCACGTCGTCGGTCTGCCGGTAGGCCTCGAGCAGCGGCTGCAATTGCGCGTCGGGGCGGTAGCGCGCGATGCGCGCCGCCCGCTCCAGGCTGAGGCGCCCCAGGGGCAGCCGCCCGGCGGCGAGCTGCCGCCGGCCCTCCTCGGTCAGAACCCGGGCGCGGACCGCCGGCGCCGCCGCCGAGCTCTCGGCCGGAAAATGCCAGGCGTAGTCGGCCGGAGCGGGCGAGGCTTCGGCGGCCCGCGCCGGCGCGGCCGGCCGCCGGGCCCGATTGCGGGTCTGGACCTCCCGCCGGACTTCGGCGAAGCCGTCGACGGTCTCTTCGGCCAGCATTTCCAGCAGTTGCGCCCGCTGCTGCGGCAAGGAACCGAAGCGGACCGCGTATTCGCGGCAGTAGGCGCTGGAGTAGGGTTCACGCAGACGCTCGAGCAGCTCGTCCTCGTTGCGCCAGAGAAACTCCTCCGGATAGAAGGCGTCCGCGCCGGGAAAGGCGTAGACCAGCGGCTTGATGCCCCGCGCCATGGCTTCGAGCAGGCCGACCGGGTGCCCCTCCATCAGGCTGCTACAGAGGATGAAGTTCATCGGCTCCAGCCAGGCGGCGACGTCCTGCTGCCAGCCGTGAAACCGCACGGCCGACTCCAGTCGGTTCTGCTTGACGAAGTTTTCGATGCCGAACTGATAGCGCAGCTGCTGGATGTCGCCCGCGAAGTGAAGGCGGCGGGCCGGATCGTCCCGATGGAGGCGATAGAACGCATGCATCAGCACCATCGGGTCCTTCTTGTAGTTCAAGGAGCCGAGGTAGGCGAATTCCGGCCCGGCCGACCGCGGCCGATAGGTGAAGCGCTCCACGTCGATGCCGTTGGGGATGCAGTGGATGCGCCGGACCTGGCGGGCGATCTCGGGTTTGCGCGCCAGCAGGATGTCGCGGATGTGGGGGGCGACGAAGATCAGATCCTGGATCTGGGTGTAGTCGATGTTGTCGGCCAGGCCGTCGAGCACTTCATAGCTGTGGATGCGGCAGATGACGCGCTTGCCCGCCAACGGCCGCCGGGCGTCGGTGGTGAGGGCGATGGTCAGTTCGTTGCCCCACTCGAGCCAGACCGTGGAGTGCCCGGCCAGCGCAGGCAGAAAGTCGTCCAGCCGGGCGGATACGCATTTGGTGATCTCGACCTGCGGCGCCAGCATGCGGATCAGGTCGTTCACGAAGTTGTCCAACCCCAGCGCGCAGCACATGAGGATGCGCTGCGCCCGGAGAGGTCCGGCCGCCAAAGTCCCCC
>CAYMGG010000401.1:0-5513 GCA_964389915.1 uncultured Planctomycetaceae bacterium
TTTTTGGAAGGGTCCGGGGAACCTTTTTTGTAAAAAAGGTTCCCCGGAATCGGTCATCATAAGCCTTCGTTGAAGAATACGTACAGCCCGTCCTTGCCCGGGGCGATCAGGTCCAGCCGGCCGGTGCCGCGCAGGTCGGCCAGTTGGAAAAAGATGCCGCAGCCCTTGCCCCGCCCGATGGGGCCGTAGTCGATCACCTGCTTGCTGAACGATTCGCCATTCCATTTGAAATAATAAATGCCCAGGTCGTCCCACTCGCCGGGGTCCTTGCCGCAGTGGGCCCGATGGCGCTTGCCGGTGACCAATTCGCAGACGCCGTCACCGTCGATATCGGCCCATTTCAAATCGTGGCAGCCGGCGATGAAAGGATCGATGGGGTGCTTGACCCAGATCCGTTCGCCGGCGGCATTCTTCCGTTGCTCCCACCAGTCCAGACCGTAGCGGTGGGCCTGGCCCACGATCAGATCGTTCAAGCCGTCGCCGTTGACGTCCGCGACCAGGATCGGATTGCTGCCATTGCCCAGGTCGAACTCCGGATGCCATTGCCAGGTCTCGCGCCAGGGATCGGCCGGCGCTTCCAGCCAGCCGGCGGAGAAGATCACGTCCATTCGGCCGTTTCCGGCCAGATCGCCGCAGCCGTGGCCGTGACCCTGGCTCTTGCCTTCGGGAAAACGGAAGATCTCGTGAGTTGCAAACTGACCGGTGCCCCGGCCCTGCGCGTCGGTCTTTAGTTTATAGATGTTCACCACCCGGGCGGGCGGGCAGTTGGGAAAGATCTCGGGCACGTCGTCGCCGTCGAAGTCCCAGGCCCGAGTGGTCTCGATCGGGCCGGTTTCGGCGATCAGATGCTCGGGCCAAACCTGGCCGGCCTGGCCCGGATTCTCGCGCCAGCGCAAGGCTCCGCCGAACCAGCCGCCGGTGACGAAGTCCGGCCGGCCGTTGCCGTTCACGTCGAGGGGAATCTCCGAGAATGAATCGTAATACTCGCCGTTAGCCTTGACCTCGCCGAGAAAATGTTTTTGGCGAAAGTCGGGGCCCTGATACCACCAGGCGCCAGAGACGATGTCCAGAATTCCGTCGCCGTTCACGTCGAACACGCCGCACGATTCGTACCGCTCGTCCGCAATCCAAACCTTGCGCCATTTCAAAGGCATGACTCCGCTCCCTTCTCTTGGCAACACACCACTCGCAGCTTTTTCGCCGCGTAACAAAAATTCTCCCAAGCTACGTCCGGCGGAATCAGATGGTCGAATGCCGGCACATAGCGCCCCAGTCGGACCATCTCCGCCGCTTTCTCAACTTCTCGATCAATATCCTCATGTCCTCTGGCCAGCGCGCGTTTATCCAGCCCGCCCCAAATGCCCAAAGCTGGATAGCGGCGCCGGTATTCCCGGATATCGTTGCCGGCCTGCACTTCGAAGGGGAAGAAGACATTGACCCCGGATTTCATCATCAGCGGCACGAGTTCCGAGCAGTCGCCGTCGGTATCCACGGAAATCATCCGCACCCGGTGGGCCTGGGCGAAATCCCCAATCCGCTCGTATCCGGGCAGCATGAAATCCTCGACCATGGCCGGAGAGATGAGCGAGCCTTGCCGGCCGGACATGTCCTCCCAGATATGGATATGATCGATGGTAACTTCCGCCGCTATGCGTTCCCAAAGCCAGAGCCACAGGTCGACCAGATGCGTCATCATGTCGCGGATCATTTCCGGCTCATCGTAAAATCCAACCAGCAGGCCTTCTGCGCCCAGCAGGTCGCGGGGAGTGCCGAACAGTCCCCAGGGAAAATCTCCGACCCGGACGGCCGCACCGGACATGCGCACCCGCTCCCGAAAACCCTCCCAGTTGACGCCGGCCAGCCGGCCTTCGTCCCGCGTGAGACGCTCGGCTTTGAAACGGTCCCAATCCGCCGGGGTTTTGACCGGATGCTCCAGGAATTCCGGCATTGAGCCGCCGTCTTTGCGATTACGGGTAATTATTCCTTGTTCGTTGCGCGAGACAATAAATTCAGACGTTTCGGCCAATACTTCTGGTTTGAACGTGGGAAATGCACCCAGGGCTACGGCCGGAGCAATGAACCCGACGTCAAAATCCAACTCCCGCGCCACATCTAGTTCCGGATTGCCGGATTCCTGCCGCCAACGCTGCAAAGTCTGGCCCCAGGGATTCCAGCCCAGCCCCACGCCGAACGGTACGCGGTCGATTTCCCCGCCAGTCAGACAACGCACCAAACGTTCGCCGTCGCTCAGCATATCCGCCGGCTCCTATTTGCCCTGCCAAAGCCTCAGATAATCCCGGGCCACTTTCAAATCTTCCAGCGCTTCGGCCGCGCTGGTCAGCGGGGCAATCTCGCCCCGGACCGCGCGGAGGAAATTCCGCGCCTGCTGGCGCATGGCGTGGACCCACGGCAGCTGCGGCACAAGTTCGTGCGGACTAATGCCTCGATCCGGGTGATCCTTGAATACCACCACCTTGCCCGGCCGATTGGAGGCCAACGGCGCGGGCAGCTCCAATCGCAGCCAGCCGCGTTCGAAGCAGACCAGTGCCGACTCCTGCCAGTCGAGCGAGGTCCGGTAGGGCGACATCTCCAGACTACAGCAGGCCCCGCTCGCGCTCCGACCGGCCAGCAACACCCCCGACGGGTCGCCGAAACTGATCTGATATGGCTCGCCCAGCAGATGGCGCAGCAGGTTGACCTGGTGAATGTAGAAATTTACGAAGGTCACGTATTGTTTATAGGCCTCCTCGTCCAGGTCCGCCGCCGGCGGGTCGGCCGGCAGAGGCGGCAACGGATCGTCGCTCCGGATCAGATCCGTAAAGCCGCCCGCAATCCAATCGCCGGCCGGCATGAGCACCCGGACATAGGTCAGCCGGCCCAGTTCACCCGAGGCCTTGAGCCGCTCGATCTCGGCCTTGGCGTACTCCGTGGCCGGATCGGACCGTTTGTGGTAGCCGACCATGACGAAGGTCTTGGCCTTTTCGGCGGCGCGCACGATCTTTTCGCCCATTTCCACCGTCCCGGCCAGCGGCTTTTCCGTAAAGACCGGAATCCCGAAGGCCAACAACTCGGGGATCAGCTGGCCGTGACGGATGAAAGGCTGGCTGGCCACCACTGCATCCGGTTTTTCTTTTTCTAGCATGGCCCGCGGATCGGCGTACACCTGGGGGATGCCGTAGCGCGCGGCCACTTTTTTGGCCTGCTCCGCCTTGAGTTCGGCCACGGCCACCACCTCGCACTCCTCGCCCAACGCCGCATAATTCCTGAGGTGCGCGCATTGGCCCATGTTACCCACGCCGACGAAACCGATGCGTAATTTCTTGACCATTTTCTTACTCCTTTTTTCCGGGGGAGAACTTCTTTGAAAAAAAGTTCTCCCCCGGACCCCCGTTCAAAAACCTTTATCCAGCTTCGCCCATGCGAACGTTCAGATGGGCAAATTCAGCATTGGCTTCCGCTATCGGGCCTTCGGGCGAAGGGGCGGAGCGGACTCACATAAAGCAACAGAATCCCTTCCAGGCGGAAGTTTCGCCCGGTTTGGCCGACTCGAATGTGGCTGCGAGTGAAAGGCGCGTCCGCTCGGAACGCTCCGGCTTATTTTTTGACTTTGCGCCGGGCCAGTTCGCCGAAGCGGTGAACGATGGCCAGGGCGGGGTCAAGCGGCACGTCCACCCCGGCGGTGCCCGGCGGCGTGGGGATATCGGGCTTTTGCACCAAGGTCTTTGCCTTGAACTGAGGCAGCCAGCGGGCCTCCGCGGCGAGCATCTCGGCGGTCATCTGCCGGATCTCCTTGAGCGTGCAGCAGGCGGAGGTGAGGGGGTCGAGGGCGATGGCCTGCATGGCCAGCTCCGGATCGCCTTGCAGGGCCGCTTCGACCGCCAGCAGTTGTACGGAAACATTGCTCTGGTTGAGCGCGGCGCACTGGGGCGGCAGTTCGCCCACCCGCACCGGGTGCAGGCCCCGCCGGTCGACAAAAACCGGCACCTCCACACAGCAGCCGGTCGGCAGATTGGCGATGTAGCCGTCGTTGCGGACATTGCCGTTCAGGCGGAAGATCCTGTCCGTCTCCTTGGCCTCCATGATGTACGAGCAATATTCCGCGCTGCGCCGGCCGAGCTTCAGATTCGCGCCTTCGAGCGGGTCGACGTCGGCGTATTTCTCGGCGATCATGCAGGCGTATTGATAGTACGCGCCCGACGCGCCGCCGAAGTCCGGCTGGTCGCAGTACTGCTTGAGCGCCCGTTCGTGGCTGCGGAACCAGGGGATGTATTCGGAGAGGTGGCCGGTGCTCTCGGTCATGAAGTAGCCGAAGTGGCGCATCACCTCGCCGCGCACTTTTTCGTTGATGTAATATTCCGGCTTTTCGAAATTATCGCGCAGGAGCGGGTAGAGGTCGCGGCCGTCCGCCTGATCGCGCAGCGACAAGAACCAGGCCATGTGATTGATGCCCGCGCAAAGGTGGTCGATGCGCTCCTTGGGCACGCTTACGTAACGGCTGATCAGGTCCAGCGTGGTCTGGACGCCGTGGCAGAGGCCGATGAAGGGCACCCGCGCGGCCCGCCCCAGCGCCAGGCAGCAGGCGGCCATCGGATTGGCGTAATTGAGCAGGAGCGCTTCGGGGCAGAGCTCCTCCATGTCCCGTACGATCTCCAGCAGCACGGGAATGGTCCGCAGGGCGCGCAGGACTCCGCCCGGCCCCAGCGAATCGCCGATGCACTGGTCCACCCCGTACTTGAGGGGGATCTCGTAGTCCGGCCGGAAGGCGTCGAGGCCGCCGACCTGGATCATGACGATGACGTAATCGGCGCCGCGCAGCGCCTCGCACCGGTCGAGCGTGGCCGTGACCGTGGCGGGCAGACCGTTCTTTTCGATCAGCGCCGAGACGAATTCGCGCATCCGGTCGAGCTTCGGCCGGGTCCGGTTCATCAGCCGGATCTCGCTGCCGGCCAGGGCCGGCGTGGCCAACAGATCGCGCACCAGGGTTTCACAGAAGACCAGGCTGCCGGCACCGATCATGGCGATCTTGGGCATTCGTTTTCTCCGCTTTTCAGGCCACGTCCGAACGTTTGCCGCTTGCTCTCGATTGCTTGACTGATTAAAATATATTCGCAGCTCACCGGCTTATCAATAGCTGCGATTGCTATATGTTGTCCAAAATTGCTTTCAGAGGGACTTCGCCGCAACGAATATGACAGGCATTGAGTCTGTCCATCTGAACGCTCGAAACGGCAAAGCCAGGTGAGAGTGCGTGCCGCACACCCAAAAAACGCTTCGCGTGTCCGGCCGGTTCAGATGGGCGAGTCGGACGAATGGGGCGGACGTTGAATTTGTCCATCTGAACGTTCGTAACGGCGACTGTGTGCCACCGATAGGTAACATTGCCCAGCTTGCTCTGGAAAAGCTCTTTCTGAAGTTGACGATCCCGTTCAGTTGGCAGGATGTTGAGGCGTCCGGGGCGATCCACTCCGAGTCTACATCGATTTTGGCCGGGGTCAATGTCCGGTCGTTTCCCC
>CAYMGG010000402.1:0-5513 GCA_964389915.1 uncultured Planctomycetaceae bacterium
CCCCCGGTCGATGTCGCGCAGGATGTTCGGCAGGGTCTTGAGCAGGAAATCCAATCGCTGCGGGTTGCCGGTTTCCTGTTGCTGGGCCAGCTGCAAGGCGGCCTCCAGATCGGGCCAGACTTTTTCCAGAATCTGCGCGTTGCCGGAGATGAAGACCAGCGGGTTGTTGATCTCGTGGGCCACGCCCGCGGCCAGCAGCCCCAGGGTGGCCAGCCGCTCGGCGTGGACCAGCTGCTTGGCCCGCGCTTCGGCCAGCGTCTCCATTTGAACGGCATATTGCTTGAGCTGGTCGTCGGCCTCAATCAGCCGCACCCCCACGGCGACCCTGGCCCGCAGTTCGGCGGCGTCCACCGGCTTGCCCTGGAAGTCGTGCGCGCCGTTCTCCAGGGCATGGACCAGATCCTCGCGGGCGTTGCGGCCGGTCAGCAGCAGCCGATAAATGAACGGCCCGCCGGCGGACTGGAGGTGGCGGCAGATGTCGACGCCGTCCATCCCGGGCATCATCCAATCGAGCACCGCCAGGCGCGGCGGGTCATCGGCGGTCAGGCGTTCCAGCGCCTCCCGGCCGTCGGCGCAGGTTTCCGTCGCATAGCCCCAGCGGCTCATGACCTCGCCCAGGGCCAGGCGGGTGGCCGGATCGTCGTCGGCAATCAGCACCTTCATGTCTTCTCCTTCGGCGACGGCGTTTGCCGGTCGAGGGTCTGCAACGCCTCGACAAAGGCGGCCAGCGCTTGTTCCAGTTCAGGTAGACGTTCGGCCACGGCGGCGGGGGCGGCCGGCGCCAGTTCCTCCAGGTTTTGCGCCAGCTGCCGCACGGTCTGCCCGCCCAGGCTGCCGGCCGAGCCCTTGAGCGAGTGGAGCTGGCGGGCCAGGCGGGCGCTGTCGCCCGCGGCGGCGGTCTGGCGCAGTTCCGCCAGCTGCCTCGGCAACTCCTGCCTGAAGGTGGCGGCCACTTGGCGGGCCAGCTCCATATCGCCGTCGGCCAGCCGCTGGAGCTGTTCACGATCGAAAATTATTTCGGTGGCGGGGGTAGTTTCGGCCGCGGGCAGATGCCGGGCCAGGACCGCATACAGCGCCGCCGCGGAGAGGGGTTTGGTCAGGTAGTCGTCCATGCCGGCTTCGAGGCAGCGTTCCCGGTCGCCCTGCATGGCCTTGGCGGTCAGGGCCACGATCGGCGTGTGGCGGGCGCCGGCTTCGTGCCGGCGGATCTCGCGGGTGGCTTCCAGTCCGTCCAGCCGCGGCATCGCGCAGTCCATCAGGATCAGCCCGTACTCGGCGGCGGCCAAACGGTCGAGCGCTTCCTGGCCGTCACCGGCCAGGTCGACCGTGCAGCCGCATTTACGGGCCAGTTCCTGGGCGATCTGTTGGTTGACCGGATTGTCCTCGGCGACCAACACCCTGCCTTTCAACCGGGGCGGGGTGGGGGCAGGGGGGGCGGACGGCGCCGGCTGGGGGCGTTTCTCCCGGGCGCTCCAGGCGTTTTGCAGCAGGTTGAAGAGCTGCGAGGCCCGTGCTGGTTTAGTCAAGCAGCCGGCCACGCCCATTTCGTTCAGGCGGCGGCGATCCTCGTCCGAATCGCTGGAGGTGAGGATCAGCAGGACCAGATTGGCCAAGTCCGGCTGGGCTTTGATGGCTCTGACCAGTTCCACGCCGTCCATTTGGGGCATCTGCTGGTCGAGTACGGCCATTTGGAATGGTTCGCCGCGTTCGCAGGCCAGCCGCAGCAGGCGCAGGGCTTCGGCGCCGGAAGCGCTTTCGGCGGCCGGCATGCTCCAGCTGCGCAGCAGCTCCATCAGCACCCGGCGGTTGACCTCGCTGTCGTCCACGACCAACGTCTTGAGGCCCTGCAAGGATTCCCTCGGTTCAATGCGCGGGAGTCCTTCGGCTACCGGAAGGACCAGGTTGAAGTAGAAGGTCGTTCCCTGGCCGAGTTGGCTGTGGAAATCGAGTTCTGCCCCCATCAGAGTCAGCAACTGGCGGCAGATGGCCAGACCCAGGCCGGTGCCTTGGAATCGCCGGGTGCTGGAGTTGTCCGCCTGGTTGAACTTTTCAAAGAGCCTTCCGCGCAGTTCGCCGGGGATGCCCGGACCGGTGTCGGCGACGGACACGCGCAGGATCGTGCGCAGTGCTCCGGTTTCGAGGCACTCGACCTCGACCAGCACATGCCCTTTTTCGGTGAACTTGACCGCATTGCCGACCAGATTCATCAGGATCTGCCGCAGCCGGCCGGCGTCGCCCAGCAAGCTGGCCGGCACGGCCGGCGCCAAGCGGACGATCAACTCCAGATCCTTGTTGCGGGCCTGAACGGCCAGCAGGCTGCCGACCTCCTCCACCAGTTCGCGCAGGTTGAAGGGGGCGTTCTGCAATTCCAGTTTGCCGGCCTCGATTTTGGAGAAATCGAGGATGTCGTTGATGATCGTTAGCAGGGCGTGGGAAGAGTGCAGGATGGTGCGGGCGTACTCGCGCTGCCGGTCGGTCAGCTTGGTGTCCAGCAGCAGGTCGGCCATGCCGACCACGCCGTTCATGGGCGTGCGGATCTCGTGGCTCATGTTGGCCAGGAAATCGGACTTGGCCCGACTGGCGGCTTCGGCGGCCTCCTTGGCCCGCCGCAGTTCGGCTTCGGCGTTCAGGCGTTCCAATTCGGCCCCGGCTCGGGCGGCGAAAGTGCGCAGGACGAATTCGATCAACTCGTTCTCCCCCAGCCGTGCTGCCCGGGGGTCCATCACGCTCAGATTGCCGCGCACCCGGCCGGCCGAGTCGCGCAGGGCCACTCCGTAATAGGCTTCGATGCCAAGCCGACCGAGGATTTCGGCCTGGGGAAAGGCTCTGGCCGCTCCGGCCGGGCAGCGGACTTGCCCTTCGGTGGCGGTCTGGGCGCAGGGAGTGCCGGCCGGGTCGACGCTGAACGGTTCTTCGTGGCCTTCGCCGTTCCAGAAGGCCAGCATCCGCAGGTTTCCACTCTCCTCGTTTTCGGCCAGGAAGCTGTAGCGCAGGCCCAGGGCCTCGGCCAGATCCCGGACCAGTCCGCGGAAGAAATCATTGCCGGTAGCGCTGATGGCGCGGGCGCCAACGCGCCGGAGGGCCTCCTCCAGGCGTTTGCGCTGAGTGATGTCCACTAGGTAGAGCGAGCGTTTGCGCCGGCCGTCGCTGCCGGTCAGGAAGGCTACGCCGCTGAGCGTCACCAATTCCGCCCCGTCGGCCCGCCGGAGGCGCAGCTCGCCGCCGCCGAAATACATCTCCCGGTCGCTGGCGCCGCGGCGGGGCCCCGAGGGCAGCAGCAGATGGCCGAACGGTTTGCCGGTCAGCTCCTCGGCTCCGCGACCGACCAGGGCGCAGAAGGCGGGGTTGACGTATTCGAGCAACCCCTCTTCATCGGTCAGGCAGACGCCGGCCGGAGTCTGCTCGATCATCTCCTTGAGGGCGCGTTCGCTGGCCGCCAGTCGTTCCTCGGTCAGCTTCTGGACCGTGACGTCCACGCCCAGCACCAGGGTCAGGTGCGAGGCGTCCACGTCGATGTAGGGATAGCGGTAGATGCGGTAGATCCGCCCGTCGCGCAAAGCCTCTTCGATATAGTCCGGCCCTTCGGGGCGCTCCAGGCATTTGAACTGGCAGTCGGGGCAACGGTGGTCCAGCCCGTGCAGCATGTAATGGCAGGTCTGGCCGGTCGGGTCGCCGAAGGTCTCGCGGAAGTATTGGTTGGCAAAACGGATCTGATAGGCGAAGTCGCACAGGTAGACGAAGGCCGGCAGATGGTTGAAGACCGAATAGAGGCGTTCGCGCTCGGCGCTCTGGGCGAGTTCGTGCTTGCGGCGTTCGGTCACGTCGCGCGCCGACCAGACCACGTTGAGCAGGTCGCCGCGCTCGTCGAACACGGGCGAGGCCAGCAGTTCGAGGTAGCGCGACAGGCCGTCGACCGTCTTGATCGGCAGTTCTTGGCGAAACGGCCCGTCCGGCGGGAAGTCCGCCCGGGACTGCGGCCAGACGATGGGCTCGGCGCCCAGGGCCGCCTGGTTGAGCACGGAGTAAACGGTCGGTTCGGTTGCGGCCGCCGAGCCGGCGGAGGGCGGGAAGAACCGGGCGCAGGCCCGGTTGGCGAACCGCAGGGCGCCGGACGCGTCCGAGATGAAGAGGGGTTCGGAGGAGCCGTCGATGATGTCTTGGAGGAAGCGCCGGGTTTGGCGCTCGGCCTCCGTCTGTTCGGCCTGCAACCGTTCGCGTTCGAGGTGGGTCTGTTCGAGCGACTGCCGGGTCCGGTTCAGTTCGCGCTCCATGCGCCCCAGGCGCAGACTGAAAAGCCAGCCGGCCGTCAAGCCCAGCCCGAGGCAAAAGAGCCCGGCCAGCAGCAGGGTCCGGTCCATGCTCCGGTAGAGGTCGGTGTCGTCGCGCATGAACAGGGCCAGCCCTTTGCGCCCTCCGCCCAGGTCGATCAGGGGCAGGTGGACGGCGTGATAGATCCGCCCGTCCATCTCCAGATACTGCCGGGTGGCGGCGAGTTCCTGCGCGGGAACGTATTCGGGCAGGATCTGGTCCAGATGGGGCAGGGTGCATTTTTCCGCCACATAGTCGGCGAACTGGTCCCAATCGGCCGGCCGGTTCAGCATGCGCATTCCGGTTTCCCAGCCGGCCCGGTCGAGGAAACGCTTGTCGATCAGGATGGCGCTATTGGTCCCGGTTTTATAGGCGATCCGATCGACGATTTCGCCGATGTCTCGGCCGATTTCGACGTAGCCCACCAGGCGGCCCTCGAACCGCCAGGGGCTGACCACCCGGAAGGTGAAGGTGCCCAGCGGCCCCATCTCCAGTCCGGAAGCGATCTGCTGGGTGGATTCCGCCTGGCGCATGGTAAGGCGATCGATCAGGTCGCCGTGGCGGTCGGGCTGATGAACGCGCAGAAAGCAATGGCCGTCGGACTGGTGAAAGTAAAAGTGGGTGATGCCTTGGGGGCGGAGGGATTTTTGGAAGAACGGGGTGGCTGCGGCCAGCAAGCGCGAGCGGTCTCTGGAGAGAAAGGCCTCGCGCAGGTCACGGTTTAGCAGCAGGCTTTCCAGATAACCGTGCAGATCGCTGGACTCGTTCTTGATGGCGTTGGCGAAGATGTTCTGAATAGCCAGGGCATCATTTTCGACCTGGCGACGCAATTCGGTTTGGACGATGGCCCACAACGTCAGGCTGAAAGCCAGGATCAGCAGAAACAACACCACTGCGGCCGGCCCGAGAATTCGCCGTCGGATGGCGCCGCCTGCAATTGTGGTTTCGGTCATCTGAGCCTCCCTGCGCGATTATGATTATAGCAGGTTGACGCGCAGATTGAAAACGCGGAAAAAACGCCGTTGACCGTTAAAAATGGGTAAGCATTCACCGGTTTGGGGTGAATGGATTGGAGCCGAAATTTCCGGCCCAGACCCCGGCCATTTCGCCCGCCGCTGACACGCCAACCGCAGGGGGGGCTGCCGCGGCCCTCCCCCGGTGGGGGGGGAGGGGGAAGTTTGGCCTCCCCCTTCCTCACGGGAGGG
>CAYMGG010000403.1:0-5505 GCA_964389915.1 uncultured Planctomycetaceae bacterium
AAGCGCCCAGCGAATCGACCCGGGTAAAGACGCCGCTGTCGACGCGCTTGACCTCGCGCAGGTTGTCGCGGTTGTAGGTGTAGAAGGCGTAGATGCGCCCGCCGGGCACGATGAGCGGCATGACCCAGGAGGCCTCCGGCCCGGCGGCCGGTTCGATGTCGAAGGGGCCTTCCCAGTTCTGGCCGCGAGCGCGGGTGATGAAGGCCACCACGTGCTGGCCGGCGTCGCCCTCCAGCCCCTGGCCGGTGGTCATGACGCAGGTCCAGGAACCGTCGGGATTGACCACGACGTAGGGCTGGTCGCAATAACCTTCGCTGGGGATCTCCGGGCCGGTGGCGAGGTGACGGGTATCGATCTGCATGCGGATTATCCTTGTTCAAACGGTAAATTGCGCGGCTGCATTTATCCCTAAGCATATTAAACCCCGCCTCCGACGGCCGAGCGAGGTCAATGGCTGTCGGAATCCGGACATGCTTATCGCCGTCCGGCTCAATCCGCCTCCGCGCCGCGGCGGTAGGTCCGCGGGCTCTGCCCCACGATCCGCCGGAATTGCCGGGCGAAATAGTTGCTGTCGGCGAAACCGGAGCGGTCGGCGATCTCGCCGACGGTCAGCGGCGTGGTCCGCAGCAGTTCCGCCGCCCGCCGGACGCGCAGGCGCAGGAGGTAATCGATCGGACTGTAGCCGGTCGCGGTCCGGAAGACGCGCAGGAAATTGTTGACCGACATATGCGCCGCGGCGGCCAGTTCGGGCAGGGCGGCCGGCGCGGCCGGGTCCTGTTCGAGAGCGCCGAGCACCATGGCCACCCGCCAGATTTCGCGCGGCCCGGGATTCGGCCGGCGCTCGTAGGCCTGGGCCAGCCGGACCACCAGGCGTAGAAAGGCGGCTTCGATCAGCGCTTCGGAGCCGGGCGCGGCCTTGTCCTGCTCGGCGAGCATCTCGGCCAGCAAGGCCTCCACGGCCACCAGCTCGCGCGTGGGCAGCCGCAGGTGGCCGGAGAACTGCCGCTGGCGGCGGCAGCGCGGCTCAAGCACAAACAGCGCCTGATAGCCCGGCAGCTTGCGCATCCAGGGGCGTGGCGCCAGGAGCAGATCCGGATCGAACATCACGTTGACCAGCTCCAGCTTTTCCAGCCGGCGGAATTCGTGGCGATGGGGCGGGTTGAAGACAAAGACGTCGCCGGCGGCCAGCTCGTACTCCCACCCCTCGATCCGGTGCTGCCCCCGCCCGCCCAGCACGATGGCCAGTTCGGTGAACTCGTGCCCGTGTTCGGGAAACAGCGCCAGGTCCAGGCAGGTGCGCTGGATTTTCAGAGGGAATCCGGCCGTGTGATAAAATTCTGCTTTTTTAAAGATTCGCTTGTTCATGGCCATAATATCGCTGATTTAAGCCCAATCTCGAAAGATTACTTTGGTGATATCGTACTACTATTTGGTGGCATATTCAAGGCGGGAAGCGCCGGCTCCAGGTAAAGTGAGGGTAGAAATGATCGCCGACCATTTAATGACAGGAGTCGCCATGACCGCTGCGCTACAGACTAACGCCACCTTGTCGCCGCGCGCCGAACGCAATGAGCGCTTTCTGCGCAATATCTACGAGCGCGGCCCGTTCCAAGGGCACGCTTTCTGCGTCAATCCGCCCCAGGTGCCGGGCTTCGAGACGCCCCGCGGCGCCTATACCCTCACCGCCCGCCCGCTGACGGACTGGGTGCCCTGGGTGCTGGAGAACTACCGCCGCCAGGTCGAATGGCACGCGGCCCTCGCCGACGACGGCCTGCCCGTGGCGCGGCTCATCTGCGGCACGCACCTCTACGCGGCCGCCTTCGGCTGCCGGGTGCACACCTTCACCGACAGCCAGCCCTGCGCGCTGCCCTTCATCCGCACGCCGGAGGAGGCCGACCGGATCGAGGAGCCGGACATCTGGAAGTCGCCCACCCTGTACCGGGTCTTCGAACTGGGCGAAGCCGTCCGGCGCGAACTGGGGCCGGAGGCTTTCCTGGGGCCCTGCGACATGCAGAGCGGCTTCGACACCGCCAGCCTGATTTGGAATAAGGAAGACCTGCTCTGCGCCCTGGCCGGCGAGGAGGAGGAGCGCGCGGCGGTCAAGCGCCTGGTCGACAAATGCGCCCGGCTCTACAAACGCTTTTTACAGGAATTGCGGCGGGAATTCCCGCGGATGAGCTGGTGCCACTGCCCCAGCGCCTGGTCGCCGCCGGAAATGGGGCCCTGGCTCTCCAACGACGAGTGCGGCGCTTTCGGGGTGGAGATGTTCGAGGAGTTCTGCCTGCCGGAACTGGTCGATCTGGCCGAGACCTTCGGCGGTCTGGGCATGCACTGCTGCGCTCTGGCCGAACACCAGTTCCCGAGCTTCAAGCGCATCCCCAACTTCTACGCCTTCAACCGGGTGGCGGCCAAGGGCGGCCCCGGCTATCCGGCTCTGCTCACCCATTTCGCCGGCCCCACGGCTCCGGTCCATGTGCTGGGCTGGGTCGAAGAGACGATGATCCGCCGGCTGGTGACCGAAGCTCCGGCCGGCACGCGCTTCATCTTCCAGCAGGCCCTGCCGGACCTGGAGGCGGCCGGCGGCTGGCTAGAGCGGATGCGCGCGCTTTCGCCGCGGCAAGATTGATGTAAATTCAAGTTCATCGCGACTGATTCCGGGGAACCTTTTTTGTAGAAAAGGTTCCTCGGACCCTTCCAAAAAACTCTCACCCGGCTTCGCCGTTTCGAGCGTGCAGAGGGAGCAATTCTGCGTGTCCCCTTCGTTCGACTTGCCCATCTGAACCGGCCGGACGCGCGAAGCGTTTATTGCCTGTGCGGCACGCACTTTTGCAAAAAAGGTTCTCCGGACCCTTCCAAAAAACTCTCACCCGGCTTCGCCGTTTCTAACGTTCAGAGGGGCAAACTCGGCGCTGACTCCAGGCGTTCGATTTGCCCATCAGCCCCGGCCGACCGCCCGGCGGCAGACGGTGGGGCTTTGGCCGACCAGGCGACGGAATTGGCGGGCAAAGTAATTGCTGTCGCGGAAGCCCACGGCGAAGGCCAGGTGGGTGATGCTCTGTCCGCCCTGGGCGAGCAGTTCCATCGCCCGGCGGATGCGCAGGCGCAGGACGTAATCGATCGGGCTGAACCCCGTGGCTTGGCGAAAGGTCCGCAGGAATTGGTTGCGGGAGAGGCCGGCGCGGCGGGCCAGTTCGGCCACATTCCATTCCTCGTCGCTGCGGGCCTCCAGAGCCCGGAGGATATCCCCCAAGCGCAACAGGGCCTGCCCCTCGGGCGTGGGGCTGGCCGCGTAGCGCTCGGCCAACTCGACCATCAATTCCAGCAGCAGGGCCAGCAGCCGGACTTCAGTGCCCGGGCCGGGGCGTTTCTGCCATTCCAGGGCCGTCCGGACCCGGCGCAGGGCCGCTTCAAGCGCTTGGGGCGAAAGGTGCAGGTGGCTGCGGAAACGGTGCTGCCGGCGAAAAGCCGGTTCGAGTTCGAACAGGGCTCGGTAACCGGGCAGTTGGCGCAAGGTGTCGTGGGGCAGGGGCAGGCGTTCCGGATCGAAGATCAGGTTGATCGCGGTCAGGCCTTTTCGTTCCGCGAAGCGGTGGACCTGCTCGCCTTGGATCAGGAAGACGTCGCCGGCCACGACCGGGAAGGCGAGATCGTCGATCTCGTGGATCGCCGTGCCTTCGGCGATCAGGATCAATTCGTGGAAACCGTGCCAGTGACGCTTGTCGGTTCGATCTTCGGGCGGACTGGGCTGGCCCGGCGGCGGGGAGGGGGCCAGGTTGACGGTGACCGGCAGACGGCCGGGCGGCAAAAAACATTCAGGCTCCACGCGGAAGGCCGGCGCGGCGGACGGCGGAACGGATTTGGCGCGGCTTTTTCCCATGGTGCTATCGTGCTACCTACCGGTGCTTTAGTCAAGGCATTGCCGCCCGACGGCGGGTAGGCTTGAGTCATGATTTATAGCCGTTCGCGTTAGTTGCGGCTGAAGCGGTTGGCGTTCGTATTCCGCCAGCCTTGAATTCATCCGGCTAAACGCTCGAAACGGCGAAGCCGGCGGAGAATTTTTGGGAGGGTCCAGGGAACCTTTTTTGCAAAAAAGGTTCCCTGGAATCGGTAACCATATACTTTGAAGTGAATGATAACCCGAGGAGTCATCCATGACCATTTTCTTCAACGCGCTGCATTCGCCGCTGGGGGCGCACAGCAGCTTCACCCTAGGGTGCCTGGGCAAGAACGGCGGCCTGGGCTTGGAACTGGGCGGGCCGGCGGACGAGAATGTCTACATCGGCCTGGAGTCCCGGGCCGGCGGGCGGTACGAAGCGCTGCCGTTCTATGCCGGCGCCGAAGACCCCAGTCTTCAGTTCGACCACGCCAAAAAAGGGGGGGGCAAACCCTCGCTGCTGCAACCCTTCAAACTGCGGAGCATCAAGCGCGATTTCGCCTTGGGCACGGACACCTGGCAGGCGGGCGACCTGACCTTTCGCATTCTTTCCCCGGTCGAAGCGGCCCCCGATCCGGAACGGGCCAAGGCGGCGGAGTTGCGGGCGGCCTACTGCCCGGCCGTGCTGGCCGAGTTGACCATCGACAATCGGCGGGGCAAGCGCGCGCGGCGCGCCTTTTTCGGCTACTCGCCCAATTCCGCCGGCGACTGCACCCGGGTGGTCGAACTGCCCGGCGGCGGGGTGGGGGTGGCGCGCGGCCAGGCCACGGGGATTTTCTGCGCCCAGCCCGGCGTCCGGGCGGCGACCCATTTCTCGGCCGAGGCCATTCTACGCGAACCGCACGAATTCAATCTGCGGTTCGGGCTGGGCGGCACGGGTCTGCTGCTCTTCGAGGTGCCGGCCGGCCAGCAGCGGACCTTCACCTGTGCGGTAGCCTTCTTCCGGGGCGGGATCGTCACCACCGGCTGGCCGACTTCATATTTATATAACCGCTACTTCAAGAGCCTGGAGGTGGTGGCGAGCTTTGCGTTGGCCGACGCGGCGGGGTTCAAGGCTCGGGCCAAGGCCTCCGAGCGCTTGTTGCCGGCCGGCAAACTGCGGCCGGCCCAGCGCTGGCAGCTGATCCACGCCATCCGTAGCTATCAGGGTTCCACCCAGCTGTTGGAGCACGCCGGCCGGCCGGTCTGGGTGGTCAACGAAGGCGAGTATCGCATGCTCAATACCTTCGATCTGACCGTGGACCAGGTTTTTTACGAGCTTAAGCTCAACCCCTGGACCGTGCGCAACGAATTGGACCTGTTCGTCTCGCGCTACAGCTACCGGGACCGGGCGCACTTTCCCGGCCGGGCGGAACTGCATCCCGGCGGCCTGAGCTTTACCCATGATATGGGCCAGAAGAATCATTTCTCCCCGCCCGGCCGCTCGGCCTACGAGTTGACCGAGCTGGACGGCTGTTTT
The DNA here is from genome assembly GCA_964389915.1 of uncultured Planctomycetaceae bacterium. Taxonomy (GTDB): domain Bacteria; phylum Planctomycetota; class SZUA-567; order SZUA-567; family SZUA-567; genus CAYMGG01. The sequence continues at coordinate 5,394 of CAYMGG010000403.1, forward strand.
TCGCACATGACCTGCGAACAACTGGTCAACTGGGTGCTCTGCGCGGCCGTCTACGTCCAGGGCAGCGGCGATCAGGCTTGGCTGCGGCGCAACCGTTCGATCCTGCGCCAGT
>CAYMGG010000404.1:0-5458 GCA_964389915.1 uncultured Planctomycetaceae bacterium
CAATGCCTACCAGTTCTCGCCAAGGCTGCCGGGCGAGCTGGGGCGGGTCACGCTCGCCACCGCGCACATGGGCAGCCTGGCCGGCCTGGGCAATCTGACCGCGCCCGGCATGTGGCGCGCGCAGGCGGCCAACGCGCCCGGCGGCTGCCTGAACATGCTCGGCGTCCACATGTTCGACCTGCTCAACGCCCTGCTCGGCCGGCCGGTGGCCGTAACCGGCCAGTTGCGGCGGTTGGTCTCGAACTCCGAATTGGAGGACACGGCGGCGGTGCTGATCGAATACGAGAACGGCGCGTTGGGCGTGGTCACCTCCAGTTACGCCTCGGTGACCGGCGAGGCAATACGCGTCTACGGCACGACCGCCAACGCCGCTCTGCTCGACGACGAATTGACGCTGGAGAGCCTGAGCGCTCAGAACCGCAAGGCCTGCGCGCCTCAGCCGGGCGGACCGGCCGCGCTCAGCGCCCGAACCGTGATCGAGCAGTTCTGCGCCGCCGTGCGCGGCGGGGCGCCGGTGGAGACGCCCGGCGAAGCCGGCCTGCTGAGCGTGGCCCAGAACGAGGCCGCGCTGCGCTCCTGGCGCGAGGGGGGCCGGCGGGTCGACTTGGCCGAACTGCTGCCGGCGGAGGCGGGCGTCAACGCAGTTTAAGGCGGACCGATTCCGGGGAACCTTTTTTGGAAAAAAGGTTCCCCGGCCCCCTCCCAAAAATTCTCATCCTGCTCCGCCGCTTCGGAACATTTAAGGATCAAAACCGGGGTGCAAGCCGCGTAAGGCCGATAATCCCCCCCGCGCGCCTGAGGCCCAGAAAATGGGGCGATGTTTAAAGACAACGTTTGATATAGTTTTTATAAGTGTTATCCTGCTTCCTGTATGCCTGCACCTGACCGGCAAGGCCGCACGCGAGCACATGAGGAACAGGCAATGAGCCCTCCAACCAAACGGCCAAAGGCGGCAGCCGGCACCGTCCTGACCCTCGTTGCCATCGCCTGGAACGCTCCCGCGCTGGCCAACTCGCTAACCCCCGCCGCCGGGTTCATTCCTGGCCTAATGCCCCTGGGGCTATGGCTGGCTCTGCCGGCCTCGGTCTTGGCTGCAATCATCGAGCGCCCTTTCGTGCGGCGGGCCGGAGTAACGCACCTGACGCTCTGGCATTCCTTGCGCGCCAATTTCCTCAGCCTGTTGATTGGCTGGCTGACCATGCCGCTGGCCATGATTTGGTTCGGGATGACAATGCGTACGCCCGATTATGCGGCGGAGGCGGCCATGGTGGCGGCTTGGTCGCTCGCCGCCGTCACTCTTTCCATAATTTCCGAAAGCGCTTATTACCGCAAATGGTCGGTCGACGCTTCCGTCCCTTGGAATTGGGGCTGGGTGATCGGCGCAAATGCGCTCAGCAACCTGATCCTGCTCCTGGTCCCACTGCTGGCCGGAGCACTGCCCAAATTCTGGCCCACGCTGCCCCGGGAACTGTTGCCATACGAAAATGGCCTTATTAACGCGAGCGTAGCTCTCAGCCTCGGACTTTTCGCCATCAGTTGGATCACACCCAAGCTATCCCCTCAGGCATCGAGGATTTGCGACGATCAAAGGGAAGCCGAGTTTATCGATCAAAATCTACCACCTGCTCCCCAATCTAAAGTTAAAACAGAAGACGCCTACAAGCACCTGCTCTATCCGCCCCCATAATTTCAAACTCGATATGTGTCACTCGTCCTGCCCTTACCGACCCGAGTTGGCCGTTTTTTTTCAAGCCAACGCCCCCAGCGTCCGCTAATAAAGAAAACCGCAGGTCAAGGAGTGACCGGCCGCATCCCCTTTGCAGGAGCGAAAAGCCATGGATGGAATCAGCGCCGTCGCCAGTTCGGCCAGTGCCGCGGCCGCTACCGCCACCCCCAGCCCGATCCGCATCGCAGTCTCCGCCCCGGCCGACAATTACCAGCAGTTGGTCGGCCAGGCCGGGCAGCGCGCCAAATGCCTGCTGAGCCAGGCCGGCTTCAACCTGGACGCCTTCGCCGCCATCTATGCCGGGCTGGACAAAAACAGCGAGATCCAACTCTTCGGTAATGGCCTGGACCGCCAGGCCATGGCTCAAACTCTGAGCCAGGACGAAGACTTCACGTCCCTGATGCGGCAGGCCCGCGATGCCAGCGGGCGGTATGTGTCCGGCGCCGACAGCCAGGGCCCGACCTTCGCCTGGGGCACCAACCTGTACCTGGAGGAAACCGCCCCCGAGACCGTGGACCTGATCAACCGCTACGGCAAGAACCTCATGGGGCAGCCCGTCCTAAAAAGCGATCCGCTGAATCTGGTCCACCTACAGCCGACCTTCTTCTCCCAGTCCAGCGAACCGGGATATTATGGCGCTAATCCCGCCTTGATCGAACAATTCGAGTCCGACCTCCAGGACACCCTGGACCAGAACGGCATCAAGGCCGATGCCCAGCTTCTGGCCCTGTCCCGTTCGTACAAATACAGCGGCGCCGCCAAAATCGATCAGAAGCTGGTCGTCACGGGCAACGCCACCGCCGAGCACCAGTCGGTGATCGACAAGATCAACGCTCTGCTCGACACCACCCAGAGCCCCGGAGCCCAGAAGCTATACGATGAGCTGGACCGGGCTCTGACTTCAGGCGAGAAAGCCGGCGAGGCCACGGTCGCGGCCAATTATCTTTACCACCGGAATCGGCTATATGAACATCTGGTCGACGTGGCGGCGGCGAAGCTGGCCGACTCCATTTCGGTCAAGCTCTCCAAAGACGCGGAATTTTCCGTCGACAAGCGGGGAAACGTGCAGGTGAAAAACTCAGGGCTGGATTGCGGGCAGGAGAAACTGCTGCTCAGGTTAGCCCAGATGTCGTCCAATTTCACCAAGCTGCTCGTCGCCCTTCGTGACGGCGATACGCGGCCGCACTTCTCAATACTGGCTTGAGCGGGCTTTTCAAATCATTTTGCCCGCGGGAGAAAATCGCGGCTGACGAGAAACGCCGGGCAGGCGCAAAAGGGTCGGTTCAACGAAAACGGGGCGGCGCTTGCGCCGCCCCGCTAAAATTGCAATTACCACGGGTGCCGTGAAAGCCGGGCCGCTCAGTCCTGCCCGGTCAACCGGCTCGAGCCGGCCGCCGCGATCAGCCGCAGTGGAAGGGAAGAATCGGCCTCTTTTCCCAGGCCTCCCCCCGATATCAATTCCAGTTAATTGAGGCCGTTTCAGGGGAACCTTTTTTGCAAAAAAGGTTCCCCTGCCCCCTCCAAAAAACTCTCGCCCCGCTTGCCGTTTCGAATGTCCAGATAGACAAATTCGGCGCGGATGGATTTTGCGCCTATTCGATGGATATTAACTTGAATTGATATGATATGTTTTTGGTCGCCGGATCGATTCCGAAGACAGGTCTGAAAAAAGTGACCTAAAAAAGTTAGCGGGACTCAGTGGGGAGTCCCGCTAGCCCTGCCCAAGTTCGCTGCCATTCGAGCGCCACTTGAGCGCAGAAGAGGAGCCGACGTACGCCAGGAGAAGGCCGCTTCTTTGGTGATACAGGTGCCAATGCACCGAGACGCAGAAGCAACCACACCACAATTACCGCAGTACAGAACCGCTTAAACGAACCTTCTTGCCAGTGTTGCGAAATGAGCCACACACACTTGCCGCACAAGAGACGCTTAAACGCTGACTGCCTCCTCCATGACCGTCGCCAGACTCCGTACAGCGGAGGGAAAACCGGGTCCTCCGCACGGGGGGCCAAACCGCCGGGGGCTTTCTCGCACCCGCTCACGGCACCCATCAAAGACTATATCCCATCAGTTTTATTTGTCAAGGCTTTCGCGAAATATTTTTTCGTTTTATTTGAGTCGCGTTAGCCTCGGTTGCCGCCCGTTACGACACCGCCGCCAACCTCTCATTCAACCGCCGCACCGCCGGATAGAGCTCGCGGTATTGCGCGAACTTCCGCCGGTACTGCGCCGCACGATGCGGATCGGGGCGGACCTCCATCCCGGCCGTTTCCGCTTCGCTTGCTCGTGCCTCTTCGCCCAGAGCCCGCTGCGCCAACCGGGCCGCGCCCAGGCAGCCGGCCTCCTCCACCGCCAAGGTCGTTAGCGGCCGGCCCAGCACGTCGGCCTTGAGCTGGACCAGCGCCGGGTTGCGCATGCCGCCGCCGGTGGCGATCAATCTTTCGATTCGAAACCCCGAGCTTTCGAGCAACTCCAGATTCAAGCGCATTTCCAGGGCCACGCCCTCCAACAGAGCCTTAAGCACCTCGCCCTTGCTGGTCGACAACCGCCAGCCGATCAATGCGCCCGGCGTGCGTGAATCGAAATACGGCGTGCCCGAAGGCGTAAAATACGGCAAGGCTAGCAACTCGGTCGGTTCGGCCGGCAGTTGCGCCAGCAACCGCTCATATGCCCCTCCCGACTCGCCACCCGCCGCCTGCCGCTCGGCCTGCCCGAACTGCTCCAAAAAATATTGCAGCAGATTGCTGCCGGTCAGGCTGTAGGCCACGGAGCAATAAAGGCCGGGCAGGCAGTAGTCGTAACAACAGAGATTGTTACGCCGCAGGGTCGCATTCAGAACCGGCCGCTCCACCACCGGGCAGACGCACTCCACGCTGCCGGCCGCGTACATGACCGTGCCGGCCTGGCACACGCCCGCGCCCAGCGCGGCCAAGCCCTGGTCGTGCCCGCCGCAGACCACCTTCACTCCGGCCGGCAGCCCGAACCGCGCGGCCGCCGCCCGTGACACTTCGCCCGCAACCGTCCCGCCGGCCAACGGCCGGGCCAGCCGGCTCTCGTCCAAGCCGACCGCGTCCAGAATCTCCCGGCTCCAGACATGCCGCTTCACGTCAAACAGCAGCGTCCGCCCGGCCAGCGACCAACCCAGGGCCGGCTCTAATCCCAGGCTCTGTTGAAGCAGATCCTCGAAGCAGAGAAACTTGGCGCTCCGCGCCCAGATTTCCGGCTCATGCGCCTTCAGCCAGAGCAGCTTGAACAAGGAAAAGAGCGGCGCGGGCGTGTGGCCGGTGATTTGATAAAGCTTCTTCACCCCGAATCGTTCGGTGAAATCAGCCATCAACTCCGCCGCCCGCGAGTCGGAAGAAACCATCGCCCGCCCCAGGCACCGGCCGGCGGAATCCACGGGCGTGAAGGCCTCGCCCTGACTGGAAACGCCCAGCGCCCGGACCGGTTCACCGGCCTGGCCGGCGGCCTCGCGGATCACCTCCCGGCAGGCGGCCAGCACCTGGTCCGAATCGAGTTCGGCCCAACCGGGCTGCGGCGCTTGCACCGGATAAGCCCGGTGTGCCCCGGCCAACCGCCGGCCGGACTCGCCGTAGACCACGGCCTTGCACCCGCTGGTGCCGATGTCCAGTCCCAGGTAACTCATGGCTTCTTCCTTTGGGCGCGGTACTCCATTTCCGGGAAAACCTTTTTTGCAAAAAAGGTTTTCCCGGGCCCTTTCCAAAAAACTCT
>CAYMGG010000405.1:0-5456 GCA_964389915.1 uncultured Planctomycetaceae bacterium
TGCTGCGCGAGGGCCAGGTGTTGGGCGAAGCGGCGGGGGAGGGAGCGACCATGGCCGGCAATCTGCGGCTGGCCGGCGCGCGGGCGGCCGGGCAGTTGGCCCCGGGCGAGATTCGCAGCGCCGCGCTGCTGGTCGAGGTCTTTCTGGCCCCCCGGGAATTGGCCGCGCCTTTGCGCCCCGTGCCGATGCTGCTGCGGCGCGTCACCGCCCCGGGGGAGACGGGCCTGGGGTTCGAATACCGGGGGCGGGTCGTGCGGCGCAGCGGGGCGCAGATCCTGCTGGGCGGAGGCGATTGGCGGGCGTGCCTTCAGGCCCTGGCCGAAGAACTGCTCCCGGCCGGCAAGTCCGGAGTGCAGGAACGGCTCAAGCTGCTGGCCGAGGATGAAGGGCTCCAGGCTAGCCTGCGGCCGGCCGTGCAACTGGCGCTGTTGCCCGGGGCGGACCGGCCGGAAGAGCTCTATCGGCTCGGTCGGCTCATCAAGACGGAAAGCGTCGACCGGCTGGCGGCGGAAGGCGCGCTGGTCCGCAGCAAGTTCTGGCTGGCTGCGGCGGCCGCAAACCGCAAAAAAACCGAACTCAAGACGGGGGGGGCCGAAGCCTGGGTGCCGTTGGAGCTCAAGGCCTGGGCGGAAATGGGCCTGCGTTTCCCCGACGGGGAGCTCAAGGCTGCCGAGCAACTCAAGACCTTGTTCAAAAACTGCTATCGCGAGGATCCGCGGGGCGGGGGCGGTTATCTGCGCCTGGGCGAAGGGGTCAATACCGGGACGGCGGCCGCCGCGCTTCTGGCGGTCCTGGCCCTGGGGACCGAGGCGGATCAGGTCGCGGTTCCGGCCCAACGCGGGGCGCTCATCACTTTTCTTCTCGGCCAATGGCGGACCGACGGGAGCTATGTGGCCGACAAGTTCGCGCCTTCCGACGAGGCCAGCGTGGATGCCGACCTCCAGGCCGGCCTGGCGCAATGGGCGTTGGCGGCGGCGATGGGTCCGGTCGGCCAGGAGGGGCTGGCGGAAAAGGTGCTGGCCGGCATGCGCCATTATCGGCGCAAATTCGAGTCCGGCCAGCTGGCGGCGGCGGCCTGGCCCTACCATATTCGCGCCGCGGTGGCCTTCTATCACGCCACCCGGCGGCAGGAGGCGGCCGACGCCGCCCTGTCCATGGCGCAGCTGCTGGCCGCCGGCCAGCGCGTGCGCGAGGAGTTCCGCGGGCGTTTCGTCGCGCACGACGAGTTCGGCTCTTTTGCGCCCGGCAAGGACGAGGCGGAAGAGGGCGACCTGACGGTACACACCGGCCTGGCTGTGGCGGCTCTGGCCGATGCGGCCGCCTTGGCGGCCGAATTGGGCGAACGGGAGATCGGGCCACGGCTGCGGCTGGCGGTTCAGGCGGGGGCCCGCTATCTGCTGCAAGTTCAGATCAAGGATGAATACGATCTGTTGCGCTTCGCCAAAGCCGACGCCCCGCTGGGGGCGTTCCGCCCCACCCCGGAGCGGAACGAACCAGACGCGACGGCAACGGCGGCCGCGGTCATGGGCCTGCTCGCGGCGGAAAAACTGCTGCCGGCGGCGGCCAAATAGCGCGCAAATTCAGCGATTCAGGGGTGACTTTTTTGTAAAAAGGTAATTCCCGGAAAAGGCGGTCATTCCGCTTCGGGCCGCAATTCGAGTGTGGCGATCAGTTCGGCCGGGTCGAGGCGATAGGAGCTGCCGCGGCCGGAGTAGAAGCCGTAGGCTTCGACCATGTGGACGCTCAGTTCGTTCCAGCGGAATGAGCGTCCGGTCTGCGGATCGGCCAGTTGCACGTCGCCCTTGCCGAAGTTGCCGTCGCCCCAGGGGCTGGGGCAGACGCCGCGGTCGTCGCGGACCGTGACGCGGTAGCGCCCTTCGACCTCCACCTCCTCCTCCATCAGATCCCGGCCGGCTTCGGTCAGCGCCCGCAGGCGGCGGGCGATCTGGGCGTGGGTCACGCCGCGCTCGGCCACGGTCTGGGCGTCCTCGGCCAGGATGTCGGCGAGTTTGCGCGGGTCCGCGCCGAGAAAACCGTCCAGGGTGATGACGCCCGGTTGCATCCGGGCCTGGACCTGATCGAGTTGGGGCGTTTGTTTCATGGCCGTCCTCAGGAAAATTTGTCGTAATAGATCAGGCTCTCCGGCATGCCCTGCGCGGTGAGCGTTTTGATGCAGGCGTCGATCATGCCGGGGCTGCCGCAGAGATAGGCTTCGTGATTATCCAGGCGTGCGTAATGGCGTTTGACGACGTCGGTGATCAGGCCCTGTTCGTAAGGACAGTTGGGATCGGTCGAGGCCGAGAGCGCGGGAATGAAGCGGAACCAGGGGTGCTGGCGGGAGATCTCGCCGAATTCCTCGACGTAATAGAGGTCGCGCTCGGTGCGCGCGCCGAAGAAAAACGCGGTCGGGCGGTTACTGATGCCGCGGTCGATCATGTCCAGCACGATGCTGCGGATCGGGGCCAGGCCCGAACCGCCGGCGATGCAGACGATCTCGCGGGTGGTGTCGCGCAGGAAGAAGTCGCCGTAGGGGCCGATCAGGGTCTGCGGCCCGCCTTCGCGCTGATGCTTGAAGACATAGGTCGTGGCGATGCCGTTGGGCACCAGCCGGACGATGAGCTCGATGGCGCCGGAGTCTGACGGGGCCGAAGCGATCGAGTAGGCGCGGGTCGTGGCCTGGCGGAGCTTGTCGTAGGGCGGGGCCACCAGTTGCACGTATTGCCCGGCCTTGAACTTGACCCTTTCGCCTTCCGGCAGGCGGCAGCGCAGCCCTTTGATGTCGTAGGTCAGATCGGTCAGGCGCTCGACCGTGGTCTGGTATTCGCGGATGGCCAGCAGCTCTTCCGGGATTTCGATGCGGATGTCGCCCTTGACCTTCACCTGGCAGGCCAGGCGGACCTGGCTCTGGCGCTCGGTATCGTTCAGGTAGGGGGTCTCGGTGGGCAGGAGCGGACCGCCGCCGGCGGTGACCTTGCATTTGCAGACGCCGCAACTGCCGCGGCCGCCGCAGGCCGAGGGCAGGAAGAGCTTCTTCTCGCTCAGCGTGCCCAGCAGGTGGTTGCCGCCCTTGGCCTTGATGGTCCGTTCGCCCTGGTTAACGTCGATGGCGCATTCGCCGTAGTCGGCGAAAAAACGCTCGGCGATCAGGAGCAGGACGCTCAGCGCGCCGCTGAGCGCGGTCATCAGGCCGGTGGCGAGCAGGATTTCGTTCATGGCTTGATCCTCAGTTGATCCGCACCACGCCGCTGAAACCGATGAAGGCCATGGCCATCAGGCCCGCCACGATCAGGGTGATGCCCGCGCCCTCCAGGGCGGGAACGACCTTGGAGCGCTTCTTCATCTTCTCGCGGATGCCGGCCAGGGCGACGATGGCCAGCATCCAGCCGGCTCCGCAGCCCGTGCCGAAGGCCACGCTCTGCCAGAAATCGTACTGGCGGATGACCATGAAGAGGGCCAGGCCCAGGATGGCGCAGTTGACGGTGATGAGCGGCAGGAAGATGCCCAGGGCCATGTAGAGCAGGGTGCTGACCCGTTCGATGGCCATCTCCACGATCTGGACGAAGGCGGCCACCACCACGATAAAGGCGATGGTCTGCAAATATTCCAGCCCGTAGGGCGCCAGCAGATAGTGGTAGACCGCCCAGTTGAGCCCGGCGGTGAAGGTCGAGACGAAGACCACCGCCGTGCCCAGGCCCAGGGCGCTGGACATCTGCTTGGAGACGGCCAGGAACGAGCACATCCCCAGGAAGTAGGAGAGCAGGATGTTGTTGGTGATCATGGCCGCCAGGAGGATCACCAGCGGGCTGAGTTCGGGGGTCATGGCCGGCCTTTCTGGGCTTGGGCGGCGTTGATCGTCCGGGCCAGGGCGATGAAGCCGGCCAGGCAGAAGAAGCCGCTGGGCGCGATGATCATCAGGTTCCAGTGGGTCCAGCCCGCGGGCAGCACGGTCAGCTCCAGCGGCGAGCCCTTGAACAGGGTGCCCATGCCCAGCGGCTCGCGGACCAGGGCCACGGCCAGCAGCACCAGCGAATAGCCGCAGCCCGCGCCCAGCCCGTCGCAGAAGGCCGGCAGGGGCCGGTTGCCGGCGGCGAAGGCCTCGCAGCGGCCCATGACGATGCAGTTGGTGATGATCAGGCCCACGTAGGGCCCCAGTTGCTTGCTGATGTCGGGCAGGTAGGCGTCGAGGCAGATCTGCACCAGGATCACGTAGGCGGCGATGATCAGCACCTGGGTCATCATACGCACGCGCCGCGGAGTGACCTCGCGCAGCAGCGACACGGTCAGGCAGCTCAGGCTGGTGGTGAAGATCAGGCCCAGGCACATGATCAGGGTGTTGTAGACCAGATTGGTGACGGCCAGGGCCGAGCAGATGCCCAGGATCTGGACGAAGACCGGGTTCTCCTGCCAAATCATCCGGCGGAAGGCCGACCAGCCGGTCGGGGTCGGGGTGGCGCTCATTTTTTCTCCTCCGCCAGCAGGCGCGCCGGGCCGTCAAGATCCAGGAAAAGCTTCAGCGAGCGGTTGAGCAGATTTTCGACCGCCCGGCTGGTTTCGGTCGCCCCGGTGATGGCGTCGACCTGGGTCTCGCCGTTCTTGGTGCCCGGCGGCACCAGGCGCAGCCGCCGGCCATCGGCGTCCGGCCGGTCGTAGGGCCGGCCGACGAACTGGGCCAGGAACCACTCCTCCTCGATACGCGCGCCCAGCCCGGGCGTTTCGGCCTCCTGGGTGAAGCGCAGACCGAGGATGGTCTTGCGCTCCAGATCCAGGGCCGCATAGCCGGCGATCCGGTCCCAGAAGCCGGGGCCGGCCACCGGCACCACCGCCACCGGCCCGCCCGTCGCCCGGCGGACCAGGAAGACGGTCTGGGTCGGCCCGATCGGTGGGGCGGCGTCGGCCGTGGCCTGCGGGGCCAGTTCGACGGTCCGCACCTGTTGCGCAAAATACTCGCGGCCCTGCGCGGGGGTGAGGGACTCTGCGGGCTTGACCAGGCCGCCCAGTTCGAGGATCACCCGCTGGGTGGCCAGCTGCCGATTGGCGGTCTTGAGCGGGGCGAGGAAGTGGTTTAGGCTGCTGACGGCCCCCACGCAGACGGCGGTGACCAGCATGGCGAAGCCGACGGTCAGGAAGCGATTTTCGTTCATGAGGCCGGCTGCCTCCCCGCGCGGCGCGCGTCCCATTCGACGAAAGCCATTTCGATGGCCGGTCCGAAGGTGTTGCCCAGCAGGATGGCGAACATCCAGCCTTCGGGGAAGACCGAGAGCGAACGGATGATCGCGGTCAGCAGGCCGATCAGCAGGCCGTAGACCCAGCGGGCCGACTTGTGCATCGGGGCGGTGACCGGCTCGGTGGTCATGAAGGTCAGGGCGAAGAAGGTGCCGCCGCCAAAGAACCAGGCCAGCAGCGTCCGCCCCAGGGGCAGGGGCTCGGCCCCAGCCAGGTGGAGGATCACCCCCCCG
>CAYMGG010000406.1:0-2842 GCA_964389915.1 uncultured Planctomycetaceae bacterium
ACTCTCGCCGGAAGGGATCGTCTCGCGCCTGGTGCCGGTGGGCGTCTGGGCCGACGAGGCCGGCATCCGCGAGCTGGCGGCCGCGCCGGATCTGGGGCCGGGCTTGCGGCAGCTTTCGGGCCGGCGGGCGCTGGGGGATCTGCGGCTGGCCGAAGGGGCCGCCGGCGATCCGGCCCGGATCGAGTCGGCCGCCCGGCAGGCGGTGCTCGAGGCGGCGCGTGCGGCGGTGCGCTCTCCGCAGCCCACGACCGGCGCTTTGCTGGGCTACTGCCTGCTGATCGAGATCGAGGGGCGAAATCTCTGGGCTCTGGCCGCCGCGCGGCAGGCCGGGTTATCGCGGGAGGCCACTCAGGCCTCGCTGGTTTACTAGAGGAAGAGCATGGCGAAGATTCTGGCCCTGGGCGGGCGAGATTTCATGCGGCTGATGCAGTTGGGCGGGGCGCAGGCGGGGCACGCCGACGCCGAAAGCCTGCCGGCTGCGTTGGAAGCGGCGCTGGTCGCCCCGGATGTGGGCGTGATTATGGTTGAAGAATCGCTGGTGGGGCGGCTGCCGGCGGAGTTGGCCCGACGGGCCTTCCTCTCGGTGCGGCCCAAGGTGGTGGCCCAGAGCCCGGCCGGCAACGAGGCTCTGCGGCGGCGGGTGCGACAAGTAATCGGCGCGGATCTGCTCGCGCCCAAGGCATAAAGGTGAGAACCGATGGCGAAGAATGAAGCGGCGCAGGTCGGCCGGATCGTCCGCATCTCCGGACCAGTGGTCACGGTGACGGGCAGTCGGCCGGCCATGTACGAGGTGGTGCAGGTCGGCGAAGAAGGCCTGCTGGGCGAGGTGGTCCAGCTTCTGGGCGAGAAGGCGGTCGTGCAGGTGTATGAGGACACCACCGGTCTGCGGCCGGGCGAGCCGGTCCGGGCCACGGGCGCGAGCCTCTCGGTCGAACTGGGACCGGGCCTGCTGACCCAGATTTACGACGGCATCCAGCGGCCGCTACCGAGCCTGGCCGCCGACACCGGCGACTTCCTCAGCCGCGGCGCTTCAGCCTCGGCGCTCGACCGCGCCAAGCGCTGGCGCTTCGAGCCTACGGTCAAGCGCGGCGACCTGGTTTCGCCCGGCGGGGTGCTGGGCACCGTGGCCGAGACGCCGATGATCGAGCACCGGGTCATGGCTCCGCCGACCATGCGGCCGGCCCGGGTGGTCGAGATCCGCTCCGGCGAGTTCACCATCGACGAGGTGGTCTGTCGCCTGGAGATCCTGCCCGACACCTCCAGCCTGCTGCGCCGGCGCGGCCACGAGGAGCTGGTCGAGGTGCGCCTGGCCCAGAAATGGCCGGTGCGCATCTCGCGCCCGACCCGCGAGCGTCTGCCCTGCGTGACGCCGCTCAGCACCGGCCAGCGGGTGATCGACACCTTCTTCCCCCTGGCCAAGGGCGGTGCGGCGGCCATCCCCGGCCCCTTCGGCAGCGGCAAGACCGTGACCCAGCAGCAGCTGGCCCGCTGGAGCGACGCGCGGGTGGTGGTCTACATCGGCTGCGGCGAGCGCGGCAACGAGATGACCGAGGTGCTCACCGAGTTCCCGGAGCTGACCGACCCGCACTCGGGGCGGCCGCTCATGGAGCGGACGATCCTGATCGCCAACACCTCGAACATGCCGGTGGCGGCCCGCGAGGCTTCGGTCTACACGGGCATGACCATCGCCGAATACTATCGCGACATGGGCTATGACGTGGCCCTGATGGCCGACTCCACCAGCCGCTGGGCCGAGGCCATGCGCGAGATCTCCTCGCGCTTGGAGGAGATGCCCGGCGAGGAAGGCTATCCGGCCTATCTCTCGACCCGTCTGGCCCAGTTCTACGAACGGGCCGGTTCGGTCAAGACTTTGGGCGGCGCGGAAGGCTCGATCACCGCCATCGGCGCCGTCAGCCCTCCCGGCGGCGACCTCTCCGAGCCGGTGACCCAGAACACGCTGCGCATCGCCAAGGTCTTCTTCGGCCTGGACGCGCGCCTGGCCCACCGCCGTCACTTCCCCAGCATCAACTGGCTGACCAGCTACACGCTCTATCTGGACGCCCTCAAGCCCTGGTTCCTTGCCAACGTGGGCGAGGACTTCCCGGTCCTGCGGACCAAGGGCATGGCCGTGTTGCAGAAGGAGTCCGAGTTGCAGGACGTGGTCCAGCTGGTCGGCGCCGACGCCCTGCCGGACGACGAGCGGCTGGTCCTGGAAACCGGCCGCCTGCTGCGCGAGGTCTTCCTCCAGCAGAACGCCTATCACGCGGTCGACGCCTACTGTCCGCTCAAGACCCAGGCCCTGCTGCTGCGCACGATCCTGCTCTTCCACGAGCGGGGCGGCGAGGCCTTGCGCCGGGGGGCGAAGCTCGCCGACCTGTCCGGTCTGGCCAGCCTGACCACGCTGGCCCGGTCGCGCTTTGAAAAGGAACGCGACGAGATTTTGACGCGGCTGCTGACGCAGCTGCCGCAGGAGATCGAGGCCTTGGCGAAGCCGGTCGCGGCCGCCGCCGGCCAGGGAGAACGTTCATGATCCGCACCGAATACCGCACCGTCAGCACGGTGCGCGGGCCGCTGGCCTTCTTCACCGACACCCAGACCGTCGTCTACGGCGAGATGGTCGAGATCCTGCTGGCCGACGGCACGATCAAGCACGGCCAGGTGCTCGACACCTCGGACAAGACCGTAGTCGTCCAGGTCTTCGAGGGCACCGACGGGCTGGACGCCTCGGCCGGCTCGGTCTTCCTGAGCGAGCCCTTCGCCCTGCCCGTGGCAGAGGAGCTGCTGGGGCGCAATCTCGACGGCGCCGGCCGGCCACTCGACGGCGCGCCGGCCATCCTCTCCG
>CAYMGG010000406.1:2852-5431 GCA_964389915.1 uncultured Planctomycetaceae bacterium
CTGCAGGCGTGCCCGAGCGAGGACGAAGTCGTCCTCCACGTGCCGGCCATCCTCTCCGACGACAAGCGCGACATCCTCGGCCTGGCCATCAATCCTTACCGCCGGGGCACGCCGCGCGAGTTCATCCAGACCGGCATCTCCTCGATCGACGGGATGAACACCCTGGTGCGCGGCCAGAAGCTGCCCATCTTCAGCGGCGCGGGCCTGCCCCACAACGACATCGCCCTGCAGATCGCCCGCCAGGCCGCCGTGCGCGGCAAGGACGAGCGGTTCGCCGTGGTCTTCGCCGCCATGGGCATCACCAACGAGGAAGCCCGGACCTTCATGGACGACTTCCGCCGCACCGGCGCGCTCTCCAACTCGGTGGTCTTCCTCAATCTGGCCGACGACCCGGCCGTCGAACGACTGCTCACCCCGAAGGTGGCCTTGACCGCGGCCGAGTTTCTGGCCTTCGACCTGGGGTTGCAGGTTCTGGTCATCATGACCGACATGACCAACTACTGCGAGGCCCTGCGCGAGGTCGGCTCGGCCCGCGAAGAAGTGCCCGGCCGGCGCGGCTATCCCGGCTACATGTATACCGACCTGGCCAGCATTTACGAGCGCGCCGGCCGCGTGAAGGACCGCCCCGGCTCGATCACCCAGATCCCGATCCTGACCATGCCCGGCGATGACATCACCCACCCGATTCCGGACCTGACCGGCTACATCACCGAAGGCCAGATCGTGGTCAGCCGCGAGTTGCAGCGGCAGGGCGTCTATCCGCCGGTCAACGTGCTGCCCAGCCTCTCGCGGCTGATGGGCCTGGGCATCGGCGAGAAGCACACCCGCAAGGACCACAAGGCCGTCTCCGACCAGTGCTACAGCCTCTACGCCGAAGGCCTGGAACTGCGGGGCTTGGCGGCCATCGTCGGCCGCGACAGCTTGACCGAGCGCGACCGGGCGATCCTGGATTTCGCCGAGGCCTTCGAGGACCGCTTCATCCGCCAGGGGGCCTACGAGAACCGGGCCATCGAGTTCACCCTCGATCTGGCCTGGGAGCTCTTCCGGCTCGTGCCGGAGAAGGCGCTGACCCGTATCGACCAGGCGCTCATCAACCGCTTCCTGCATGGAAAGGCCGACGGTAAATGAGGCAGGACGTCAAGCCCACCCGGGCGGAACTGCGCACCGTCAAGCGCCGGCTGGCCATGGTCCGGCGCGGCCACAAGCTGCTCGAACGCAAGCGCGAGTCGCTGATGGTGGAATTGTTCAAGGCTATCGACGCCTATCGGCTGGCCCAGGCGGCCGCCGCAGAGGCCCGCCGCGCGGCCGAGAAAGCCATCGCCCTGGCCGAGATGGTCGCCGGCCGCTACGGCACCTGGAGCTATGCCTTCACCCGGGCCGGCCGGCTGAATGTGGAGCCGGTCATCCGCAGCTACATGGGCGTGAAGCTGCCCGAGTTCACGCTCAGCGCCGCCGGCGGCGAGCAGTTCGCGCCCGGCGAGATCCCTCAGAACCGGCTGGCCTCGCGGGCGGCCGACGAGCTGACCGGCAAGCTGATCGGTTACGCCGCCGCCGAGGCCAAGGTGAGCGCGCTGCTCGACGAGGTCGAACGGACCAAGCGCCGGGTGAACGCTCTGGAGATCAAGGTCATTCCGCAACTGGAGGAGGAGCGCAACTTCATCCAGTCGCGGCTGGAGGAGATGGAGCGCGAGAGCCTCTTCAGCCTGAAGCGCATCCGCGCCAAGCTGGCCGCGCGCTGAAAAAAGTCGTGACGATCGCCGGCCGCACGCCACTAATAAGGTGCGGGCGGTTCTGCGATTGAAAATGCGTCATCCGGGAGCGAAGCTCGCCTCCCTTCCGACCGGGCGGCCAGCCCGGGTCGGAGGGCCGCCCCCGGGGGTGAGGTCTTCTTCGAGGAGGAACCAAGCATGCCCCTGACCCTGCCGCGTTTGGCTGATTTGATTCCGCTGGAGGGAATTCTGCTCGATCCGCAGGATCAGGACCGGCCCCAGGTGCTCGACGCCCTGCTGGCGGGGCTGACCGCTTCGGGCCGTTTCTCCGCCGCGCAAGCGCCGTTGGTGCGCCAGGCCGTGTTGGAGCGCGAGGCCAAGGGCAGCACGGCTGTGGGCGGAGGTCTGGCCCTGCCGCACGGGCGGGTCAATTTCCTCGACGGCGCGGTGGCCGCTTTCGCCCGGCTGCGCGAGGGCACGGGCTTCGATCCGCTCGACGGCGCGCCGGTCAATTATGTCTTCCTGCTGGTCTCCTCCAGCAAGGATCCTTCGCTCCACCTGACCGCGCTTAAGAACATCGCCCAGTTCATGCGCGCGCCGGCCAACGTCAAGGCCCTCTCAATCTGCGCTTCGATCCGCGAAGCTCACCAGGTTTTCGTCGAACTGGGCGAGTAGTCGCAACCACCGCTGATTATGTCCGTTTACCAGGGAGCCTTTTGGCGAAAAAGGTTCCCTGGACCTTTTTTTAAAACTCTCCCTTGGTTTCTTAGAAGCTCTAACAAAATGACGAAATACGCTCAACTTTTACCGAAAGCAGGTCGATCTTACCTTCAGGACCTTATGAAGGAGAAGAGCGATGACGCGCGAACT
>CAYMGG010000407.1:0-307 GCA_964389915.1 uncultured Planctomycetaceae bacterium
CCGCCGTCAGCGGGGTGAAGAGCCAGGCCAGTTCCACCCGGCCGCCGCGGCGGGACAGGGTATAGCTGAGCGGCCCCAGGACCAGCAGATAGCCGGCCAGGAAGAGGGCGATGATCCGCACGGGCGGCACCTGTTTGGTGCCCGTCTCGCCCAGGTAGTCGAGCGCCGCCTGGCGAAACTCCGGGCGGGTCTGCTCCTGGAGAAAATCGTGGTCGCGGGCGAAGAGGGCTTCGGCCAGGTTGTCCCATTTCTGCCGGGCGGTCTTTTGGGCCGGAGTATCTTTGTCCGCGAGCGGCGGCAGTTGCAG
>CAYMGG010000407.1:317-5386 GCA_964389915.1 uncultured Planctomycetaceae bacterium
AAGGCCACCAGCGTAACCATCCCCGCGCCATAATCGTACCGCAGGGCCAGCGGCCGGCGCATCGGTTCCTTGATCCAGCGCCAGATCTCGCCGCGTTTTTCATTGGCCGGCAGGTATTGCAAGCACCAGCATTCGGGCGTGGGGGTCAGTTCGGCGGCCGCGGCCGGCATTCCGGGCGGCAGGCCCAAAAGTCTCTGCCCCAGGTCCAGCTCGGCGTCCGATTTGATCGGCGCGGGCAGAAAGGCGGCCAGCGGCCCGCGCATCAGGGCCGCCCGGTCACCGCCTACGGCCAGCACCAGGTGGCCGCCGGAGGCGACGTAATCGCGCAGGGCTTCGGCCGGTTCGGGATCGAGTTTTTCCAGCTCCAGTCCGTCCCAGACCACGGTGGAGACGCCCGAATAGCCGATACTCCGGCGGGGCAGGCTCTCGGCCTTAGCCGTCACGCAATTGCGCCGGCGGGCGACGATCTGCGGCTGCCCTTTGGGCACAGCCGGCAACTCGGGCCGCAGGAGCGGCAGGTTGTATTTATCGCTGGGCGAGAGGACGAGGAAGAGTTCGTCCTGGGTGATGGTCTCGGCGTCGTTCTTGGCGAAGGTCAGGGTTTCGCGGGTCAGGCCCGAAAGTTTGGGTTCGAACTGGGCCACGGTCTGCCCGGCGGCCGACTCCAGGCGCACCCGCAGATTCCATTGCGAATCGCGGGGCGGCAGATAAACGTGCAGCATCAGATGCTTGGTCGTGTTGTGTCCGGCGGCGATGACCGGGGTGGAAGCGGTGGTGACGGTGCTGTTGAGGCGGCGGCGGTCGGTCAGCTGGCAGACCAGCCGGCCGGCGAAGGGATCGTCCAGATGATTGGTCAGGACCACGTGCAGCGGCGCGCAGGCGTCGAGCATGACCTGGCTGCCGCCGGGGGCGTAGCCCAGGTATTTTTCCTTGAGCTCCAGGCCCGGCGGAGGCTTGGGGGGGGCTTTGGCTTCCTCCGGCTTGGTTTCGCCGGCGCCGAGGGCTCCAGGCGCGGCGACCAGCGCTAAGGCCAGGCCGGTGGCAAGAACGAAGGTTCGGGCAAGGGCGCGCATGCGCGGGCGGTCCTTAATCTTCTGAAACGCCTGTAGATAACCTTCTGATTATCCCTTTCGCCGGTCGGAAGGCAATGACAACTTTCGGGATGATGAAATCGCGCGGTAAAGGGTTGCCAGCGGGGTGGCCGATCAGTACGCTTAGTCTTTTGACGTCCCGTCGACAGGGGGGGGGGCGGACCGGGGACCGGCGGCGACGCCGGTCCCGCCGCTTCGAGCGCCTAAAGCGCTGACAATAGGGGAACTGTACTTAGGGCGGCCGAACCGAACATGTGGAAAGAGTATCTGCGTTACATTGGTTTCATGACCATCATCGGCCTGTGCAAGATTTTGCCCGGCCGGTTTCTTTATTGGGTGGCGCTGCGGGTGGCGGATCTCAATTACGGCCTCCTGGACCCGCGCGGGCGGGAGGCGGTCAAGGCCAATCTGCGCCAGGTGCTGCCCGGGGCTAGCGAGGAGCGCATCGCTTTCGAGGCCCGCTGGATCTTCCGCAATTTCGGCAAGTACCTGACCGAATTCTTCCGCATTCGCACCTTCGACAAGGCCTATGTCGAACGGTGCGTGGCCATCAAGGGCCAGGAGCACATCGAGAGCGCCCTGGCCCAGGACAAGGGCTGCATCCTCTTGACCGCGCACCTTTCCAACTGGGAGCTGGGCACCGGGGCGCTGGCCATGCTCAGCGGCTACAAGGTGAACGTGGTCGCCGCCATGCACCGCTACGGGCGGATCAATAACCTGTTCATGCGCGAGCGCGAGAGCATGGGCCTGCACGTGATCGACATGATGACCGCCCCGACCCAGGTCATGCGCGCCCTGCGCAACAAGGAAATCGTCGGCATGCTGGGCGACCGCGACCCGACCGAACAAGGGATCGAGGTCGATTTTTTCGGCAAGCCCTGCCGTTTTCCCCAGGGGCCGGCCCGGTTCGCCATCGCCACTGGCGCGCCGATCGTGCCGGGCTTTGCGCTGCGGAGGACCAACGACGCCTTCACCGTGGTCTTCGAGCCGCCGATCTTTCCGCCGCTGGCTTCCGATGGCGATAAGCGCGAGCTGGCGCGCGAACTGACCCAGCGCTACGCCCGGGTTTTTGAGGAGGCCATCCGCTGGCATCCCGAGGAGTGGGGCGTCTTCTACCGGCTGTGGGAGGAGGAGTGGCGCCCGTGAAAATTTGCGCCGTGATTCCGACGTATAACGAGGCGGACAAGATTGGCGGCGTGGTCGCCCGGGCTCTGGCCCAGGTGCCCGCAGTGCTGGTTGTGGACGACGGTTCGCGCGACGAGACGGCCGGGCGGGCCCGCGCGGCCGGGGCCGTGGTACTGGCCCGCGGCTACAACCTGGGCAAAGGGGCCTCCCTGGCCGAAGGCCTGGACTGGGCGGCGGCCAATGGTTACGAGGCGGCCGTGACCCTGGACGGCGACGGTCAGCATATGCCTGAAGAGATCGGCCGGCTGGTGGCCGCCGGTGAGGCGGCCGACCTGGTGGTCGGAAACCGGATGGCCGACTGTCGGGACATGCCCTTCGTGCGCTGGGTCACCAACCGGGTGATGAGCCGGATCATCTCCTGGCTGGCCCGGGCCGAGATCCCCGACAGCCAGTGCGGGTTCCGGCTGATCCGCACTGCGGGTTGGAAACGGCTGAACGTACTCTCGCGCAATTTCGATTTCGAGAGCGAGATTTTGGTCGCCGCCGGCCGCGGCGGCCTACGCGTGGCCCACGCCCCGATCAGCACGGTCTACGCCGACGAGGTGAGCAAGATAAATCCCGTGACCGACACGATCCGCTTCATCCGCCTGGTCTGGCGCCTGCTGCGCACCGGCGGGCAAAAACAGCCGGCGGCCGTAGTCGAAAAACGCTAAAAATCGCTTGGCTCGGGCTAGGTTCCAGTTGTTTCACCCTCAATGAGCGCTGAAGCAGGCGAAGCTGGAATAAAGTTTTTTGAAAGAGTTTGAGAGAACTTTTTTCCAAAAAAGTTCTCTCAAGCCCAGGGCGGATTGGTTTTAAGGGAGTCGACCTGCGTGGCCACGCCTGAGGCGCCTTTCGATTTCGCCGCCGAGCGCGCGCAGATGACCCGCGAGCAACTCGCCCGGCGGGGTATCGTCAATCCCGAGGTGCTGCGGGTGATGGGCGGAGTGCCGCGTCACGAGTTCATTTCGCCCGCCGACTGGGACGAGGCCTATGCCGACCGGCCGCTGGGTATCGCCTGCCGGCAGACCATCTCCCAGCCGTACATTGTGGCCTATATGACCGAAGCGCTGGAACTGCGGCCCGGCCTGCGCGTGCTGGAGATCGGCACCGGCTCGGGTTATCAGACCGCCGTGCTCGCCGCCCTGGGGGCCGAGGTCTTTACGGTCGAACGCTTCGCCGAGTTGTCCGAAACGGCTCAGGCGCGGCTGGAGCGGCTGAAACTCACGGAAAAGGTGCATTTTCGGGTCGGCGACGGTTCGGTCGGCTGGCCGGAGGATGCGCCGTTCGACCGGATCATCGTCACCGCCGCCGCGCCGGAACTGCCCGCGCCGCTACGCCGCCAATTGGCCGAGGGCGGGGTGCTGGTCGCGCCCGTGGGCAAACGCCGGCAGAAGCTGGAACTCGGCCGAGTGGAGAAGGGACTCTATCAATCCCGGCTGGACCTGGAGGTGATCTTCGTGCCCCTGGTCGGCGCGGCGGGATTGGCGGAAGAGTGAATCGTTTTCAGGCCGGCGTGAAGGCCGGTCCTTTTTGCGCTGGGGCTGGGAGGGAACGAGCTCCGTCTCGTTCCGCGAATACCTCCAACCCGGCGCATTCAAGCATCCAGGCCGCTGCGGAGGTCGGCCTCACAACTCGGAAGGAGTGAAATGATGTATTGCTTGGTCTTGGTGATGATCTGCTGCCTGGCGGGTAGCTGGGCGTTGGCCGGCGATCTGGAACTGAGCGCGGCGGTGGCCAAGAATGAAGTGGGCCTGGGCGAGAACTTGGATCTGGTCTTCAAGGTTAAGAACAACGGCGATAAGCCGACCAAGGTCAAGGAACTCAAGTTTGGCCGCGGCAGCCTGGAATTGGCCGTGACCATGGACCAGGGTCTCAAGTTCACCTATACCCGCATCAATGGCGGTCCCTACGAAACCGAGCCGATCAAGGACGTGGAACTTCCGGCCGGTGGCGAACTGGAAGCCAAGGTGGCCTTGCCGGCCTTGGCCGGCGGTCCGGTCCGGATCGTGGGCAAGCTGTGGGGCAAGCTGGAGACGCCAGCGGTCGAGGCGACGGTGACGGGCGGCGGCAGCCTGGGGTTGCGGTTCGAAACCGACGCCGGCATCATGGACGCCAAGCTGCTGCCGGAAATCGCGGCCAATACCGTGGCCAACATCGCCGCCCTGGTCAACCAGGGGTATTATGACAACCTGATTTTCCACCGCATCATCAAGGGCTTCATGATTCAGGGCGGCTGCCCGCGCGGCGACGGCACCGGCGGCCCGGGCTTCTCCCTGCCCGCCGAATTCAACTCCCATCATCACGCCCGGGGCGTGCTGAGCATGGCCCGCAGCCAGCACCGCGATTCGGCCGGCAGCCAGTTCTTCGTCATGCACGGCGACGCGCCGCACCTGGACAACCAGTATACCGCCTTCGGCGAACTGACCGACGGGCTGGACGTGCTCGACAAGCTGGCCAATTGGAAGGTGCGCGGCGACCAGGCCGTCAATCCGCCGCACATCAAGAAAATGTCCCTCTTCGCCGGCAAATGAGGACGCTGATTCATAATCTCCCTCCCCCTCCGGGGGAGGGTTGGGGTGGGCCGCAAATGGTGCAGGCGTTGAGTCTGCCCATCTGAACGCTCGAAACTGCCAAGCCGGATGAGAGTTTTTTGAAGGGCCCCCGGGGGAAGCTTTTTGCTTGTGAAAAGGTTCCCCCGGAAAAAGGAAGGATCATGTCCGAGGTTACGCAGTTAACGGCCGTGGGGATGGGCGAGATTCTTTGGGATCTGCTGCCGGGCGGCCGACGGCTGGGCGGTGCGCCCACCACTTT
>CAYMGG010000408.1:0-5382 GCA_964389915.1 uncultured Planctomycetaceae bacterium
CAAGCGCGGCTTCTCGCTGCCGTCGCCCACCAATTGAAGGCGAATATCTGTCCGCCCCCGCCGCCGCAATTCACCGGCCGTGGCTAGCAAAGCGTCCAGGCCGTTGGCCCGGCCGTGCGCACCGGTATAGACGGCCAACAACCCGCGGCCGCGATTCCTTTCCGCAGGCTGCGGGCGAAAGATGTCCAGCGCGCAACCGTTTGAGAGAGTGCGGACCCGTTCGGCCGGCACGCCGTGGCCGACGATGTGCGCGCTGATACCGGGCGAGAGGCCCACGCAGGCCCGGGCGCTGCGGTAGGCCAGCCATTCGAGCAGTTCGGCCGCAGCCAGGATCAGCGGATTTTTGACCACCCCCATTGCCTTGGGCAGTTCCGGCCAGGGGTCGCGAACTTCAAAGATAAAAGGCTTGCGTCGCAGCCAAGCCGCCGCCAGGCCGGGCAAGGCGGCGGTGAGGGGCGTGGAGGTGGCGAAGACCAGATCCGCCGGCAGGCGCAGGGCCAGGCCCACGCAACGCCAGGCGTAATGCAGAAAAACCGCCATCCGCCGCAGGAAACCGTCGCGATTGCTGTACGGCAGGTCCAGTTCGATCACGGTGAAATTTTCGACCCGGCCGCGCCGCACCCCGTTTTCGAACGCTCCGCTCAGGCCTGTCCGGCAACGGTCGTAGGAGCCGCAGATCACGGTCACCTCGTGCCCGCGCCGCGCCAAGGCGCGGGCGAATCGGTAGGAGCGCAGGCCGCTGGCCCCCTCAGGCGTGCCGAAATGCTGGTGAAAATAGAGCAGCTTCATGCCAGTCGTCACCTGCCAAAACGCGCGGCCACGGCGAGGCAATGCGCCTCGGTCGGCCAGAACTGGGCGAAATGCCATTCGCCGGGCGCGGGCTCCAACTCCGGACCGGCCCGCAGGCTGATCCGACCTTCATCTGCCAGTTCAAACGCGAAGTCGCGTAGCGGCAGAGTCAACCCCACCCCCCGCGCCTTAAGGTACGCCTCTTTCAAAGTCCAGAAGCGTAAAAAGGCCTCCGGCCGCTGCGCCACGCCTTTGGCCGCCACTGCCGCCTGTTCGGTCGGGGCGAAATAACGTTCGGCCAGAGCCATCAGGTCGGCGTCCAGCCGGGCGATCTGCCGCCGGCCGAGCCATTCGGCATCCACTCCGACCTCGACGTCCCGGCCGACCGCCACCGCCACCAAACCGCCGGTATGAGTGAGACTGAAAGTGAGGCCCGTACGGACCGGAAAGCTGATCTGCGGCCGGCCGCGCTCATCGGCCCGAAAACGCCACTCCGCCGGCCCGACCGGCCCCAACTCGCCCAGCACCTGCCGCAACAATCCATGGGCCGCTAGATATAGCCGTTGGTCCGCTTCGGCCCGCAACGCTTCCAGCCGCGCGCGCTCGGTTTCGTCCAGCCATGCGCCGGCCTGCGCCAACGGCGCGTCCCGCCATTCCAGCATCAACCAGTCGGCCGACTCCACCCCGGTTCGCTCCGGCCGACCGGCGTCTTCCGCCGCCGGAACGCAGGCGCAAAAGCATTTTACCCGGTCTTCAGCGCGCGCCGACATAAGCCACGGCCTCGATCTCCACCGGCGCGCCCTTGGGCAGGCCGGCCACGGCCACGCAGGCCCGCGCCGGCGGCGCGGCCGGAAAGAACCGCGCGTAAACCTCGTTCACGGCCGCAAAATCGTTCATGTCCCGGAGGAAAATCGTTGTCTTGACCACGTCGGCGTAAGCCGCGCCGGCGGCTTTGAGCACTTCGCCCAGGTTGCGCAGGACCTGCTCGGCGGCCGCGGCGATATCGCCGCCGACCATCTGCCGCGTGGCCGGATCGAGCGGGATCTGGCCCGAACAATACACCCAGCCGCCGGCCGCCACGGCCTGGCTGTAGGGACCGATGGCCGCGGGGGCGCGCTCGGTGGCGATGAGTCGTTTTTCCGGCATGAGATCGGTCTCCTTGTCATTGACGGCTAACGTCGATGCTTATTGCCCATCTCCCCCGCAAATAAGGGGGCAATCATCAGGGGGCGCGCCGACATCTCCCCCTCTCTCCGGGAGGGCATCGGGGAGAATGCCCCGTGACCCGACATCACGCGATCGGCCCGGCTCCGACTCGCCGTGTTTCAGGCCATCTCCCCCACCCAGATCCTCCCCCGGAGGGGGAGGGAGTTTGGTTTTCCCCTCCCTCCGGGAGGGGGTCGAGCGGAGGAAGGCTGGCGAAAAACCTACCTTTAGCGGCGGTTTCCACAATTCATCCTCTGGAGGTTGCCTGCGCACCAGAGCAAAGGTCAGTAGGGTGGGATAAATCCCACCCTACTGCTTGATTCAGCTTTTTAGCCTTAGCGTAGTATTAGTGGCACTTGCAGCCGCAGCCGCAACCGCTCTTCTTCTTCTTCTCGCCGCCGGCCAGCAGGCTCTCGGCCGTCATGGCCGCCGGAACCTCCAGCCCCAGGAGTTGCAGGACGGTGACCGCGATGTCGGCCAGCTTGCCCCGTTGGATCAGCTTCTTGCCCGCCGAATCCTTGGCCACATAGATGCACTCGACCGGAAAGAGGGTGTGGCTGGTCTTGACCATGCCCGTTTCGTAGTCGATCATCTGCTCGGAATTGCCGTGGTCGGCGGTGATAAGGATCTGGTAGTCCAGCTCCAGCAGCCGATCCACAATCTTGCCCAGGTTCTCATCCACGATGCCGACGGCCTGGCGCGCGGCCTCGAAATCGCCGGTATGGCCGACCATGTCGCCGTTGGCGTAGTTGACGGCGATGAAAGCGTATTTGTCCGGCGTCTCCTTTAGGATCTTCAGAATCCGTTCGGTGACGTTGAAGGCCTCCATCTCCGGATGGCTGGCGAAGGTGGCCGGATCGAAGCGGCTGGGCACGTCGATCTGGTCTTCGCCCGGATAGGGCGTGGTGGCCTTGCCGTTGAAGAAGCTGGTCACGTGGCGGAATTTCTGGGTCTCGGCGATGCGCAGCTGCTTCAAGCCCGCCGCGGCGATCACCTCGCCCAGAAGTTCGTTCATCTCTCCGCCCTTGCCCATCACCCCCATCAGATATTCAGTAAACTCGTCGTAGTAGCGGGTGAAGCCAAGGTACGTCACCTTCGGCCGCCGGGTGAGTTTGCCCAGATACTTGGGGTCCACGAAGGCCAGGGTAAGCTGGATGGCCCGGTCCTGGCGGTAGTTGGTGTGGAAGACGCAGTCGCCGTCGGCGATGCCGGCGTAGTCGCCGATCACATAGGGCGGAATATACTCGTCGACCATATCAACGTTGTCGGGCGTCTTGTCCTTGGCGTAGGACTCCTCCACGGCCGCCTGGGCGGAAGCGATCTTGCGCCCCTCGGCGTCGACCAGACAACGGAAGGCCTGGTCGGTCAGGCCCCAGTTCTTGGACCTGTCCATGGCGTAATAGCGGCCCATGGCCGTGCCGATCACGCAACCCCCGACCTCCTTCATCACCCCTTCGAGCTTGCCAAGATATTCCAGGCAGCTGCGCGGCGGGGTGTCGCGGCCGTCGAGGAAGGGATGGATGACGATTTTTCCGGCCGGGTAATCCTGCCGGGCGCGGCGCATGATCTTGAAGAGGTGCTCCTGGTGGGCGTGCACGCCCTCGTCCTGGAGCAGACCCAGCAGGTGGAGTCGGCCGCCGCTCTTTTTCCAATTGGCTACCAGGTTGGTCCACTTGGGCAGTTTAAAGAGCTCGCCTGTGCTCAGACTGTCGTCGATGCGCTTGAGCTCCTGGATCACAATCCGGCCGGCCCCCATGTTGAGGTGACCCACCTCCGAGGAGCCCTGGTAGCCGTCGGGCAGGCCGACGGCCTCGCCCGAGCAGTCGAGCAGAGTCCAGGGATACTTGGCTTTGTACCCGCTGACGTTGGGCGTCTTCGCCGCCATCACGGCGTTGCCCTTGGGGTTCTCGTTATAACCCCACCCGTCGCGGATGATCAGGCACACTGGGCGCATGGCATTCCTTTCCGTCAGATTGACTTAAGCGGTCTTCTCTTCCCCTCACCCGCCCGGCGCCGAGGCGTAACGCCTGGTTCGCCGAACTTTATTAAGCGCGATCTGAAAAGCAAATTTTCCGTTAACGTGAGGTCTTCTCTCGTGTTCTGACCCTCCCCGTCAACCGCTTTTTTCAGATACCGCCTAGAAGCATAGCCAGTTGCCAGGTTACGGGCAAGGGCAAAGCCGGGCCGCACCGCCTCTTGATGGCCCAAACTTGGGGCAATAAGACCCCTTTATCCCCGCCTATCTCGCTTTCAGTCACGCAAACCTTGCGCCAGTCGTGACAAGCTGTGCATTCACCAGGGCAAAATTGAATAAAATTATTTGCCTGAGTCCGGGAGGACTTTTTCGTAAAAAAGCCGTCCCAGGAAAGAGAATAATTCAACGCTTGCGGCCTGCCGCCCGGACAAGTATAGTAATCGTCCTGGATGGTAAAAAAACATTCTCCAGCAGATGCGTCATTTGGGGCGCGTTTGGCCCGACCGGTTTTCCTGACAACCATTTGCAGCTACGGAAAAGCTTTTGATGATTCGGCGCGGTTTGATCCTGGTGGGAATCGTTTGGGCGGCGGGATGCGGAATTTTCGCGCCGGCCCGCGCCGAAGAGGCCCCGGAAGAATCGATCATCGAAAATGTCCGCTGCGGTTACGGCAACCGCCTGGCCGCCCGCGAGTGGTGGCCGGTCACCGCCACCCTGGTCAACCATACTGACCGGGCCCGGCAGGTGGGCGTGCTCTTCACCGCCCCCGGCCCGGGCGGCAAGGGCGGTAACGACTTTCTCAAGCCCGCCAACCTGCCCCCCCACTCCCGACGCGAAGTTTCGGCGCTTTTCTATCTGGATTGGACGCCGGCCGAATTCGGCTTAGTCCTTAAGGAAAAAAGCGACACCGTAGTCTTCCCCGACGGGACCAAGGTTACCTCGGTCAAATATTCCGGCCGCCTCCAGCATCAGGTTTCGGTGGTCGACTCGGCCACCGGCGCTTCGCTTGGCCGGCACACGGCCGACGCCTTTCCGGTCCATCCCGAAAGCGTGACCGTGGTGGTCGCCGATCCCTACCTGAACCGCCCGATCCTGGACGAAGCCGGCGAGACCGCCGGCCTGCCCTATGTTTTGGGCGAAGACGACGACGACGTCACCCGCGAGGCCCTGACCGAAAGCTCCGGCTCGCTCCTGGCCGAACGCAAGCTCCAGCCGGACCAGGAAAAATTCGGCCGCGCCTGCCAGTTCATCACCCTGCCGCCGTTCCGGCTGCCCCTGGAACCGGCCGCCTATGTCGGAGTCGACGTCATCCTGCTGGGCGCCGGCGACCTGACCGGCGGGGATCTCGATCCGGTCCGGCGGCAGCGCCTGGCCGAATGGGTTCGGCGGGGCGGCCGGCTGGTGGTGATGCC
>CAYMGG010000409.1:0-5329 GCA_964389915.1 uncultured Planctomycetaceae bacterium
CTCGAAATCCCCCAGATACTGGGCCGCCATCTGCGACAGCGAGTTGATCGCCAACTGGTGCTCCCAGGGGCGGCTCTTCGCTCCTGCCGGCGGCGCTTTGACCTCGCCCAGCGGCCCCAGGCGCTTGGCCGGCGGCGGCAGGTCGGCCGTCAGGCGCAATAGGCGATCGGCTGCTTCGGCCGATTTCGCCGGCCAGGCCGCCAGGTCCGCCCCGAGCAGGCTGACCCGCCCCGCCCCGGCCTCGCGCCGCATCAGGACCGGTCCTTCCGCCAACGCCAGCACGACCCGCCCGCCCGCCGGCGCCAGTCGCGCCGCCGGCTCGCCTGCCGGCCAATCCGGCCAGGCCGAATCGGTCAGTCCGGCCCGGGCGGCAAAATCCAGGTCATGGCCGGGGCCGGCGGCCGCCGGCCGCAACTTGCCCCCGGCCGTGGCCATTTCTCCCGGAACCGTCGCCGGCAGAAACGGCCAGTCTCCGGCCTTCAGAAGCTGCCCGGGGCGACACAACAGGACCAGATGTCCGCCCAGCTGGACGAACTGCGCCAGCGCCCGGCGCTGGCGGTCGTTGAGCGCTTCCGGCCGCGGCTCGCGCCAGATCACGGTCTCGACCGCTTCATAGGCGCCCGCCTGGGGCGGCAGAAGCTCACCCGGCACCACGGCCAGTTCGACGCCGAACTCGTCCCAGCCCTTCAGCCGCGCGGAGCTCCAGAGAGCCTCCCCCTCGCCCCATCCCCGCAAAGGCGGGCGATCCACCGCCAAAATCAACCGGTCGGCAAACTTGAGCCCCCGCCGGCCGAACAAGTCCACCCGACCCGCGGCCGCCACCCGGCCCCCGCTAACCGCCCGCCACGCGAAATTATATTCCTGGTTTTGCGCCTGCCCCGCTTCCGGCAGGAGGGAGAAAAAGACCCGCTTGTGCCCCGCCCCGCCGGCATAGTCGACCAAATACTCCTCGCCCTCCTCGTCGCGGGAGGCAAGAGACAGCATTCCGGTGAAGACCGGCGGAGCGCCGGGGGCGGCGGTCAGGACCAGGTCCGCCCAAGCCGGCGTCCAGCAGCCGGGCTTGATCAGCCCCGCATAGCCCCGAACGGTGGAGTCCGACCCGCCGGCCGGGATTGCAGTCCGCCCGCCAAATCCCAGCCGCAGATCAAAGCCCAAAGCCGGCCCCGCCACCTCGCCGGCGACGACCGGCGGCAGATAAAGGCAGAAAATCAAAAAAAACAGTTTGCCGGCCGAAGCCCACCCCGTGACGGTCGCACCGGCCGGCGAGTAGGGATTTTCTGTTCGATAAATCGAATTCATCTTCTCGCCTGTCGTCTGCCCGAGCGACGCTGCCGATGTGGCGTCTTTTTTAACCGCCCGAGTGGCAAATGCCCATTCAAAAAAACCGCTCCCGGAAAATTGCTTCTTGCCTGGCGGGCCGGCCGTCGCTTATACGGCGAGCAGACCGGCTCAAATTCCTGCGCTTGCCACCCAGCCCGGCTTTAAGCCGCGTCCCTACCCGGAAGATCTGATTTTGGCAAAAATCAGGACACACCAAATAAGGTCGATTAACGCTCTTGAAATGGCATTTGCCGTATCATACGAGCAATCATGCAATCTCGACCCAAGCCTCACTATACACTATATCACTATTTTTTTATACCATTATATATAGATACGCTGTTTTCCTATAGTGTCTGCACAAAAAATAACCATTTTCCCGGGCAAATTACGCCCACCCGTTTACGTCAGCCAGGAACCGCAAAAAAAGCTTGCATCTGCATTTCAGGTTACATAATTTTTTAGGTATTCCCTGATGGCAGATTGTCGGGTACTTGCATATTTTCAGGTTACATAGAAATGAGCCAACCATGATCGGCGCGCTGGTCCGTCGCCTAATCTGTACCTTTTATGGGATCTCCCTGCTGGGCTGGGCGATCTGCGCCCACCTCGCTGCCGGTGAAGTTCCGGCTCCGGACAATTTTCCCCTCCGCCTGCTCACCGAGGATTATGCCCCCTATAATTATATGGAACAAGGCCAGCTGGTCGGCGTCTCCGTCGAACTGGTCCAGGAGATCTGCCACCGGCTGAATCTGCCCAGTCGCATCGAAGTCCTACCGTGGGCCAGGGCTTATGAAATAGCCCAGCAGGACGCCCACGCCGTGCTTTTCACCACCACCCTGACCCAGGAGCGTAAAGCGCTTTTCCAATGGGTCGGCCCGCTGATCGACACGAAATGGGCTTTTTTTGCCTTGAAAGGCTCGGGTATAACCATAACCTCTCTAGAAGAGGCCAAGTCGGCGGGCAAAATCGGAACCCAAAAAGACGACGCGGGCGAACTCCTGCTTAAGCGTCTGGGCTTCACCAATGTTGAGACCGCGCCTTATCAGATCAATAATGCGCAGAAGCTCGCCCGCGGCCACATCAACCTCTGGCTGGTGGGCGACATCGAAATTCCGTTCCTGGCCCGCCAAGCCGGCATTGATCCGGCCAGCCTGGAAATGGTCTTCAGTTTCCCCATGCCGGGCGAAACCGCCGGCTATATCGCCTTCAACCGCCAAGCGCCGCCGGAGCTCGTGGCCGCTTGGCGGCGGACGCTCGACGACCTGAAGCGAGATGGAACTTATGAGCGAATCGTCGCCAAGTACTGCCCGGGAATCGACTCCGCCCCCCGCAAACCCGGCCCCTAGCGCCGCCGAACCACCGGTTTGGCGCAAGCGTCTGCGCACCCGGCTGACCACCATCACACTCCTGCTCTTTGTCATGGCCGCCGGCGGCAGTTTCTTCGCCAATCACCTGGGGCGTGGCTGGCAGCAGGAGGACCGCCAGCTGCTGCGCACCGAGCGCATCACCCACCAACTGGCCATCGCCCTGGCCGAACCGATCTGGGCCTGCCATGACGCCGGCATCCGCGATATCGCCAAGGCTTTCATGCTCCAGGAGAGCGTCCGCGGGATATTGATCTGGGACACCAAGCCCGGCGGCCGGCCGAGTTACGCCTTCTGGCGCGAAGATCTGGTTCCCAACGAGCTCTCCTTCACCAGCGAGGGCTTGCCCAGCATTCCCACCAGCCAGTTTCTTACCGACCGCCAGGAGGTCACCAAGAACGGCATCAAGCTGGGCGAAGTCCAGGCCATCCTGACCCGCAGCCAGTCTCTGACCGGCAGCGACGAATCCGCCCACGCTGGCTGGTTCCTGGCCGCTTCGCTGGTGGCCGCCGCCGCCAGCCTGCTCGTCCTTTACCAGCACGCCGTGATCCTGACGCCGCTCGAGCAGCTGTCCGCCGGCGAACTCCCCGAAATCCTGGAAGCCGACGAGATCTCCCTGTTGGCCCTGCATCTGGAGGCGCAGGAGGCCCGACTGAGCGATCTGGAAAGCCAATGCCTGGCCGCCGACGACTCGGCCGGCCAGGCCAACCGCCAGAAGAGCGTCTTCCTCGCCGATCTCTCGGCCAATCTCGGCACGCTGGCCGAAGAGATCTCCGGGTTGCTGGGCGACTCCCCCCGGGAAGACGCGCCCAACTCCGCCATCCGTTCGGCCGCCCGCGAGCTGCTGGCCGCGGTCGACGACCTGGTCGATCTGGCCAAACTCGAGGCCGGCACCTTGGAATTGACCCCCGACCGCTGCGAGCCGGCGGCCCTCTTTGCCCGGGCGGTGGCCGACGCACGCGAAACCGCCGCCGCCGCCCCGTGGGTGGAATTGGCCCTCTCGACCGATCTGCCCGCCCGGGCCAATCTCGATGGCGAGCGGGTCTGCCAGGTGGTCCGTCAGCTGCTCCTCTGCGCCTTCCACCATGCCGACAGCGCCCATGCCCTGCGGCTTGACGCCCACCCCCACAATCCTCAGCTCGAATCGGCCTCCCTGCACGTCCGCTTGGAGCTACGTGGTTGCCAGCTTCCCTCCACCCTTTGCCAGGCCGATCTGGAGGCGCTCCATCCGGAGGTCAGCGGCGAACACGCTCCCGCCCAGGCCCGACTGCGCCTGGCGATAGCCAAGCGTCTGATTGAAATGATGGGGGGAGAGTTCGGCGCACTTAACGAAGCCGACAGCGCAATTCTATATTTCATCATCCCACTGCCGCCAGTCGCCAATTAAGCGGTCATTTTTCCGCCAAACACCAAACCCTCCTCTACACCAACATTACCTTTTGACATTAAACGCATTGGATATGTTTTGCATGGAGATTATGAGGTAGTTGATTGCGTCCCAAAATCCTGATTTTATACTTAAAGCAAGAAACTCGATCACAGGATGGCGGGACAATGATAATTGCCAAGCGCAAAAGCCAATTGCAGCAGATCGCCTCCCGCCAACACGGCTATTTTACCTCCAAGCAAGCGGTAACTGCCGGCTTCGCAGCCAACCATCACCTTTACCATGTCCAAAATGGGGACTGGCAGAAAGCCGCTTATGCCATCTACCGACTGCCCGGCTATTCAGATTCGCTGGATGCAACTCTGACCTTCTACGCCCTCTGGAGCCGCAACCAAGATGATCAACCGCAATCTGTAGTCAGTCATCAGACCGCCCTGGCCGTTCACGGCCGGGCAGAATTCGAACCCCAGCAGATTCACCTGACCGTACCGCATTCTTTTCGTAAAAAGATTCCGCCCGAAGTGATCATCCACCATTCGACCCTTAACCTCTCGGTCTTGGAGAGCCGCAACGCCTATCTGGTCACCAGCCTGACCCAGACCCTGATCGACCTGCAGTTGAGGCCGTCTCAACCTTCGGAGCCAGTGAACGCTTTTTCCCTCCGACCGGAGCCATTTGCCTGGCCGGCGGCCCCGGCCGAATTCTTCAACTCTGTCCGACCCCCAGACGGTTCCGAGTTGGCGTCGGCCGCCCCCGAGGGTGCGGCCATTCCATTGACCATCACTCCGCCCCCCATGCGTGAAAGGGTTTTTGAAATGATTTGCGATCGTACCCTGCGACCCCGCGAGCGCCGGAGCGCCGAGGCCGGCTTCACCCTGGTCGAACTCCTGGTGGTGACGGCCATCATCAGCGTGCTGGCGGCCCTGCTCCTGCCGGCCCTGGACAAAGCGCTCAACTCGGCCCGCTCCTCGGCCTGCGCCAACCACACCCGCCAGTTGGCGGCGTTGTGGAACAATTACGCCGACGACTGGGGCGACCGCTTCCCGCCGATCGTCACCGACACCGCCGCCTGGTCGGATTACTGGGCGGTCAAACCCATCTGGCGCATGGTCAGCGACAAAACCTATTCCCTCTCCCGCCGCAAGGACACCATCTTCCAGTGCCCGGCCCGCGACCCGGCCGCCAGCGGCAGCTGCTATGCGGCCAACGGCTGGTTCCCCTATGGCAGCTGGTCCTGGAACGGCGAGGTCCAGAC
>CAYMGG010000410.1:0-5328 GCA_964389915.1 uncultured Planctomycetaceae bacterium
CCCGAAGGGAGGGGGAGACGTCTGGCGCGGCCGAAATGCTTTGCCCCTTATTTACGAGGAGTCGGGGCTTGAGGCGGCTAAAGCGCCCGCAGAGAAACTTGCATCTCCGCCTCCGAGTGGATATGATGAAGGGGGTCTGGGCTGGTGGCGATTGCCGTCCGCAGCCCAAACCGGTTCCAGCCAAAAGGAGGGTGGATGTTGCCCAGGGTCGCCAATCCGGAACCGCGAATTCAGACGCCCAGCGGCCGCCGGTTCGGCGGATATTGGGCCTAAGCGCTCCGGTTATTCCAACCACAATGAGCTTTCCCCAAGCATCTGTCCCGCTCGGCTGACAGGCTGACGCCTTTCATATCTTCTCTCGTTTCCGCTCCCTGACTTTTTGATTCGGCGAAACGCGCCCTCACGGTGCAGGGCGCGGCGGAAGCATTCCGTCGTAACGGGCGTTTCGCGCATTAGGCGCGGGTAATGATTAATCATCATTTCCGCGCCCAGCAGAGAGCTGGTGTGGGAAGTTCGGCTCGGCGTATCAACCGAGGAGTCGCGCTCGAGACCGCGTCAAATGATCCCGGAACTTTCGGATTTTTTGAGGCGTTCGGGCGGCGGCGACGGCGGATCAAATGCCGAGACTCACTTTTCATGCACACGCTGAGAATCACCAAGGATAAAGCCATGTCTCGCGATTCCCGTCGGGAAAAGCGGTTTCAAATTCAGGAATCATTGGGCGCGTTCCCCTGCGCGCATTGCGGCCAGATCGTGTCAATGACCGCCCCCGGAACCAGGCACCGCAATCATTGCCCCCATTGCTTGTGGAGCCTGCACGTCGATCTGCGGTCGGGCGACCGGCGCAGCGGCTGCCGGGGGGAGATGGAACCGGTCGGCATCGAGGTCCGCTACGACGACGAATGGGCGCTGCTTCATCGCTGTCGGGCTTGCGGGCTGATCCGCGCCAACCGGCTGGCCGGCGACGACAACGCCCTGGTGCTGATCTCGCTGGCCTTGCGGCCGTTGGCCCGGCCGCCGTTCCCCCTCGATCTGGTGGCGCGTTCGGGCGGAATTTTGCCGGAGGGCCAGCCATGAACCTACGCGAATACGGGTGGGATGACGCCTGGGAGCAAATTCTCGCCGCGGCCGGCCCGGAGGCCGGGCGGCCGGCGCGGGTCAGTTGCGCCTGGCGGAATGCCTGCGGGTTGATCGCCGCCGCAGGCGAGTTGTCGGCCGAACTGGCCGGCGGCGGGCGGGCCTGGCCGCCGCTGGCCCGGCCGGTCGCGGGCGACTGGGTGACGCTGCCGCCCATGCCGGCCGGGCAGCCGCCCGCCATCGGGCAGGTATTGCCCCGGCGGTCGGCGCTGCTGCGGGCGGCGGCCGGCGAGGAGACCCGGGTGCAGGTGCTGGCGGCCAATGTGGACGTCGCCTTCCTGGTCTGCGGGCTGGACCGGGACTATAATCTCCGGCGGCTGGAACGCTATCTGGTCCTGGTCCACGAGGCCCGGATCGCGCCGGTGATCGTGCTCAACAAGGCCGATCTCCACCCCCAGCCGGACCGCTACGTCCAGGAGACCGAAGCCCTGGCCGGTGGGGTGCCGGTGTTGGCGATCAGCGCCCGGGAGGGCGTCGGATTGGACCGGCTGGCGGAGCATCTGCCGCCGGGGAACACCGGCGTTCTGCTGGGTTCCTCGGGCGCGGGCAAATCGACGCTGATTAACGCGCTCTTGGGCCAGCCCCTCCAGGCGGTCGGCGCGGTGCGGGCCAAGGACGGCCGGGGCCGGCATACGACCTCGGTCCGACAACTGCGACTATTGCCCGGCGGCGGTCTGCTGATCGACTCGCCCGGGCTGCGCGAGTTGCGCCTCTGGGGCGAGCGAGACGGGCTGGCCTTGACCTTCGCCGAAATCGACGAACTGGCCCGGGACTGCCGGTTTAAAGACTGCGCCCATCAGGGCGAGCCGGGCTGCGCGGTCCAGCGGGCGGTGGCCGAAGGGCTGATTCCCCCGGAACGATTCGAGCATTATCTGCGCCTGCAACGCGAGCTGCGCCACCAACTCGGCCGGCGCGATTTTGCGGCCCGCGAGGAGGAACGCAAACGCTGGCGGCAGATCTCGATCGCTCAGCGCGAACTGAAGAAAGGGCGCCGCCAATGAAACGCGGTTTAGCATTTGCCAGAAGCGGGGCGGATCAAGTACAAAGGATGGGCTTGCGCTGCGAAAGGGAAATCATGCCGGCCACCTTTTCAAAGATAGTTTTTTCAAGCGCTTCCCGTTTTTTCACCAGCGTCCGGGCGAGGTGGGGCGGGGTGACGACCGACCGGCGGCTTTCGGCCTTCCGGCTAGCCCTCGGCCTGATCTGCCTGGGCGGCTGGCTCGTTTGCGGGCCGGGTGCCCGGCTTCGGGCGGAAGAAACGGCGTCGTCTGCCGGGCCGCTGCCGTATCTGGTGGCGCTCGATTTCGCCAGCGATTTCGACGGCGGCAAGCTGGGCCGGCAGGTCGGGACCATGTTCCGGGCCAAGAGCGAACGGGCCAAACTTTTCACCGTGGACGCGGAGGTCGACTGGGAAGAACGCGCCGGCGCGATGTCCCGGCCGGCGCTGGACGCCGACCCCGCGACCGTGGCCGCGGCGGCCAAAACGGCGCTCAACTGCGGCGTGCTGGTCTGGGGCGAAATCCAAGCGCCGAATGCCGACCTGCCCAAGCAGGTCCGGCGCACCAAGCTGGCCGATTTCACCACCCGCGATCCGCGCGCCGCGCAACTCTTCTTCCACGTCCGCGCTCTCGACCTGCGCCAGACTCCGCCGGCCCTGGTCGTGTCCGAGACCTTCGAATGCGCCAATAATTACGAACTGCGCTTCAAGGTCGAGGAGGTGCTCAAGCGCCTGACCGGCGCGCCGACCACGCTCGATGAGTTGGCCGCCCGGGATTACAACTTCCAAAAGCCGGCCGGCCCCAACCTCTGCCCGCTGGGCGGGCTGAACGTGCGGGGCGAGGCGGGGTTGGGCTTTCCGGCCGCGGGCGACCCGCAAAAGCTGACCGGGCTGATGCGCACGATCGACGCGACCAAGATGACCGCCGGGTTGGCCGCGCTCTTCCCCGGCTGGTCCTTCCCCTTCCCTGACGCGCCGCTGGCCCTGCCGCAAAGCCGGCTCAAGGGGCTGACGCCCGAGGAACTGGCCAAGCTGCGGGCCGATCCGGCCACGCCGCGCGAAAACTGTATCATTCTGCCCCTGGAGGTGAAGCCCGGCGAATACGACGGCCTGGTCTTCCGGATGCCGAACGAGACGGCCGCTTTCGAAGGTTTGTTCTGTTATTCGCCCTACATTCCCATAAAAGAAAACACCCATTACCAGGCTTCGTTCCGGGTCAAGACCCTGGGGCCGGAGATCAAGTTGTTCGTTAAAGGTTACCGGGATCTGCCCGTCACCGGCTATGAGAACGCCAAGTTCCTGCGCCAGGAGACCTACAAGTTCCACAAGGTCTTTTACGGCAAAAAGGGCGAGTGGCAGGATATGGACAGCCGGCCGTTCCTGCCCCGGTCGGCCAAGCCCGAGCACCAGCCCCAGTTCCTGCGCATTGAATTGTATTCCTATTGGCCCGAGGGCGTGGTCTATTTCGACGACGTGAGTTTGCGTGCCTGCGAGGATACGCGCGAAAAGAAAGAGCCGCCCGAGTGAGCCGTTAAAAAAGCGTTTTGGATTTGAGGGAACTTTTTTGAAAAAAAGTTCCCTCAAGCTCCTTCAAAAAACTTTATCCAGCTTCGCCGGCCTCTGCGTTTAGGTGGAAAAAAGCCGGGAGTTGCGCGTGGAGGTGCCTAAATGAATCGCATCCACAAGTCCCGTTGCGCTACGGCTGAAGCAGATGTTGCAGAGGCGGTCTTTACCACTCCTTTGGGAAGGATGCGCGCCCAGGCCACGGAGTACGGGATTACGCGGCTGGAGTGGGCCGGCGCCCGCGGGGGCCGGGAAACGCCGTCCGCCGGTCCGGCCGGTCGGCACCTGGCCCGGCTGATCCGTGAAGTGGGCGAATACCTGGCCGGCCGCCGCCGGGATTTCACCGTGCCGCTGGACCTGGCCGCGCATACCGCCTTTCGCCAAAAAGCTTGGGCCACGCTGCGGACCATTCCCTATGGCCAGACCGCCACCTACGGCCAGATCGCCAAGCAGGTGGGCTGCGGCTCGGCCCGCGCGGTCGGCCAGGCCTGCGGGGCCAATCCCGTGCCGCTTTTGACGCCCTGCCACCGGGTGGTGGCGGCCGAAGGTTTGGGCGGTTTCTCTTCGGGGTTGGCGCGCAAGCGGCATTTGCTGGAGGTGGAGAAAACCAACAGAGGCGCCAAGCGCTGAATTCGCCCCTCTGAACGTTCGAAACGGCGAAGCCGGCTAAAGTTTTTTGAGGGGGGCGGGGGGACTTTTTTTCAAAAAAGTCCCCCGGGAAACGCGGTTTGCGGTGGAGGTCAGAATGTCCGAAAGTGGTTATCTGCCCGCCGCCGGCGAGCGGCTTGGCCGGCTCTATGCCGGACTGGAGGCACGCCTGGCGGAGTTGGGCTTCGAGTGCGCGGCCTGCGGGCAATGCTGTCATTTTGACGAGCAGGAGCACATACTTTTTGCCTCCCGGCTGGAGATCGATCATCTGCTGGCTGCCGGCGGGCCGCCCGGGCCGCCCGCCCGCCCGGGACGGTGTCCGTATCAGGTCGAGGAGCGATGCCGGGCCGGCCAACGGCGGCCATTGGGATGTCGACTTTATTACTGCCGCACCCGGGAGCCGGCGCAGCAGATAGAGGAGTTGGCCGAACTGGCGCACGGCCGGTTGAAGGCCTTGCATGAAGAATTCGGCTTGCGCTGGGATTACCGGCCTTTTTTGACCGCCCTGCCGGATTCTGGCCCGGAAGCGCCTTGACTTGGTCTAGGCGCTTATTTATCATCCGCTTACATCATGCATGGTCGACGGAGCGGGCAGTTTGGAAATGGCCGAGCAGGACGCAAGCCCGGAATTGGAGTTGACGCCCGAAGCCCGGGCGCTCAAGGAAAAGCTTGACGTCTATCTGGCCGAAAAAGGGTTCGGCTACAATTCGGATGCGGAATTCACGCGGGCCATGCTCGAAGGATTGGCCGCGCGGGCGCGCCAACACGGAGCGCCTTATTGCACCTGCCGGTTGCTGACGGGCCGGCCGGAGTTGGACCAGCGGATCGCCTGCCCCTGCGCCTACGCCGAGCAGGAGATCCGCCAGCAGGGGCAGTGCCATTGCCAACTGATCGTGGCCGGCAGGGGGGGAGAGAAATGAAAGCAATTTCCAGATCGGGGCGCTGCGTCCGTCTCGCCGTGGGGCTGGCGCTGGCCGGAGGGT
>CAYMGG010000411.1:0-5322 GCA_964389915.1 uncultured Planctomycetaceae bacterium
GTAACCAAGCGGGAAGGGGCGGCGTCAGCCGCCCCTTCCCGCTTCTTATTCCGGGTACATTTTTTATAGATCAACCTCATTGATTAAAATTCGGTCGCTCATTTAGCTTGAACCATTTTTTGAGCAAATTTTCGGTCGGGGCGCCGCCTTCGGGCCGCCGGC
The DNA here is from genome assembly GCA_964389915.1 of uncultured Planctomycetaceae bacterium. GTDB lineage: Bacteria > Planctomycetota > SZUA-567 > SZUA-567 > SZUA-567 > CAYMGG01. The sequence continues at coordinate 163 of CAYMGG010000411.1, forward strand.
CACTCCACGGATCGGCGTTCAACGTCGGGTCCCAGCCGTGAAATTCCGGATAGCCATGATAGGTCCAGTCCCAGTCATATTCTTCAAACAAGTCGATCATATCGCCGATCAGGTGAACCGGTGAATCCCCCGGCGCCCAGCGGATGCAGCTGAATTCGCTGACGATGATGTGTGCCTGGTAGGCTTTTTGGAAGTCCAGGATCGGTTGGATGGCCTGCCGTACAGTTTCCTTGTTCCAGACGATGCGTTGGCCGCCGCGGGTCGCGTCGGCGATCTCCCCCGGATAAGCCGCCGTATTCCAGATCCGCTTGTCGGCGTCTTTTTGGCCGCCGTTGTACCATTTGTACCATTCGCCGATTCCCTGGTGACTAACGGCAAAAGGCTCGTAAATGTGGGCGGCGTATACGATGTTTTTGGCCTGAAGGGGGCGGAGCTTCTCAAAAGCCCGCGGCCCCCACCATTCTTCCGATTGAACAATGATTGCCCGCTGTGGGTCGATGGCATTGATCGCCTGAGCCACCCGCTCCATCCACCCTTCGTAATTCAGGCAACCGGGCGCCACTGGCAGGCGTTTGGCCGATTCGTTGAACAACTCAAATGCATAGATGGAATTGCAGCCCCGATAGCGACCGGCGACGGTCTGCCAAATTTCGACCATTTTTTCCCCATAGCGCGCGTCTTCATAAATCAGATCGTTGCTGCCATGCTCCTTTACGTGCCAGGGGTCGGTCATTTGCACGATGAGATAAACGTTTTGTGCCTTGGCCGCCTCCACGGCTGCATCAATTTTGGCGAAATTGGCCTCGACCCAGGCCTGAACGTCGGCGAGTTCTTCGAGCGTATTGGTCTTGGGGCTGAATGAGACTTTAAGCACATTGGCGTTCCATTCTTCGGTCAACATTTTAATTTTGGCTTCATCCAGGCCGCCGGTGTTCAGGCCCCGCAGGCGGGAGAGCTTATGGCCCTTGTACGCCGGGCCTTTCGGGTGGGTTTTGGCCGCCAATGGCATGTCGGCTATGGTGATTTTCAAGTCATCAAACCAGGCTTTTCCGGCGTCGGACAAAAGGCCCAAAGATAGTTTCGCTTGGACGGCATTTGCGGGGAGCCACACCCGAAAATTGACCGGCCGCCAGTCGAAGGTGCCATTCAGCCCATGGTAGGCATCGTTGTATTTGATGACCGGAGTGGTGTAGTCGATAGTGATCCGCACGCCTTCCCAGGGGCTGGGCGGAACGGGCACCGCTTGGGCCTTGACGCGCAAGCTGATGTCGAGAGCGCAGCCCTTGAGCTGGGACGCCTCGAGCGCTAGCGTGGCCAGGTGGACTTTGCCACTGGTCTGGACCTTGCCCAGGATGTCTCGCCCCGTGACAGCCTCGCCGCCTTCGGTCGCGCCGGCGGAGACAGCCAGGCAACGGCCCCCGTTGCCGTCGTCGGCCAAGACCGCGCCGGCGGGGAGGGTCCATGCGGCGGGTTTTTCGGTGAACGTTTCGGTCAGGACCGCAGCGCCGATGGCTGGCGATGCATTTACCGATTCAGCGGCGAGAGAATTTCGGGGCTGAATCAGCACGGCGACCGCCGTTGCCAACCAAATGCCGCAGACCAGCGTGAGCCGCAAACAGGGGGAAATTCCGTTGCGCATAATATTTCCTTTCTTCAGGTGGCCAAAACGGCCGTCAGTAGGGGATATAATCGGAATCGAACTGGTTGATCATCGGGCCGGTGACAAGGGACTTGGTCCAGCCGCCGGCAAAAAGGTAATTCGCGGTCTTGTTGCCCTTGTGGCGAGCCAACGGAGCCCATTCGGAAATGTACTGTTGGCTAGTCGCGTAATGTGGCGCATTGAAATCGTAGGGTTCGTCAGGATACTCGTTGTCGGCTCGATTAAGGTTTTTTTCTATCATTATTATCCCCGTCGACGGAATCAATTCGAACCGTTTGTGGGCCGTGATCTGATTCCAGCTTTTACCGTCGGCAAAGGGGAAGAATCCGCCTTGGGACGATTTGTTGGATAACGCAAAATTTAGGGTCGGGCCGTACGAACGGCGCATCAATTTGGTGGTCGCATTGGCTGAGGGGGTAGTGGCGGGGCAGAGAAAAAGACCGCGCGGTACGTTTACTGCCGGGGCGATTTTATCCAAGCACGCCTCCAGGGCCGTGGGATTGCCATAGCTTTTGGTCGAGTTTGGCTCCAGTCCCAAATAATGAGCTAGATCGATAGGCCAACTGGCTCGTTGCCAAACGTCCTTGGTGCATTCCGCCGGCAACCAGCCGGCGAAGTCGTCAACATAGAGCGGCGTGGCGCAGCCGAACTGCTTGAGATTGTTTGCACAGGAAACCTCTCGGGCCGAGTCCACAGCCTTTTCTAGCGCCGGCAGCAGCATGCCGGCCAGAATGGAGATTATCGCAACTACAACCAGCAGCTCCACCAAAGTAAAGCCGGCTTCACGGCGGCGTAGAAAAGCAGAACCGGGCCGGGACATGTCAGGTCTCCTTGTGACAGAATGAAGCGGGGGACTAGGCGATTCCGGGGGAGCCAGGGGTAAATCAGCCTGCGTCGGCGGCGCAAAGGGCAGCCGAGGCGAAAGCGACGGCGGGACGGCCTGCGGTTGGCGGAGCAGGGTTTCGCCGCGATGGGCCGCAATCCAGCCACGTTCCACGGCCAGGTCCAGGTTCACAACGCCGGCCAAGACAGCCCGTTCGGCCACTGCGGCCAATTGGCCTTGCGCCCGGAGTTCGTCCTGGGTTTCGCACAATGCCTGAAGGGGCGTGGTAACCCGCAAAAAGCCGGATTGCTCATAATCGGACGCGGCCAGATCGCGGCGTGCAACAATCAGTTCGGCCGGAATCTTTTTCTGGAAATTCCGGGGCACGGTCAGCGTGATCCGGTCCGGGTAATTATCCCAAAGGCAGTGATACGCCAAAGAAGTTTGGTGGCTGATTACTCCCAAGATCTCGTCGGTGTGACCGCGGGCCCAGAGGCACCACTGAGTGAGCGTAGAAAGCTGATCGGTGGGATACCAGGGAAGACGATAAACCCGTGATAAATCCGCAACCAGTTGCCTTTTTTCACATGATAGGTCTGGTTGGGGTAAGAATAACCCAAATCCAAGGCTTGGTGAGTGGTGAAGAAACCGCTTTGCCGAGCGGCCAGGAGCTTCAATTCTTCCCACCGGTCTTGGCTGGTCTCAGAAGACATGGATGCCGGGCCTTTTAATGCTTAGAATTGATGCGAACCCTCAAGTCTGCACATGATCTACATCTGAAACTTAAGCCGACTGGGTGGAGTTGTCAAAGTGTGGCAGATTTATGTTTAAGTACGGCATGGACAGTGGGAGGGGAGCCAGGTCTAATTTCAAGTCAGGCGTGGCGAGTTCTGAATTAAACAGAGGAATTCCGGCTTCTGCAAATGGATCGCTTTCGATGCTAGATAAGGCCATAACCGAGGCGCGTTTTTGAGGTCATTCGGATCGGCAAAAATCAACTAGAGTTGAGCGTAGACGGGCAGTCGGGAGGGATAAAAATCCCTCCCCCACGCGAGGCTGAGTTTTAGCTGACACTAACCAGGTGGGGGAGGGGAGGGCACTTGTTTGCCCTTGGCCGGTTCAAGCGCCAAGGGCGCGACTCAGACGCTAAACTGAGGAATCGGCAGCCTTTTCTCCGGGGTCGACCTCAGGCCGGCCGATTTCAGCGGTGCCGTAGCCGGCTGCGGCGGGACAAGCGGGACTCCGCCAGCCGGCGCGGCTTCCGTCTTGTCCGAGCGCAGGCGGAAGCGGCTGAGCAGGCGGCGCAGGGTTTCGGCCTGAACCGAAAGCTCCTCCGCGGCGGCGGCGGTTTCTTCGGCGTGCGCGCTGTTCTGGTGGGTGATCTGGCCGACCGACTCGAGGGCGGTGGACATCTCGCCCAGGGCCTCCTCCTGGTGATGGCTGGCCAGGGCGATGTCTCCGACCAGGCGGTCGACCTCGGCGGCTCCGGCCACGATCTCCTCCAGCGACTGGGCGGTCTGGGTCACCACGGCCGTGCCTTCATTGACGCAGGCGAGGGTGTTCTTCACCAGCTCGCCGGTGGCCTGGGCGGCTTCCGAACTGCGCTTGGCCAGGGCCCGGACCTCTTCGGCCACGACCGCAAAGCCCTTGCCGTGATGGCCGGCCCGGGCCGCCTCGACCGCGGCGTTCAGGGAGAGCAGGGCGGTCTGGTGGGCGATCATGTCGATCACGCCGATGATCTTGCCAATCTCGCGGCCGGCGGTGCTGATCCGTTCCATGGCCTGGCTGGCCAGGTGCATCTGCCGGGCGCCGGTTTCGGCCACGGTCCGGGCCTGGGCCGACTGGCGGGCGGCGGCCTGGGCATAGGCGGCGTTCTCGCGGGCTTGCCCCTGGATCTGCTGGGTGGTAGCGCTGATCTCCTCCAGGGCCGAAGCCTGGGTGTTGGCCCCGTCGGAGAGCGAGCAACTGGCGGAGCGCAACTCGTCGGCCCCGCCGGCCACCTGGGTGGCGGTGTCATTTACCCGGGCGAGCGCCCGGTTGAGGCTCTCGCACATGGTGCGCAGCGCCCGGCCCAGGACGTCGGCCTCGGAGGCGAGCATGATCGTTTCGGTCAGATCGCCGGCGGCGATCCCCTCGGCCGAGCGGGCCTTGCTCTCCAGCCCGTCGGCCATGGCGTTGAGCGACTCGCCCAGGCGGGAGATCTCGTCGCGACCCCGCAGGCTCAGGCGCTGGCCCAGATCGCCGGCCCGGATCCGGTCGGCCAGGGCGCCGCCCTGGGCCAGCCGCCGGGCCAGGTTCTGGGCGATGGCCAGGCCGAAGGTCAGGGCCAGGATCGTGCCCAGGGCGATGCTGATGCCGATGAAGGCGGTCTGGAGGCCGCGCGCCTGGTCTTGCAGGCTTTGAATCTGGCCCTGGGCCTCGCGCAGCAGCGCGAAGGTCTGATCCAGATGACTTTGCAGGGCCTGCAACGCCGGCAGGGTCTTTTCCTTGAGAATCTTGTCCCGGGCCTTGATCTGGGCGGTCACCAGCTCGTCTTCGGCGTTGTAGGCGCGCTTGAACTGCCAGTTGACGTCGCCCAGGAGCGGATGGACCTCGCGCTGATAGAGGGCGAGCTTGGCCGCATGATCCGGGAGGGCGGCGATTCTGGCCAGCGCGGCGTGGAGCTGCTTGTGTTTGG
>CAYMGG010000412.1:0-5320 GCA_964389915.1 uncultured Planctomycetaceae bacterium
GCGGGTGAAGCTGAAACGCCTTTATCCGGTAATTAAGAGCTGACGGAGTACTAGGATCTAGCCTGTACGACGGGAGCGTACTGGTGCGGGGTATGTTGCCACCATTGAAACAGGAGCGCGCCCAGAATCAAAAAAGGACTAACCAAAAACGGAGCGGACAAGCCGACGTGATCAGCCAGCAGTCCGCCCAGCAGGGGGCCGAAGATGTTGGTCAGTCCGACAATGCCTTCGTTGATCGAGACATTGCGGGTGCTGCGGGTGGGATGCACCAAGGAATGGAAGACAAAATAATTGGCGATCATCCCGGAATATAGACCGAAGAGCAGCGCGCCGCCGAAAAAAGCGGCGGGCGTCCGGCCCAACCCCAGACAGAGCAACCCGGCTCCGCCGGCCAACGACAGCAGGGCCAACGGCCGCCACCGGTACATCCAGCCGCGGAAATTTCCAAGAAACAACCCCGTCACTCCTTGAGTGGCGAAAAGAATGGCAAACATCTGGCCTTGGTCGGCCTTGCCGATGCCCAAAGCCGTGCCCAGGCTGGGGTAGATCGCCCGAATCACGGCCACGACCAGGAAGCAGACCGCGCCGCCCAACCAGCCGGCCCATACGCAGTCCGGGCGGGCGGCGTATTCGTCCGCAACTGGCGCTTCGTCGGCAAACTGCCGCTTCGCGTCCGGGGCGGCATGATGGCGCAGAGCGTAGACTCCCAGTCCGGCCGCCAGCGCCGCCAGCGCGTTGATCAAGTGACAGATCTGCCACCCGAACGTCTGCCATAGATACCCGGAAGCAAACGGACCTAGAGCCAAGCCGCAACTCCAAGAGACGGTGTACAGACCGATGGAAAAACTCAGTCCCCAATTCGTTCGGCCGGTCACGCTTTTCATGAACACCTGGAAGGGCGTATAAAAAAGTGCAATGTTGATCCCACTGATAACCATCAGCAGGTACTGCATCCGCAGGCCGGGGAGGACGACGAACATGCTTGAAAGCAGCGCTAGCGACAAACAAGAGCCAATGGTTAGTCGGGCCGCATTGCCAGTGTTGACCCAGCGTCCCGCCGCCAGGGAGGTCAGGGCATAAGTCAAAGCCCAGGCCGTGCAGATCAGGCTGACCGCCAAAGCGGGCGCGCCACTTTCAGCTAACCGCAGGCTGCATACAAAAAACAGCGTGCCCAGAACCATGTCGACCGCTAGCGGAAAAAGATAAATCAAGAATCTGGCCATGGTTGTCGGCGCATCCTTAAGCGTGAGCTCAACAGAGGAATGATTCTTCCACTAATTCCCCGGCGTGCAACTGGTTTGTCGTAACTCCGAAAAAGACGAACTCCCCGCATATCTTATTCTGCGGAATCCACATTACTCGCACAAAAGTGATCCCCAGACTCGTTAGCAAGTTTATATATAGCAAAATATATTGGCTTCTGCCGCGTCTCCACCAAGACTCAGGCCGAGGAAGGCGTAACTTGGACGCCCAAGCCGAAGCGATCCGTCAATATGTGACGCAACAGAATGGCATACTGGAAAGACTTTGGCAAGTGGCGAAGACTGGTTACAAGTCTGAGGACCGCCATAAGTTCAAAGAGATGGTCGGCTATGCCAAAACCGAGGGAAAAGATCTGATTGCAGTTCGGCTTTCTTCCATGGATCGATCCTGGCGGCCGCAGCAAGCGGCAGCGGCAGTATCAGGAAGCGGAAGCCCGGAAGGCCAATGCGCTGACCAAGTTCGTGGACTCGCAGCTGGGCAAGGAGGATTTCGAGGCCGTTAAGCACGGCTGCACCATGCGCTGCCAGGAGATCCGGCGGGAAATGGCCTTGTTGGAGCTGGAAAACGACGATGCGGCGGATCTGGCGGCGGATGACGTTTGAACTATTACAAGATCTTCCGGGGCTTTATGTTAAAGCCAAACCGGAGGTGAAGCGCGAAATCCTCGAAATTCTTCTTTTGAACTGCGGCTTCGACGGCGTAACTCTATGCCCAGAATGGAATAAGCCCTTCGACGTAATCGCCGAAGGGCTCATTTTGGAAAGTGGTGGAGCCGACGAGACGAAAGTGAAACTGCTCGCGGAGGCTTTTCTGGACGGTTTCCATTCCACTGGAGCCGGTCTAGTGCGAAGGCTCCTGTATATCGCGGCCTAATTTATTGCGGTATAGGAGTCAATCAATACCCCCCCTATGGCAACTATAGTTGTCAGCTTTAGTGAGTTATCTCCTCTTTGCTTGGCAGGCTAACAACACCTAGATCTTCAGCATCCCAAATAGGGCTAGACCTCGGTTCAAGAACTGTCATCCGTGTCAAGAACACCTATCTCGACTAGCGAAGAACGATGGTTCGGGCCATCTTGTCTGAGGCCTTTTCAAAAGTGGCTAGCCGCTTGCCGCGATGGGTGTATTGGGCGTGTATCAGGCGGTCGACGAATCCTGGTTTTTGTGGTCCGGCCGCAACTTGGCTCAGTACAGCCAAGGCGCAACCACCGTCTTCCGGCAGGAGCATGCTGTTCTCAAACAGGGCGGACAACGCCTGGATCGCCTCGCGCTTGGGAACGTCGAAGTGGTGATGCAAAGCGAAATAGGCTTCGGTCACCACGAGATCAGACACTATCGGTGGACGTCCCGCACCGGACTCGGTGACTACGAATTCAAGAGCGCGCCTAGCTTGCTCTGCCGGCTCTCCAGTCAGCAAGCGTAACACCATTGAGGTATCGAGCCCGCAGGGGTCACTCGTTCCCATGGCGGCGGCCTTTCGCGATGCTGGCTCGGATGGAGTCCATGTCGAACGATTTCTCGGCGGCGTATTTGCGTAGACGGCCGAACCATTCAGGCGGAGTATCGCTCTGCGGCTTCAGGAGCCAGACTTTCTCTCCGTCGATCTCGCGGGATTCCAGCACTAGGGCATCACCCGGTTTCAAGTGTAGTTCGTCGCATAGCGCTTTGGGCAGCGTCGCCTGGCGTTTGGCGGTCAAACGGATCGCGGTCATGATCGGCTCCTTTCCTTACTCTGTTTAGCTTACAGTAAGGAATATTGTTTGTCAACCCGGTCCGGCGTGCCGCACGGCTAATCCTCTCCCGCAATCCTCCCCGCTTCATTTGGAATGAGGCCTGCATCTTGGCTGGCTTCACGGTCCGGCCTAGACGTCCTCTGGCCCGCCACAACGCCAAGGCCTTCGGTATTCGCAAGCAGGGCTGGCGAACGGTCCCTGAGTTGTCAGTAGTTTCCGGAATTCCCATTCAGACGCTGTACGATTGGGAGGCGGCGGGACGGATTCCTCCCTTCAAACGTGTGGACGGGATGCCCGGCCTCGTTTGAGGCCTTGGCCTACCGCTATGCCGGGCAGCACAGGCCGAAAAGGGCCAGGTCGGCTGGATAGTCGGGGTGATTTCTCACCTGATGTATTGAAAATGCACGAACGAGCAATTCATTCGACTTTTTGCTGCTGATCACCCACGTCTGTGCCCTGCCTGTGGCGCAACGCCGATGCTACTTGTAGGTTTAGCTTCAGGCTTCGCTCCCGCCATCCCCTCCGCTCGGTTTTACGGCATGGGTCGCGGATTATCCGTTTTCTGTGTCGCTCCTCAAGATGAAAGCTCTGGTCCTAGCGAACGAACTTTGGGAATAAATGTGAGCGATCAGGGCTTTGAGGCTTGCTAAGCGATCATGTACTTCCATGCCAACCAGCCGCAAACGGACACAGGGTAAGAGCCACACGCGAAGAAAGCCACAACACGAAAAATGGGGTGGTCCTCATATAGTAGGGCTGCGAAGCAAGCGACTGTTAACGATGCGACACATATGAGTGTGGCAAAGATCGCCGACGGGATACTCTTGAAGAAAAGATCAACGACCTGCATCACACACACGCCTTCTCTCCAGTCCAAGAGCGAAGCAAGAACCCAGGGGAGCAGTGAGAAGGCGATCATTACGGGATAGTGCCAAGTCGGTATAGGTTGTTTTGAGTGTTTGATCATGTCGCACCTAGCCTGTCACTGCTAATGACTCGCCCCGTAAACGCAGATTTAATCCCTCCCCCCTCCCTCACTCCTCCGCCTAAGCTTCAGGGGTGGGTTGAGGTGAAGCCATAAACGGCATTTAAACCGCAGTTCATCAAATGCTCGACCGTGTCCAGCATGTAATTGCAGAACTTTTCATCATGGCGGCGGCGTTCATGTTTTGATCCTATACACTTTGCTCCGGTGCCAAACTAGATAGGTCTGATGCCCCTTAGTTATGGCCGAGATGCGATGTGGTAGGTCAAGGCTGAGTAGTCTGCGGGCGTCATTGTCAAGAATATTGGAGATTAAAAGTGTTCCATCTGAGGCCAAGGTGATGAAACCACGGTCGAAAGCCGCGTCAAGTTGAGGCGCGAGTAGGATGCCGTTGAACACGTCGAGACGTTCAGCGTCGCTCTCGCAGTCGGCCCAGGGCTTGATGTGGCTAGCACGTAGAAGCTCCGGCACGGCGAGGCCTGTGATGGCGCAGCGTCCCTCCCAGTAGTCGAGGAGTCGGTCGCGGAAGACATCCTGGCCGAGTCGCTGGACAATAAGTCGCTCGGCCTCGGTAGCTCGGGGCATGCCTGCGGTCTTGTTGAGGAACACCTTGAGCGGTTCGTCGGGCAGCGCACGCGCGAGCTGGAAGGCTCGCCGCACGATTCGGTGTAGCGACGGCAGGTCGGGCGCACTGCGTATGGCAGCGGCACCCTTCGGGAGCGGGTTACTGAACGTATTCCCTAGGGTAACAAGGGCGTCGAAGACATCCACACGAGAGAGCGCCGCCAGGAACAAGGACTCGCCTAATGTGGTGAGCCAGATTCGCAAAGACGCGTGGCTACTGTCGAAGACCAGCCAGTCGCCGTCTCGTCCGCGCTCAAGGTCGAAGCCGTTGTCGGTCGCGGCCTTCTCCAGGCGGGTAATGCTGGCTGCGTTTAGGCTCATCGTCCCTTACCCATCATCTTATTTAACCAGGCTATACGGATGCTTACGAACTGGGGAAGCGGATTCATTGCTGCCAATGTACGAGCACGTTGCGCACGATCCTCGCGGGATGCTGTACGCCCAGGGAAGGCTTTCTCTAGTCGATATTTTTCGCTATCGAGTTCTGCTTTGCGCGCCGCCATGAGAGTTGGGTGGTTGAGATTGAGAATCGATCGGTCTTTTCGGTCGTTGTCTTTTTTGTCTCCAATCGCATACTTTAGAGCTTTGCGGAGGGCGTCATCCAGGTTGGCGTCGTTTCTGACGTAGATCTCGCCGAAACTGGTAAAGCCGAGTACATCTTCTGTGCGGCGTTCGAAATTCGGTTCAGAAAAGCGATTTATTTCCGTAGCGGAAT
>CAYMGG010000413.1:0-5274 GCA_964389915.1 uncultured Planctomycetaceae bacterium
GCTGGAGCATGGGCCTGGACGTGTACAACGAAACCGGCACCAAGTGCACGCTCGATGACCCGCGCAACGTGGAGCTGTTCAAGCTGATCTACAAATGGACCTACGAGGACCACATCCTCCCGACCAGCGCCGACAAGTCGTCCTTCGACACCGCCAGCGGCTACGGCGGGGCTGACTTTCAGCTCTTCAACAACGGCAACTACGCCATGATCTCCAGCGGCCGCTATGCCCTGATCCAGTTCCGCAAGTTCGGGCGGATGGAACTGGCCGTCTCCGAGCCGCCGTATCAGGATTTTCCCGTCACCATCACCGGCACGCGAGCCTCGGGCGTGTTCGCCGGCGGCCAGCACAAGCAGTTGGCCAAGTACTTCGTGGCCTACCTGGCCAGCGAAGATTACAATATGAACATCGTCCACGACGCCGACGCCCTGCCCCCCAACCCCAAGTACACGGAAACCGAAGAGTACAAGAAGCCCAAGGACTACCCCAACGAATGGGGCTGCCACGAGGTCTTCTCCCAGGCCGCGCGCGAGATCGCCGTGGCCCAAAGCAGCTCGCCTTTCGTGCTCGACGAGACCGCCAACCGGATCATCAACAAGATGCAGGAAGGTTTCATGAGCAACGTCTACACGGCCGAACAGGCCGCGCAGATGAGCGTCCAGCAGATCCACGCCGAAATGGAGCGCATGCTGGAGGAGAACCCCGAACTGCGGCCGCTCTACGAGGAACGCCTGGCCTTGCAGAAGAAGATTGATGAATACCGGGCCGCCGGGCGCAAGGTGCCGCTGGCCTGGATCACCAATTCGTTCCACCGGCATTATTACGCGAAAATCCGGCACTGGTCCGAATGAGCGGCGGCGACGAATTTGGCGGCCGGATACCCCTTTTCAATCCTGGGTGAAGAAAAAAACTTGCAATCCCGGGGAATGCCGGCATTACTGTTTAGGTTCGGTCTGAACGCGAGGCCTTGAGGGTGTTGAGCTGAAAAACGGATTTGCCCGCATATATGGGGGATTTCCCGCTGTCGGACGCCCCCTGCCAGCCAACCTTTTCGGACTCGATCTAGGCTGATTTGCCGGTCATTCTCGCCAGTGCTTGCGACAACGTCCGGATTTTTGGCTTAGTCTGAAAAGTGGCGCTGCGGTTTCAGACCAGCGCCGCCAGCTGAATTTTTCGTACGATAGGGGCTCGTTTTCGGGCCGGAGCTTCAGGGTTTGGCCCGGCCGGACCAGGAGGAACCTACTTTCCCATGAAACACGTTTTTCTAGGCGTACTGCTGGTTTTGCTGCTGGCCGCCGCCGGCACGAGAATGACTTCCCCCGACGCCGCCAGCAAGCTTCCAATCATTTATTGGGTCACCGACCCCAACCCCGCCCGCACCCTGCAGATCAAAACCTTCGAACAATGGCTCAAGAAAAACAATTATCCCCCGATGATCGTCCGGGTGGATTCGCAGAACCAGGACGCCTCGAAAATCCTCATCCAGGGCGTCTCGGGCGTGGCCGGCGACGTTCTCGACCATTGCGGCATGGCCCGCCTGCGCTTCATCTCCAAAGTCGGCCTGCTGGAGGACATCACCGAAGACGCGCTCAAGCTGGGGTGCGACCCCAGCCAGACCTTCCCCGCCGTGGTGCCCGACCTCACCGTCGACGGCCGGCAATACGTCTTCCCCTGCAACGTGGCCGTGCAGCTCTTCTGGGTCAACCTGGCGACCTTCCGGAAATACGGCTTCCCCCCTCCGCCCCAGCGCTGGACTTTCGCCGAATTCGAAAAGATGGGCAAGGAGTTCATCGAAAAGGCCAACGCCGGCCAGTCCCGCCGGACCGTCTTTTTCGCCAGCAATTCCATGGTTCAGCAGTGGCGCTGGAGCATGGGCCTGGACGTGTACAACGAAACCGGCACCAAGTGCACGCTCGACGATCCGCGCAACGTCGAACTGCTCAAGCTGGTCTATAAGTGGACCTACGAAGACCACATCCTCCCGACCAGCGCCGACAAATCGTCCTTCGACACCGCCAGCGGCTACGGTGGAGCCGACTTCCAGCTTTTCAACAACGGCAACTATGCGATGATCAACTGCGGCCGCTACGCTCTGATCCAGTTCCGCAAATTCGGGCAGATGGAGTTGGCCGTCTCAGAACTGCCGTACAAGGAATTCCCGGTCACCAACATCTCGACCCGCGCTTCGGGCGTCTACGCCGGCGGCCCGCGTAAGGATCTGGCCAAATATTTCGTGGCCTACCTGGCCAGCGAAGACTACAACCTGAACATCGTCCATGACGCCGACGCCCTGCCCCCTAACCCCAAGTACACCGAGATCGACGAATTCAAGAAGCCCAAGGACTACCCCAACGAATGGGGCTGCCACGAAGCTTTCGCCCGGGCCGCCCGCGAGATCGCCGTGCCCATCAGCAGCTCGCCTTTCGTGCTCGACGAAACCGCCAACCGGATCATCAACAAGATCCAGGAAGGCTTCATGAGCAAAATCTACACGGCCGAACAGGCCGCGGAGATGACCGTCCAGCAGGTCCACGCCGAGATGCAGCGCATGCTGGAGGAGAACCCCAACTTGAGGCCGCTCTACGAGGAGCGCCTGGCCCTGCAAAAGAAGATCGACGAATACCGGGCCGCCGGGCGCAAGATCCCGCCGGCCTGGATCTCCAACCCGTTCCACCGGCACTACTACGGCAAGATCAAAGGCTGGCTCGAGACCGCGAAGGTCGAAACCGAGAAGAAGGATGAGGCCGCAAAATGACGAGCAATAAAAAGGAACTCAAAAAACTGCTGACCGGGCTGGGCTTCCTAGCGCCCAATATCCTGGGTTTCCTCTGCTTCACCACCATCCCGCTCGTCCTCAGCATGGTGCTGGCCTTCAGCAACTGGGATCTCAAGCTGCACAACATGTTCAGCTCCGAGCCGATCCACTTCGCCGGCATCGACAACTTTATCCGCCTCTTCCAGGGACCGGACTTCGTCCGCTACTTCGGCAACACCCTCTTCCTGATGATGGGCATCCCCTTCGCCATCGGCGGCAGCCTCTGCGCGGCGCTGCTATTGAGCCAGGAGCTGCGCGGCAAGACCCGGCGCGAATGGAAGATCCTCTTCGTCGGCGCGCTGGCGGTCTGCAGCTCGGTGCTGCTGGTCGCGCTGGGCATGGGCGCGACGGCCATGACCCTGGTCTTCTGCTCCCTGGGCAGCCTCTTCCTGCTCGGCGGGGTGATGGGCGGCAACAGCATCTACCGCACCCTCTTCTACCTGCCCAACTTCACCTCGGGCGTGGCCGTCTACCTGCTGTGGAAGAAGCTCTACAACCCCCAGACCGGCCCGATCAACACCTTCCTGGCCGGCCCGCTCAACCATCTGACCGCCGCGGTCAACTCCCTGCCCTCCAACCTGGTCCAGGGCGGCTTCTGGCTGGGGCTGGCGCTGATGGCGCTCATCTACTTCCTGACCTCCCGCCGGCTGGGCCAGCTGTGGGCCGACGGCGAGCTGGGCCTGGGCGCGGTCATACTGGGCACGTTCTTCCTCACCATCCCGGTGGCCCTGGACTTCACCTGGGCGGCCGACGCGAAGGGGCCCTGGCTCTACGCGCTGGTAGCCGCGGCCGCCCTGGTCCTGCAAGTCGTGCGCCTGAGCCGCGGCCGGGAGTTCACCTGCTCCTTCGGCGGCGGGCTGGACACGGGGCTGATGCTCAGCATGGCGGCGATGATCGTCCAGCTGATCGTGCTGGGGCTGAGCAACGTGGCCTTCTTCCTGCCGACCTGGGCGTCCGCCGAGTCGGGCCTGCTGCCGCCCAACTGGCTGACCGACTACTACTGGGCCAAACCCGCGATCATGATCATGGGCCTCTGGAGCGCGATCGGCTCCAACAACATGCTGCTCTACCTGGCCGGCCTTTCGAACGTGCCGCAGGACCTCTACGACGCGGCCGACATCGACGGCGCCTCCAGTATTCAACGCTTCTGGCATATCACCTGGCCGCAGCTGGCGCCGGTGACCTTCTTCATCGTGGTCATGAGCATGATCGGCGGCCTGCAGGGCGGCTTCGAGGTGGCCCGGACCATGACCAAGGGCGGCCCGGCCGGCGCGACCACCACCCTGGCCTACTACATTTATACCGAGGGCTTCGAGACCGGCCGCCTGGGCTTCGCCTCGGCCGTGGCCTGGGCCCTGTTCGGCATGGTCTTCTCTGTCACCATGTTCAACTGGAAATTCGGGAGCCGCTATGTCAACGACTGAAAACACCGCCCCGCATCTGCTCGTCAACGCCGCCGAGGACCCGGCCAAGAAGCCGCTGGGCCCGCACCAGAAGCGGCGGCTGACCATGACCTCCGTCATGCACCTGGCCCTGGTGCTGGCCAGCCTGACGCTGGCCACGCCCTTCCTCTGGATGGTCCTGACCAGCCTGAAGGAGCTCAAGGAGGTGGGGCTGGAGGAGTGGATCCCGGCCAAACTCCAGTGGAACAACTATCCCCAGGTCTTCAAGGAGATCGAGTTCGCCCGGTTCTACTGGAACAGCCTCTTCATCGCCAGCTGGGTCACCTTCCTCCAGGTGCTCACCAGCAGCATGGCGGCCTTCTCCTTCTCGCGCCTCCAGTGGGCCGGCCGGGACAAGGTCTTCATGCTCTACCTGGGCACGATGATGCTCCCGGGCCTGGTGATGATGATCCCCAACTACCAGATCATGATCCGCCTGGGCCTGGTCGACAGCTACTTGGGCCTGATCATCCCGGCCTCCTTCTCGGCCTTCGGCACCTTCCTGCTGCGCCAGTTCATGCTTACCATCCCCACCAGCCTCGACGAGGCCGCCGAGATCGACGGGGCGAGCAAGTGGCAGGTCTACTGGGACGTGATCCTGCCCCTGGCCCGGCCGGGCATCATCACCCTCACCATCTTCACTTTCATGGGCAACTACCAGAGCTTCTTCTGGCCCTTGGTCATGTTGAAGAGCATCCACCGTTACACCCTGCCCATCGGCCTGTTGTACTTCGACTCCACCCAGGGGCAGACCACGCACCTGCTGATGGCCGCGGTCACCATGTCGGTGGCGCCGATGGTCATCCTCTTCCTGGTGATGCAGAAGTACCTGGTGCGCGGCATCCAGTTGGGCGGCGTCAAGGGCTGAGGATCAAAAACTCCCGATTGCAAACTATTCCCGGCACGGATTTGGACAAGGAGAACGTTACATGGCCGAAGTCAAGTTGAAGGGCGTCTACAAAATTTACGAGGGCGGCGTGGAAGCGGTCCACGACGTCAACCTGACCATCCACGACC
>CAYMGG010000414.1:0-5261 GCA_964389915.1 uncultured Planctomycetaceae bacterium
GTACCTGCCGGGCGACGACCTGCGCCAGGTCGACTGGAGCGTCTACGCCCGCAGCGACGCGCTGGTGATCCGCCAGTACCGCGAGGAGGTCTCGCCGGTCCTGGAGATCTGGCTGGACGCCTCGGCCAGCCTGGGGTTGTATCCCGGCAAGTGCGCCGCCGCGGTCTTCAGCGCTGCGCTGCTGATGACCCTGGCCCGCCAGGCCGAGGGGCGGCCGGTGCTGCTGATCGCCGACCGCCGGCACGTCGGGAACGACTGCGAGCCGGCCCTGCGCGCGGAGAGCTTCGGCCGGGCGGCGGATTTCAGCGACCGGCCGCCGGGCGGCGGCCCGGGCGGGCGGCCGGTGCGCGTGCTGGTGGGCGACTTCCTCTTCCCCGCCGATTTCGGCGCGCGGCTGGCCGCCTGGCGCCGGGACGCCGCCGGCCTGATCCTGGTGCAGATCCTGGCCGCCAGCGAATTGCGGCCGGACCTGCGCGGCGGGGTGCGCCTGCGGGACGCGGAGAATGCCCGCGAAACTCGGGAGCTGCGGATTACGCCGGCGGCTTTGGCCCGGTATCAGCAGCGACTCAAACAGCATCTCGACCAACTCGCCCAGGCCGTGCGCCGGCATGGCGCCGCCCTGGTCCGGCTTGACGAGCCGGACGAAGCGTCGCTACTGGAGCCGACCGGCCGGCGACTGGTCGACGCCTTCCGCCAAGCCGGAGTGATCGACGCCGCATGACCGGACTCGCGCTGCTCAACCCCTGGGGCTTGCTGGGCCTGGCCGCGCTGGGCGGAGTCCTGCTGGTCTATCTGTTCTACGAACGGTTCAAGGAACGGATCGCCACCGGCCTGTTCCTGTGGGACGCGCCGGCCCAGGCCGCGCGCAGCGGCCGCCGGCTGAACCCGCCCTACGCCGGGCGCTCCTTCTGGCTCGACTGCCTGGCGGCGGTCCTAGCCGCCCTGGCCCTGGCCGCGCCGGCCTGGCAGGACACGGCCCCGGCCGCCTTGGTTCTGGTTTTGGACGAGAGCCTTTCGCTGCGGGCCCACGGCAACGCCGAGCGCGTGCGCCGGGAAGCCGGGCGACTGCTTGCCGCCCACGGCGGGACCGCCCTGATCATTTCGGCCGGCATTTATCCGCGGGTCCTGACGGATTTTGCCGCCGCCCCCGCCGCGACCCGGGCGGCCCTGGCGGCCTGGGAGCCCTTCGCGCCCCGCGATTCCGTCGCCGAAGCCGTCCGCTTGGCGGAGGAACTGGCTTCCGGCCGGGCGCAGCTGCACGTCTTCACGGATCGGGCCGAAACTCCGCCCGCCGGCCGCCTGGAGACCACCTGCCATCGCGTGCGCGGTCGCGGCGACAACCTGGCGCTGGTCGAGGCCGAACGGCGCTATTCCTCCGCCCAGGGCGGCGAACAACTCTACCTTTGCGCGGCCAACTACGGCGCCCGGCCGGTCGCGGCCGAACTGCGCGTCAGCGACGGCGCGACCACGAACGAAAAACAGGCCCTGAATCTGGACGCCGGCGAAGTCCACCCGTTCACGTTCGCTCTGCCGGCCGGCTGCGGCCGCCTGCAAATTGCCCTGGACGGTCCGGGCGACGACCTGCCCGACGACTCCAAGGCTATCCTCCTGCCGGAACCGCCGCCGCTCGTTCGGGCCGGTCTGCGGCTGAGCGATCCGGAAACGGCCGGCCTGGTCCGCCGCGCCCTGCAAGCCGCTGCGGTCGAAGAGACACCGGAGCCCGCCGATCTCTGGATCACCGACGCGCCGCACGATCAGCCTTCGGCCTGCCGGCTGCGGTTCGTCCGCCCCACCGCCCCGGTCCAGCTGACCGGCCCCTGGGTGGTCGACCTGGGGCACCCGCTCTGCCGCGAGCTGCAACTGGATGGCGTCTATTGGGCCGCCGCGGCCGACTGGCGGCCGCCCCAGGAAGGGACGGCCCTGATCGCCTGCGGGGAGATTCCGCTGCTGACGGCCGAGGGCGAGAACGCCTTTGCCCTGAATCTCGATCCGGTCCGCAGCAATCTTGCCCGCACGCCGGCCTGGCCGGTACTGATCGACAATCTCGCCAGCCTGGCCGCACGGCAGCGTCCGGGCCTGCGGCGCAACAATTACCGGTCCGGCGAAATCCCGCAATTCAACTGGCCGCGGGAGGCGACGGAAGCGCCCGACGAACTGGCGGGCGACAAAGCGCCCCACCGCTGGACGCCCGGCGCGATCCCGCCGCCCCTGCCGGTCGAGCCGGGAGAATATGTCTTGCGGCGGGAGCAGGTTCCGCTGGCCAGGCTGCAAATCAACGCGTTCGCGCCCGTGGAGAGCGATCTGCGCGGGCTTTCCGACCAGACCGTCAGCGAAACGCAGTCCGGCCGGACCACGGCCGAAGCCTCGCGCCGCACGGTATCGCTGGCCGGGCTCTGCCTGCTGCTGGCGGCTCTGCTGGCGTTGCTCAACTGGCGGCTGGAACGGGAAGAGGGCTAGCCCATGTCTTTCGCCCATCCGCAATATCTGCTCTTCCTGCTGCTGCTGGTCCCGCTGCGCGGCTGGGTGCGGCTGCCGGGCCGCCCGGGCCTGACCGCGCTGCGGCTGGGCCTGCTGGCCCTCGCCATCCTGGTCCTGGCCGGACCGCGGCTGGCGCGGCACGAGCCGGGACTGGACATCATTCTGCTGGTCGACCGCTCCCTGTCGGTCGGCCAGGCAGGGCTGGAGCAGGAGCGGGAGTTCGTCCAGTTGTTGGGCACTAGCCGCCGCCGCGGCCCGGACGACCGGATTTCGCTCATCAGCTTCGGCGCCGCGCCGCATCTGGAGATGCAGGATCATTCCGGCCCCCTGACCCTGAGCCTGGATACCACGGTCGATCCCGCCGCCAGTAACCTGAACGGCGCGCTGGAGCTGGCCCTCCAGAAAGCCTTGCCCGGCCGACCGACGCGGCTGGTAGTCCTCTCCGACGGGCTGTACACCGGGGTCGACCCACGGCAGCCCGCGACCCTGGCGGCCTTGCCGCCGCACGAAGTCTGCTACCGCCGGGTCGGCCAGGTCCGCGTCGGCGACGTGGCCGCCGCCGGGCTGGTGCTGCCGCCGGCCGCGCCGGCCGGCGCGGGTTTTCTGGTGCGGTTTACGATCTACAGCTCTGCCCGCAAAAACGCCCGTTACGCCCTGACCCGCAACGGCCGGGCGCTGACGGAGGGCTCCGCCGAACTCCAGCCAGGGCTGAACCAGTTCGTCGTCCGGGACCTGATCGAAAAACCGGAGCAGCAGGAGTACCGGTTGCAGGTCGATGCCGAGGCCGACCCGGAGCCGGCCAACAACGTCTGCTTCGGTCTGCTGCGCGTGACGGCTCCGCCCCGGGTTCTGATCGTCTCGACCCGGGGCGACGTGGGGCTGCTGGCCCAGATGCTCGGGCAGGCGAACATCCCGGCGGACCTGCGGAGTCTGGCCGGGATGGACTGGTCCGCCGCCCGCCTGGCGCCCTATCGGGTGGTGGTTTTGGAAAACCTCTCCCTGCTGCCCCTGGACCCGGCCGGCGTGCAGTCCCTGGCCGAGGCGGTCCGCCACGGCGTCTGCGCGCTGCTGGTGACCGGCGGGGAGACCAGTTTCGGCCAGGGCGGATATCACAAATCCCCGCTCGATCCGCTGCTGCCCGTGACCATGGAACTGCGCCAGGAGCAGCGCCGGGGCCTGCTGGCCCTGGTCGCCGCCCTGGACCGCTCCGGTTCGATGGCCATGCCGGCCGGCGGCGGCCGGACCAAAATGGAGCTGGCCGATCTGGGCACGGCCGAGGCGATCAACCTGCTCTCCCCGCTCGATCAGGTCGCGGTCATCGCCGTCGATTCCACCCCGCACGTCATCGTCCCCCTGGTCCAGGCCGACGACACGGAGCAGCTGAAACAGGCCGTACTGCGGATCGCCTCCGAAGGCGGGGGCATCTTCATCGGCGAAGCCCTCCGCGCGGCCGCGGCGGAGGTCCGCAAATCCCGCCTGCCCACGCGCCAGATCCTGCTTTTCGCCGACGCCGCCGATTCGGAGGAGCCGCTCGACAGCCTGGAACTGGTCAAAAAACTGGCCGCCGAAGGCGTAGGCCTGAGCGTAGTCGCGCTGGGCACGCCGGGGGACTGCGACGCCGGCCTGCTTCGGGACCTGGCCCGGGCCGGCCTGGGCGAGATCTATTTCACCAACCAGGCCGCCGAGTTGCCGCAACTCTTCAGCCAGGAGGTGCTGCGCGTCAGCCGCCGGGGCTTCATCAAGGAGCCCACCGCCACGCGCCCGCTGGCGGACCTGATCCGGCTGCGCCTGCCGCTCGACGCCGGCGGCCCGAACCTGGCCGGCTACAACCTGTGCGCCCTGCGCCCGGACGCCTCCTGCGCCCTGATCACCGCCGACGAATACTCTTCGCCGATCGCCGCCTTCTGGCAGCGCGGCCAGGCCGCGACCGCCGCCCTGGCGGTCGATCTGGACGGCCCGTACACGGGGCAGCTGTACGCCTGGAAACACCTACCGGCGCTGGTCGTCAATCTGCTGCGCCAGCTGGCCGGCGGCATCACCGAAAACTCCGCCGCCACCCAGATCCGGCTGCAAAACGGCTGGGCCGGCCTGCGCCTGGAGGTGGAGCCGGCCCTGGCCGACCAGCTGCGCGCGCGAAACCTGGCGGCCCAATTCCTGGCCCCGGCGGGCGGGGAGAGCCTGACCGCGCCGCTGGTCTGGGAAACACCCACCGAAGCCGTGGCCGAGATCGAACTCAGCCGCCCCGGGCATTACCTGCCCATCGTCGATCTAGGCGCGGCCGGCGTGGTGCGCGCGCAGCCCGTCTCCCTTCCGTACTCGCCGGAATTCTCGCCCCGTCCCGGGGCGGACGGCGACCAGGTCCTGGCCGCGTTGGCCGAAGCCACCCTCGGCCGGCGAATCGCCCACGTCGACGAGGTCTTCTCGCCCTTGGTCAGTCCGCCAGCCACGGCGGGCCGCGACCTGAGCGGGTGGCTCATTCTACTGTTCATCCTGCTCTTGCTGCTGGAAATCGCCGAACGACGCCTGGGGGTCTGGTCATGGCTGCAGGAGAGCCGGCGGGCGGCGGCGCGGCGACCTACGGACTCTTGACGCGCGAACGATGCCGATTGAGCCTGGACCGAGGGCGGATAGAGGATCGGTCGGCATCGCTCGCCGCCAATGAGACGAACTGACCGTTGCGCCACCGTCCAAGCTGCCGACGCGCCGACCGCCTCTTATCAACTCCAGTCATTGATGGCCGACGAACGTTCCGGACCGGGTGAGTCTGGGGAGAGTTTTTTGGC
>CAYMGG010000415.1:0-5261 GCA_964389915.1 uncultured Planctomycetaceae bacterium
GGCCTGCAAGGCGCAATGGGCCTGATTGGAGCAGATGTTGGAGGTGGCGCGCTCGCGGCGGATGTGCTGCTCGCGGGCTTGCAGGGTCAGGACGAAGCCGCGCCGGCCCTGGGCGTCGGTGGTCTGCCCCACCAGCCGGCCGGGCAATTTGCGCAGGTGCTTCTCGCGGCAGGCGATGAAGCCCAGGTACGGCCCGCCGTAGTTGAGGCGCAGCCCCAGGGGCTGGCCTTCGCCCACGGCCAGGTCGGCGTTCATCTCGCCCGGCGATTTGAGCACGCCCAGCGCCAGCGGGTTGACCGACATGATGAGCAGCGCTCCGCGCTTGCGGCAGGTCTCGGCCAGGGCCGAATAGTCGGCGATCCGGCCGAAGAAATCGGGGTACTGCACGATCACCGCGGCGGTCTGGTCGTCCAGCCGGTCGGCCAGGGCCGTCAGGTTGCCGCCGGGTTCGGGGCTGTGGCGCAGGCAGTCGATCTCGATCAGGGCGTTCTTGCCGTAGCTGGCCAGCACCTCGCGGTAGTGCGGATTGAGCGAGGTGTCGAAGACCACCTTGCCGCGCCGGGTCTCGCGCACGGCCATGACGCAGGCCTCGTAAATGGCCGTGCCGCCGTCGTAGAGCGAGGCGTTGGCCACGTCCAGTCCGGTCAGCCGGGCGACGGCGGTCTGGTACTCGAAGATGGCCTGCAACATCCCTTGGGATATTTCCGGCTGATAGGGGGTGTAGGCGGTGTAGAACTCCGAGCGGCCGACCATCTCGCCGACCGCGGCCGGGATGTGGTGATGGTAGGCGCCGCCGCCGATGAAATAGTCGCCCGGGCGCACGGGGTAGCGGTTGCGGCTCTCCAGGTCGCGCAGGTGCTCGACCAGTTCGAGCTCGGAGAGCGGCGCCGGCAGGCGGACGGCCGGGTCGCGCAGGGCGGCGGGCACGTCGGCGAAGAGCTCGTCGACGCCGGAAAAACCGGCCGTCTGCAACATCTCCCGCCGTTCCTCGGCGGTGTGCGGAACGTAGCTCATGTTCAGTCTTCGCTCTTGGCCAGGTGTTCTTCGTACTCTTCGGCCGAGAGCAGGTTGTCGAGCTCGCTCTCGTCGCTCATCTCGACCTTGAAGATCCAGCCCGCGCCGTAGGGGTCTTCGTTGAGCAGCTCCGGGCTGCCCTCGATGTCGCCGTTGACCTCGATCACCCGGCCGCTGACCGGGGCGTAGATCGGGGAGGCGGCCTTGACCGACTCGATGTTGGCCGCTTCGTTGCCGGCCACCACGTCGGAGTCGTCGGCGGGCAGCTCGACGTAGGTGATGTCGCCGAGTTCGGCCTGGGCGTAGTCGGTGATGCCGATGGTGGCCACCGAGTCTTCGACCAGCACCCATTCATGGTCTTTCGTATAGTGGAGATTGCCTGGAATGGTGCTCATGATCTTCTCCCGCTATGTCCTGGTTCGATTTCGCTGGCCAATGGTTATCAGGGCTTTCGCCGGTTCTCCGCCGCGACCGCAAATCCCCGCCGGTACTCCGCACGGCGGGGCGGAGGGCGGCGTCTGGCTTTTCCGTTGTGCTGTACATAATCGCCGGGTCGCGGTCTTGTCAACGGCTTTTCCGAATCCCGGTCCGACTTTCATTTTTCCTTTTGGATTTCCCGCAGGGCGGGATTGGCGTAGAAGGGCGGTTTCACCACCCGGGCCGGGGCCGGCCGGCCGCGGATGTCGATTTCCAGGCCCGTGTCGGGCGCGGCCAGGCGGGCCGGAACGTAGGCCAGCGCCAGGGAGGCGCCGACCGTGGGGCCGGGCGCGCCCGAGGTCACCTCGCCCACCTTTTGCCCCGCGGCCAGGACGGCGAAGCCCGGCCGGGGAACGCGCAGGTCATCCAGCCGCAGGCCGACGAGCGTCGGGGCTTGGGGGTCGCCGGCCCGTTGGGCGGCGATCGCGCCCAGCGCCCGTTTGCCCGGCGAGTCCTCGGGCTTCTCCAAGGCGACGAATTTGCCGAAACCGGCCCGCAGCGGGTCGGTCGCGGTCGTCATTTCATGCCCGTAGAGCGGCAGGCCCGCCTCCAGGCGCAGCGTGTCGCGCGCGCCCAACCCGCAAGGCTTGACTCCGGCCTCCGCTCCGGCGCCGAGCAGCTCGTCCCACAGTTCGCCCACCTTTTCGGCCGCCAGGTAGAATTCCACGCCCGGCTCGCCGGTGTAGCCCGAGCGGCTCAGGATCAGCGGAGTGCCGCGCCAGGCGGTTTCGATGAACGAATAAAAAGGCAGGGCGCGAAAATCCGTGCCGGTCACGGTCCGGACGATCTCGGCCGCGCGCGGCCCTTGTAGATCGAGCTTGCCGGTGGCGGCCGAAAGGTCGGTCGCCCGGCCCGGCCAGTGGGCCGAGACGGCGGCGAAATCGCCGGGAATGTCGCCGGCATTGACCACCAGCCACGCCTTGCGCGCCGAGAAGATCATGGCCACGCAGTCGTCGATCACCCCGCCGGCGTCGTTGGTGATGAACGAGTAGCGCTCCCGGCCGTCGGCCAGGTTGCGAAAATCTCCCGCCAGGCACGAGTTGAGCGCGGCGCGCACGTCGTCGGCCTCCAGCAGGAACTCGCCCATGTGGCAGGTGTCGAACAGGCCGGCCGCCGCGCGGGTGGCGGCGTGCTCGGCCAGAATTCCGGTCGGATACTGCACCGGCATCTCCCAGCCCCCGAAATCGACCATGCGCGCCCCCAAGGCTTCGTGGCGCGCGAACAACGGCGTACGTTTAAGCATTCTGCAACTCCGAAAAACGTAAGTTCCCTTCGGGCCACGGCGGCCGTCGCCAGCGCAGCGCGCCGGCCGGACCTCCGCCGGCTGATCAATTTTTTTGGCGGCCGGCTATTGGCCGAACCGGGCCCGACGGCGCAGCCAGAACAGCGATCCCGAGGCCACGACAAAGACCAGCAGGCCCAGGGCCGCGGCCCGGCCCACGCGCCGGTGGGTCATGGCGGCGGCCAATTGCCCGACCAGCCGGCGGCATTGTTCGGGTGAGGGCCGGCGGTCCTCGATCCGCTCCACCGCGTTCTGGCCGGGATGGGGCCACTCGCCCAATTCCGCCAGCGGCAGGTTGCGCTCCCGGGCCACGCGGCTTACGGCCGCGGCGTAGGGACTGCCGTCTTGGCCGACGCGGACCGGGGCGGCCAGGACCGAATGGCCGCCCAACCGGGCGGCGGTGGCTTGCAGGGCCAGATACAATTCATCCCGGGGCGCCTGGAGCGCGGCCAGGAAGAGGCGGTGGACCGGATAGCCCGGTCCCGGTTCGGCCAGCGCCGAGGTCAGACGCAGGTCCGAGCGGGCGGCGGCCAGGTCGCGGGCGTACTGGCCCGAGTCGAGCGCCGGCCCCACCAGCAGCCACTCGGGCGAGACCGGCCGGGCCAGGTCGGCCAGCAGTTTGAGCGGCAGCCAGCGCCGGGCCGTGGCCTCGGACTGGCGGTCGATCACGAAGATCACCCGCCGGCCGGCCTGGTCGACGAAATGGTCCAGGACCAGCTCCACCTGGGGCGGCCGGGATTCGCGCACGCCTACCCAGACCAGCTCGGCGGTCGCCTCCGGCAGCGTCTCGGAGGTGAGGGACAATTTGAGCGTTTCGTGGCCGGCGGTTCCGGCCGGCGGCAGGATCAACGCCAGCGGTTCGGGCCGGCCGACCTCGTTGGGAATGCGGGCCTCGCGGACGGCCAGGTTGCGGCCCTGGCGCGTGACCAGCAGGCGCGCGGCCAGCGGCTCGGGGAAGATGCGGCCCTTGGGGCCGGGGCGCGACCGGGCCAGCCGGAGCGTCAGGTTCAGATGCAGCGGCTCGTCGGCGAAGACGAAATTGGGCGGCGCGTCCAGCGTCAACTCGGCGGTCAACAGCGGCGGGGCGGGCTCGCCCGCGGCGGCGCCGGCCGCCGCCGCCAGGAGCAGGGCGGCCGGAAGCAGTCGACGGGCAAGGCGGCGGATCCAGGGCACGCGGGCTCTCCGGACGCGGGGGCCGGCCTGATTGCCGGTTTCAATTCCGCGCAGATCTTGTGAAACATGTATTATTTGCGGAACTTGGCAAGAAATTTCTGGTTTCTTCTTTGCGTCCGGGGCGGTTTCTGGAAATGATGTTCCGGTCCGAGGAAGGCCAGCCATGACCGAAACCATCGATCGCTTTCTGGCCGCCGGCAGTCTGGCGGAGCTGGGCGCGGATTACGCCACGCCCGAGGCGGCGCTGCAAGCCTGGGCCGAGGCCTGCTGGGCCCGGGTTTCGGGCGAGCGGGAGAAGTACGCCGCCGCCAAGCCCGAGCAGCTCGATTGCTGCACGGTCGAGGCCGAGGGGGTGACCTACCGGGTCTACGGCGTGCTGCACGGTTGGACCGGCGGTCCCAGCGAGGAGTACCGGCAGTTCGTGGTCGACGGGCTGGCCGACGAAAAGACCGTGCTCTTCGAAAAGATGCTGGGCGCTTTTTACGGCGGTCCCGAAGACTTGCAGGTGCCCGACTTCACCGTCCTCGGCCGGCTGGGGCAGTTCTCCCTGGGCCTGCGGACCATGCTGACCTTTCCGCATTTCATGGCCTTGGCCGGCTGGGATCTGGCCCACGAGGTGCTGCGCAAAACCGAAGGACCGGTCACCTCAGACGAGCAACTCGCCTACAGCATCTACTATCACAATATCGACGCCGAACTGCGGCGGGGGCTGGCCTGGGCCCTGCCCACCAGGTTGCAGATCGAGTACGAGCGCGGCCGTTGGAGCAGTTGGAAGCGCTACATCGACCTCGACCGGCTGGTGGCGGTCGCGCCCCGTTCGGCCTATATCGCTGACTTTGCCCGCGAGTACGCCCGGGCCAAAGGCGTGAGTGAAGTGGCCGTGGTGGTCGGCGACCGGCATCTCACCGAAACCGTGCACTTCCTGCGCGAGCCGGAGGCCTGGCCGGCCTGGCACGAACCGGCCCGGCGCCATGCGGCCCTGATCGCCCGCCGCCGGCTGGGCTACCATTACCTCTTCGCCCGCTACATGCTGGTGCTCAGTCTGGGCGTGACGGTGGGAATCATCCCTTACCTGGCGGCGTTCCTGCTGCTGGGGGCGTGGTGGCGGCGATAAGCTTGCGCTTAAGGTTTCTGGGAAAACCTAACTCAAAATCAAAATATTTTAAACGCTTCACGTGCCCGGCCGGTTCAGGCGGGCGGGGCACCCGTGCGGGGCTGACGTATACGTTTTTCTCCAACCGTTCGAAACGCCAATCCGGGTGAGAGTTTTTTGGTGGGGTTTAGGGAACCTTTTTTGCAAAAAAGGTTCCCCAAA
>CAYMGG010000416.1:0-5248 GCA_964389915.1 uncultured Planctomycetaceae bacterium
GCCGGGGGCTGAGGGCGGTCCTTCCCCCCGGCCAGACGGCGGTCACGCCGGGGCGGGGGTTCCAGTAGAGCCGCCAGTACGGCGCGGCCAGGTTGTCCTGCCGCCAGATGATCGCCCGGGCGAAGCAACAGGTGAGGACGCGGAGCTTGAGCTCCAGGGGGAAGTTTTCGCTCATGGGCAGAATCGTACACAAAAAAAAGCGCAATGTCCATTCTTTGGCCGCGGGAGGGGGGGTAGATTGGGGTCAGGGAAACGGCCGATTCGGCCGTCACTAAACGTAAATATTGTAGATCGGAGAGCAGGCATGGCTGCCAAAAAGGCCGGCGGGGCGCGGACCATCGAACAGAATCTTGACAATTACATGCACAACCGCTTCGGTATGTTCATCCACTGGGGCCTCTACGCCCTGGCCGCGCGCCACGAGTGGGTGCGCAACCGCGAGGAGATCGCCACCGCCGACTATCAGAAGTATTTCGACCATTTTGATCCCGACCTTTACGACCCCCGCGAATGGGCCCGGCTGGCCAAGCAGGCCGGCATGGAGTATTTCGTTATCACCACCAAACACCATGAAGGCTTCTGCCTCTGGGACTCCAAGTACACCGACTACAAGGCCACCAACACCCCCTGGGGCAAGGATCTGCTCAAGCCCATGGTCGAGGCCTTCCGCGCCGAGGGCATCCGGGTCGGCTTCTACTACAGCCTGATCGACTGGCACCACCCGGACTTCCTGATCGACCGCATCCATCCCCACCGTAACAACAAGGAAGACCGCGCCCGGAACCCCCAGCGCGACCAGAGCAAATACGCCGCCTACATGCGCAACCAAGTCAAGGAGCTGCTCACCCAATTCGGCGAGGTCGACGTCCTCTGGTTCGACTTCTCCTATCCGGGCGAGGACGGCAAGGGGCGTGACGATTGGGAGTCGGAAAAGCTGCTCAAGCTGGTGCGCGACACCATGCCCGGCATCATCGTCTCCAATCGCCTTGACCTGCCCGGCAAGCCCGATATGCTCACCCCCGAGCAGTTTCAGCCCATGCGCCCGCCGATGGCCGAGGATGGCACGCCCCTGCCGTGGGAGGCCTGCCAGACCTTCTCCGGTTCGTGGGGCTATTACCGCGACGAGTTCACCTGGAAGAGCGTGCCGCAGCTCCTCTGGATGCTGATCGACGGCGTCTCCAAGGGCGGCAACCTGCTGCTTAACGTCGGCCCCACTGCCCGGGGCGAGTTCGACTATCGGGCCCGCGAGCGGTTGGAGGGG
The DNA here is from genome assembly GCA_964389915.1 of uncultured Planctomycetaceae bacterium. GTDB lineage: Bacteria > Planctomycetota > SZUA-567 > SZUA-567 > SZUA-567 > CAYMGG01. Next base: position 1,262 of record CAYMGG010000416.1, read on the forward strand.
CTGGGCCGCTGGATGAAGTACCATTCCCGTTCCATCCAGGGTTGCGGCGCGTCGAGCTTCACTCCGCCGGCCGACTGCCGCTACACCCAGAACGGCAACCGGCTGTACCTGCACCTGCTGGCCTGGCCGTTCGGCAAGGTCCAACTGCCCGGCTTGGAGGGCAAGGTCGAATACGCCCAGTTCCTGCACGACGCCAGTGAAGTCCGCATCGCCAAGCCCCAGCATGACAGCGTGCACGGCGACTACTTCGGCAACCAGGAAAAGGGCTTCTGCCGGCTGGAACTGCCCATTGTCAAGCCCAACGTCGAAGTGCCGGTGATCGAGCTCTTCCTGAAAGGCTGACACCACACAACCCGGGAATAGTCCCGGCGGGGACGAGCCGTAGCTTGTCCCCGCCTTTTTTTATCGAGGATTATCCATGCAAGACCACGCGGATCGTTTGGCCTGGTGGCGCGAGGCGCGCTTCGGGATGTTCATTCACTGGGGGCTGTATTCCGTGCCCGCCGGCGTCTGGGAGGATAAGGAAATCCCCAGTCTCGGCGAGTGGATCATGCGTAATGCCCGCATTCCTATTGCGGAGTACGAAAAGCTAGCCAAGCGTTTCAAGCCCGTCAAATTTGACGCCGATGCCTGGGCCGACCTGGCCGTGCGCGCCGGCATGAAGTACATGGTGCTGACGGCCAAGCATCACGACGGCTTCTGCATGTTCAAGTCGCCCGCCGGCTACAATCTGGTCGAGGCTTCGCCTTACGGGCGCGACGTGGTGGCCGAATTGGCCCAGGCCTGCGCCCGGCGGGGCCTGAAGTTGGGGCTATACTATTCGCAGGCCCAGGACTGGCACGCACCCGGCGGCGCGGGCCACTGGGAGGAGGATCGGGAGACGCCCTGGTGGAACCCCAGCGTCCAGCCCGAGGCTTTCGCCCGCTATCTGGAGGAGGTCGTCAAACCGGACCTGACCGCGCTGCTCACCAATTACGGGCCGATCGCCCTGATCTGGTTCGACACGCCCGTGGTCATCACCCAAGCCCAGAGCCGGGAATTGGGCGACCTGGTGCACCAGTTGCAGCCGGACTGCCTGGTCAGTGGCCGGGTGGGTCACGGGCAGGGCGACTACGGCAGCCTGGGCGACAACGAGATTCCCGCCGGTCTGGTGCGGGGAGACTGGGAGACGCCCGCGACCTTCAACGATACCTGGGGCTACAAACGCAGCGATCACAATTGGAAGCCGGCGGACGAATTGTTGGGCCTGCTCTGCGACCTGGTCAGCAAGGGCGTCAATTATCTGCTGAACGTGGGGCCCGACGCCTTGGGGCGGATTCCGCAGCCGAGCGTCACCCGCCTGAAAAAGATCGGTGACTGGCTGCGCGTCAACGGCCCGGCGGTTTACGGCACCCAGGGCAGCCCCTTCCCCTACGAGTTCGCCTGGGGCCGGCTGACTCGCAAAGGCGAGCGGCTTTTCCTGCTGATTACGGACTGGCGGGAAAAGATCGTGCTGCGCGGGTTGCGCAATCGGGTGAAAAAGGCCGCGTTTCTGGCCGTGCCGGCGCGCCGGATCGAATTGAGCGAGACGCACGATCCGGCGGGTGACGCGCACGAACTGATTCTGAACCTGGGCAAGAAGCGTCCGGACAAACCGGTGACGGTGGTTGAACTCACGCTGGACGGCGCGCCGGACGTCGACATTCGGCCCATGCAGCAACCGGATGGGACGGTCTGTCTCCTGCCGCATATGGCTGAGTTACATCCCGCGGCGGACAATCCCAAGTTCGGCCTCAGTCCGGCCGGGCAAGTGGTCAATTGGACCAAAACCGACAGTTGGTTGGAATGGCGATTCCGGTTGAACGAGCCGGGCGAATACGCGATCAGCGTGGTCACTGGCGGGCCGGGCCACGATCAACGCCACCAGGTTCCTCAGGCCGGCCAGCAGGTGTCACTGAAATTGGACGGAAAAGTGGTGCGCGGTTCGATTCAGCCCGGCGAAAGACTGGCCGGCGCCCGGACTGAATATCATCCGGAATACGCCACGGCAATGGGGCGCTTGAAACTGGAAAAGGCGGGCTGGCTGACGGCCGAAATTCGCGCCGAAGCCATTCCGGCTGAAGCCTGGGGCGGGCTACCGCTAGCCTCGGTCCGCTTGACGCGGATATAGGTGCTGTTCAAGATACGTGTGCCCGTAGCGATAGTGAAGGCAAGGCCAACGGGGAATCTCCCAAGCGGAGATTCCTCGCTTTGTTTTCCGGTAAAGGTTGCGATATTTCGCTGAATGCATATTATGTATGGTCTGGGCTAAAAACGAGGGGGAAGGGGCGTCGTGGCCAATCTTTGCTGGGCTTTGGGCCTGCCAGCGGCGGCGTTCGCATTTCATCTGGCGCTCTGGCGCTTCCATCGGCCGCATCGGCAGACGCGGGCCTTGTTGCTGATATTCATCGGCTTGCCCCTAATCATGAGCCTAGCCGCGATTGCGCTGGCGCCGCCGGCGTGGCGGGTGCTGCTGCCGGTCGGTCCGGCCGATTGGGCCCAGGTGGCGTTGTTCGGGCTGGTGGTCGCTTTGGCCTATACGATTTCACACACGGCGGTGGAGGCCGACAGTCCGACCCTGGTCATGATCCGGGCGGTGGCCGCCGCCGGGCCGGAGGGGCTGCCCGCCGAACGTCTGGTCGAATTCGCCAGCGACGCGGTACTGATCCAACCCCGCCTGGATGATCTGGTCCGCGACGGTCATCTGCGGCGCGAGGGCGAGCACTATGTCCTGACCGCCAAGGGGCGGGGGTTGGCCGGGATATTCATCCTCCAACGCCGGATCTTCGGCCTGGGCCAAGGCGGCTGAGCGGTTGAGTCGGTTTTCACGGGGACGAACATGGTGACCTGGCTGGGCGTGTTCATGCCGTGGATTGGCCTGCTGGTCATGATCCTGGTCCAGGTCATGGGCTGCCGCTGGTGGCCGCGGCCGGGCCTGCTTAGCTGGGTCAAGGACGGATTTTGCACGGGGTTGCTAGCGGCTAGCCTGATCGGTGGCGAGGTAGTTTTCCAATCGTCGACGGCGACCGGCTTAGCGTCCGCGACCGATTACTTCGGCGTGCGGCTACTGCAGATTTTAACCTTTGTCGTACTCGGCTACGGTTATTTCCATTTTGTCAACCTGGGCGAGACCGCCCGCCGCATTCGGATTCTGCGCGAATTCGTGACCGCCGGCGGGCAACTGACGGCCCCGGAGTTGCTGGCGCGATACAACGCCGCCGAGATTGTGGAGAAACGCCTGGGTCGGTTGCTGCGCCGGCGGCAGCTGCGGCTCGACCACGGGCGTTACCTAGTGGGGCGACCCACGGTGCTGCGCATGGCCCGGCTGCTCGACCTGCTCAAATGGCTGCTGGGCGGAAGGGAAGCGGCCGCTCCTGCCGGCGAATCGCCGGCCGTCACGGGGGCGGCCCAGAAGGCCAAGCAACCTGCCGGAACGCCGCCGGTTTTGGCGCAGTTCACCACTCCGGCTTCGCCCACGGAGCGCAGCGAACTGGGTCGGGCGGCGGAAACGGCCGTGGCCAACCATCTGGCCGCTTTGGGCTACATTATCATCGACCGCAACGTGCGCCTGAAGCAGGGCGAATTGGATCTGGTCGCTCGGCACGATGGCGAGTTGATTTTCGTCGAGGTCCGGGCCCGCTTCGGTTCGGCCGCCGGCCGGCCGGAGGAGAGCGTGGACGCGGCCAAGTCCGGCCGGGTGGCCCGGGCGGCGCAGGAATACATTTATCGGCACGGCCTGCAAGGGCAGGCGGCGCGCTGCGACGTGGCGGCCGTGGAGCTTGACGGCCACCGGCCGCCGGAGATCCGGATCATTGCCCATGCCTTCGCGCCGCAAGCCTATCTCCCCTGATTCGTCCGCAAACCGCGGCGACGAAGCCCGGCCGGTCCGCCAAGCCCTGCGTGCGGCGGTGGGCGAACTGCTCCGCGCCGGAATGGACCGGCCGGCGGCTCTGCGCTGGGGCTTGGATA
>CAYMGG010000417.1:0-5244 GCA_964389915.1 uncultured Planctomycetaceae bacterium
GCTGGAACATCCGGTCGTAAGCCAACTGGTACCAAGCGTTATTGCGCGCCCGGTTGGCTGTCCCCGACACGATCTTTAAATAGTCCTCGGTTTCGGCGGCCACGTATTTCAGCCCGATGATCTCCCGGTAATACTCCGCGACGTCGCCCCAGGTGTTATGTTCGGCGGTAGCCAGGGTGAAGCATTCGCGGAAAGCCGCCGGATTGAGCAGCAGGCGGGAGAAGAGCTTGGCCACATCGCCCGCCCAACTCATGGTCACCTGCACGGCCAGCGCTTCCCGCGGCAACACCAGCGGCAACCCCTTCAGCGTCCGGGCCACCACCACCGGCGCCTCCAGCGTCACCAGCTGATAACGGTATTTCGAATAGGTGATGGCCGGACGGACGATGGTCCAATTGTCGTACTTCGAATTCTGCAGAACGTCCTCCTGGCGCGCCTTGTAGAGGGCATAGTCCTCGGTCGACAGGAAGTCCTGGTCTTTTGAGACGTCCAGCAAGCGAGGGGTGGTTTCCGTAATCGGGACGCCTTCGGAATAGACGCGATAGGACGACAAGAAGATGTAATGATTGGTGTTTTGCAGCAAGAGGTCGCAGCGCTCTTTGAATTGATCCGTCGAATAAATCATGAAGTCGACGATCACATCGAATTTTTCCTTCAACAGCGCTTTCTGATATTCGAGGTCTTTGGCATCGGCCTTGACGTAGGAAATCCGTGGATTGTCCGAAACGACCTCATCCATCGACACCACGCGGACCTCGTATCCGCGGGCGGCCAGCTCCGGCACCAGATACACGCCCATCGCGCCGGTGCCGCCTAGCACCAAGGCCTTGCGGCCGGTGGAATCGGAATTGGTTTCTGAATGTTGATTCTTGCGTCCTGGTTTCATCATTATGCCTTTCAACAGGGCTAAGCTTATCTGAAGGTTTTCATATTTGCGTAAGTTTGCGATTGTTCGGCTACGTGACGAATGGCGTCAGGTCAAATAAAGCCTTCCTCCCCCCGCCTCAACCGAGCTTGCGCCAATCGAAGACGATGCCCAGGGGCGGATTATTACATTCGGCCAGGCGGGCGTAGATTTCCGGCGCGGCGGCGGGCGAGACGATTTCCGAAATCAGCGGCCGGGTCGAAATCTTTTTCGCCGCCACGAATTTCAAAAACGCGCGGTAATCGTCCTGCTCGGTCCAGCGGCCGGGCGCCGACTCCTGTTTGGCGTGGGTGTTGGTGTGCGCGCCGATCAGGGAAATGCCGCGCCGATGCACATACTTGTAAAAGTCGATCGGCACGTCCGAAATGCGCGTGCAGCCCAGCAGGGAGATCCGGCCTTCCCAGGCGACATACTCCAGCGCCTGCTGCAGGGCGAGGGCCGAACCGGTGACCTCGACCACGGCGTTGGGCCCCTGACCGCCGGTGGCCTGCTTGACTCGTTCCACAAAATCCGGCTCGGCGGGCGAAAAGGCATGCGTAGCCCCCAGCTTCAGGGCCAGTTCCCGCCGGACCGGGTCCAGGTCGGCGACCAGCACCGGTACCGCGCCGGAGAGATTGGCCAGCTGCACGGCGAAAGCGCCGAGAATCCCCATGCCGGCGATCATCACCGATTCGCCGAGTTCGAGCCGCAGCTTGCGCACCCCCAACATGGGGAACGACACGATATGCGCAAAGGCCGCGTCCAACAGATCGATGGAATCGTCCTCGATCTTCACCACGTCGCGGGCGCACTTGATAGTGTGCGAACGGTGACCGCCCCATTGGATCACCACCCGATCGCCGACCCGCAGGTTCTCCACCTGCTCGCCGACCGCCAGAACCCGGCCGGAGCCGCAATAGCCCGGATAGAGCGGAAAGCCCTGCTCGGACGTGCCGGTGTTGGGCAATTGCACCAGATTGGCCCGTTCCGTGCCGGCGCTGACTACGGTATATTCATTTTTCAACAAGACCTCTCCGGTCTTGAGCGCAGGCACCTCGAACGGCTTGAGGACCGCCTGACCGACCGATTCGAAAACAACGCAGTGCCCGATCATGGACTGATTTCCTCCAGCGAATGAATATTTTCGTAACTCGTTTCCCTCGGTATACGCCCGCAACTTCTTGCCCGCAAATGCTTTTACTGAAAATCTTCGTGTAAATTCCGTTTGTTTTCCGCAAAAACCGGGGTATATTGCAAATGAATCAATTGCGGAGGAATTTTCTCATGCGCCTTCAGGAAATCGCCAAGTTGGCCGGCGTGTCACCCGCCACGGTCTCGCGCGTCTTCAGTCACCACCCCAACATTCGCCACGATCTGCGCGACCACGTGTTCGCCATTGCCAAGGCGCATAATTATCATCCCCGCCTCTCGACCCGGCAGCGCAACGTGGTCATCATCCTGCCGGAGAAGGACATCTACCCGATCCGCAGTTGCCTGGAGATGGTGATGATGGCGCTGACGCTGGAGCTGCCCAAGCGCGGGTTCCGGCTGGAGGTGCTGCCGCAGAACAATCTCGACCGGCTGGACAGCATCCAGTTTTGCGGCGCGGTGGCGATCGGGGCGGAGCCGGGCGATTATCAGAAATGGGCGCGGCGCTTCTCCTCGCCGCTGATCTTGGTGGACCGCGAAGTGCCGGAAAGCGCGGCCAATGTCTATTCCGTGCGCTCCGACGAGGCGCAGGGCATGGATCTGGCGATTGGGCATTTCTACGAGCGGGGCTGCCGGCGGATCGGTTGCATCATCCACGGCACGGCCGGCACCGGCAACGCCGACGCGCGGCGCGCGGCCATCGACCAAGCGCTCAGCGCCCGCGGCCTGCCCACCGGCGAGGCGATGATCCACCTGGCCGGAGACGACAATTACGTGGAGATCATCGGCAAGCTTTTAAAACTGAACGTGGACGCCCTCTTCTGCCCCGGCGGCAACGCCGGCATCGCCGCCGCCTACGCGCTCTACATGTTCAACAAGCGCGTGCCCGACGACGTCTCCCTGATCGCCTCCGAGAACAAGCTCTTCTCGCGATTCGCCACCCCGCCGCAGACGACCATCACCCAGGACCACACCGCGCTGGCCGAGATCGTCGCCAAGGTCATCGAATCGCATTTGGGCGATTCCCGCCTGCCCCAGAGCTCGATCCTCCCCTACAGTCTGATCCCGCGCGACAGCGTGGCCTGGCCCCGCAATTCTATTTAGCCGGATTCCGCGTCAGCTCAATAACTGAGCATTTCGTCACTCAACCTCGCGAAAATTGAACCACCCCACGCAATTCATAGCGCTCCCCGCCAATTTCCTTCTACCACATAACAGCATGCCACAATGGACATTACGCCTTTTTTGTTTTGATCTAGCCTTTGGCTCAAGGCTTGCCATAGACCTCAACATTGATTTTTACCGCCAAACGGCCCAGGGGAGGAAAGCCATGCCAATCAGCCAGAAGACCTGTCCGCAATTTCAGAACCGGCTTCGGACTGGAATAATGCTTGGGCTGCTTTGCGGGCTCGGAGTCGTGCCGGCCTGGGCGGCCAGCACGGACCAGACGCAGGCTCGAAAAGTGGTCGTCGGCTGGCTGCGCCATCAGGCCCGGCCGCTGGGCGCGAAGCTGGCTCCGCAGCTCGGCGCGACCAAGACGGTCGCCAGTTCGGGCCGAGTGTCGCTCTATCACGTGGTCGAGCTCTGCCCCGAAGGCTTTGTCCTGGTCACCGGAGACGACGGGCTGGAACCGATCCTGGCCTTCTCCGAGCACGGCCATTACGAATATGCGGACGACAACCCGCTGCAAGCCCTGGCGCGTCAGGATCTGCAAGCCCGCATCAGCCGGCTGCGGCAAAAACGGGCCGCCGGCGACCCGGACGCCGCCGAACGGCAGGCCCTCCAGCAGCAGCTCCAGCACAAGTGGGAACTCCTCCAGGCCCAGGGCGAGGACGGCGCCCCCCGCGTCACCAGCGGCGCGGGCACCATCGCCGACGTCCGGATCGCCCCGCTGCTCCAGGTCCGCTGGTCCCAGACCAGCGCTGGCGGGGGCTACTGCTACAACTATTACACGCCCAATCACTATTACTGCGGCTGCGTGGCCACGGCCATGGCCCAGGTGATGCGCTTTCATCGTTATCCGCTCGACGGCGTCGGCACGGGCACCCGCACCGTTTACGTTAGCGGCTCGCCGCTGACGGCCAGCCTGCGCGGTGGCAACGGCGCGGGCGGCCCCTACGACTGGAACAACATGCCGCTGGCGCCGGGCGCGGGAGCGCTGAGCGAGACCAATCGCCAGGCGGTCGGCGCTCTGTGCTATGACGCCGGGCTGAGCGTGGCCATGATGTACAGTTCCACCGGCAGCGGGGCCTACATGACCGCGGTCGTTCCCGCCTTTACCTCCACCTTCAAGTACGCCAACGGCGTCTGCGGCAGCAGCTATTACTCCGGCCTGAGCCAGGCCCAGCTGGCGGCCATGGCCAACCCCAGCCTGGACGCCGGTTATCCTGTGCTCCTGGGGATCTACGGCAGCGCCGGCCACGCGATCGTCGGCGACGGCTACGGCTACGACGGCGGCGTCGCCTATCATCACCTGAACCTGGGCTGGGGTGGCAGCTACGACGCCTGGTACAACCTGCCCCAGGTCGAGGCCGGCGGCTACAGCTTCACCTCGGTCGCCTACTGCGTCTACAACCTCTTCCCGGCCGGCAGCGGCGAGGTGATCAGCGGCCGAGTCCTGGAGGCCAACGGCCAGCCCCTGGCCGGGGCCACGGTCACGGCCGTGCGCAACGGCGGCGGAACCTTCACCGCCGTGGCCGATGCGCACGGCATCTATGCGCTGGCCAGGCTGCCCGGCAACTCCACCTACAGCCTGAGCGCCAGCCTGAACGGCTACGTCTTCCCGGATCGGACCGTCGCCCTGGCGCAGTCGGTCACCGACACGACCACCACCGGCAACCGCTGGGGCGAGGATTTCCTGGCCGCCGGCGACTACACCTTCGGCGTGGTGGGAGTAAGTTCGCCCGATCCCGACGGGATCCACGGCGCGGGCCGGAGCCTGACCGTCAGCGTGCAGTTCAGCGAGCCGGTGCAGGTCGGCCTGACCGGCGGCTCGCCCGCCCTGCTCCTGGCCACCGGGACGTCCCCGCAGTCGGCAGTCTACGCCGGCGGCTCCGGCACCGCTACCTTGAACTTCACCTATACCGTCCAGCCGGGCGACGCCAGTCCCGACCTGGACTACGCCTCGGCCGCGGCCCTGACCGCGGGCGGCGCGACCCTGCGCAACGCCGCGGGCGTGGATGCGGCGCTGC
>CAYMGG010000418.1:0-5240 GCA_964389915.1 uncultured Planctomycetaceae bacterium
ATAAAGTTTTTTGAAAGAGCTTGAGAGAACTTTTTTTCAAAAAAGTTCTCTCAAACCCGAAGTGCTTTAGGCGGCTCCTCAACCCAGCTTCGGCGTCTCCGGCAGCACCGCGCCCAACCGCTCGTTGAGGTCGGCGCAGCGGTCCGGGTCGAGCGGCAGGTCGACGCGATTGTTATCCAGCGCGCTGATGCCCATCGCTTCCAGAATTTCGTAACCGTGATAGCTGGTGTCCACGTTGCAGGAGTGGACGCGCCGGTCGTCGTCCAGCCAGTCGGCCAGTTCGGCTAGGTAATCGCGTTGCAGGGTCGAGCGCTCCTGGGTGCACCAGCCGCTGAAAGGCTTGGCCGGATTGTAGCCAGGGCCGTTTTCGACGATGACCTCGCCGCCCGAGCGGCGGGTAAAGGCTTCGAAGTGGCCTTCGGTGTCGCCCCAGGCGTAGCCGTGGGTGCCGTGGACGATCAGCCGGTTGTCGACCCAGAAGGCCTCCTTGACCATATGCTTCGGAGCGAGGTAACCGCATTGCAGCATGGCCCGCACGCCGTTATCGAACTCGACCATGCCGAAGGTGAAGTCGGGCGAGGGATGGTTGTCGGCCAGCTTCTCGCGGCCGTGGGCGTGGCCCACGGCCCAACGGGCCGGCCGGCCGCCATTTACCCAGAGAATGTAGTCCATATAGTGCGTGCCCAACTGGGAGAGCCAGGCTTGGCAGTGAGCCTCGATCAGGGTGACGGTCCCGATCTCGCCGGCGTCGACCGTGGCCTTGACCCGCTGGAGGGAGGTCAGATATTTCTGCTGGTGGCTGACCACGGCCTTGAGTCCGTGCCGGCGGCAGAGTTCGCGGATGGCCCGGGCCTCGTGCAGCGAGGTGGCCATCGGCTTCTCGAAGGCCAGGGCCTTGACGCCGTATTTGACCGCCAGTTCGACCATCGCCAGACGCAGATCGGGCTGGGTCACGAAGCAGAAGACGTCCGGCTTGGTCCGCGCCAGCATCTCTTCGGCCGCGGTGAAAGTGGCCGGAATCGAGCGGCTGCCCAGGCGCTCCTTCATCCGCGCCTGATCCAGGTCGCACACGCCCACCACTTCGTAACGCTCCGGCAGGCTCAAAAAGCCGTCCAGATGCACCATGCCCCGATTGCCCACCCCCACCTGCGCCACCCGATACCTGGTCATGAGTCGCTCCTTGGCGGTCGAATAATTTCAGCCGAATATTGTTTTATTGACTCCTCGATTCCAGAATACTCCACCTAATCCCTTGCGCAATCGGGTCATTACTGCTTATGATATGACTAAAATGATATTCTGTGAGTTTAGCCCATGCCCACGACCAACGCCGACTCCGAATTGACGGCCAACTGGCGGGAGCGGATCGCCCCGGTCCTGCGGCCGGCCCAACTGGGCCGGGAGGTGGCCGCGCATTCGGCCCACGGCCGGGCCCTGGCCGGGTGGCATGAACCGCTGCGGGTGATTTACGACCACGAGTTGATCCTGGTCGGCCAGGGCGAGATCGAATACGAACTGGCCGGCCGACGCTGGCCCTGCCCGGCCGATCATTTCATCATCATTCCGCCGGGCGTCTGGCACGCCTCCTGGAACGCGGGCCCCAAGCCGGCCTATCGATATTGGTGCCATTTCGATTGGACCTGGCAAAAACCCTACGCCGACACGCCGGTCATGACCTTTCATCCGGCCCGGCCGCAGGCCGAACGCTACCGGCCGACGCCGGCCTTTGTGCCGCCGGGAATTTTGCAGGGCGAGATCCGGCACGCCCGGCGGGTTTATGACTTGGCCGAGCGGCTGGCGGTGCGGATGCGGGGGGAGGCGCACGAGCAACTGACGGCGCGGGGTTTGTTGCTGGAACTACTGTTGGAATTGTTTCCGGCCGAGGCCGCGCCCCCGCCGGCCGAACCGCGCCAGCGCCTGGCCAGCCAGTGCCGCGAGCTGCTCAACCGGCTGGCCTGGCAGGGGCAGACGGAAGCCGCCATCCGGCCCCAGTTGGAAAAACTGGGCTTCAGCTACGCCCACTTATGCCGGGTGTTCAAGGCCACTTACGGCATCCCGCCCCTGCGATACGTCAACCAGACCCGCCTGGGCCGGGCGCAGCAATTCTTGAAAGACACTCCCCTGACCGTGGCCGAGATCGCCCACCGGGTCGGCTTTCACGATCCGGCCTATTTCGGCGAGCTCTTCCGCCGCGCCGTGGGCCAGACACCCGGCAGCTATCGCCGTAGCCACGGCTGATCCCTCCTTACCACAAATCAGTCCACAACTTTAACCGAAAAGCTTTAGTCAGAGGCGATAATTAATTAGCCTGATAATTGCACGTTAATCCGTTAAAAACCGGCTTTAGTGGGAAAAATAACCGCAATTTTTTTCGCACACATTATTAGCCGACAGTATACTACACATTGAAGACTTAGCCCGACCGCCAATGCTCCTGTCTCCATCTACATACAACAGCTTTGATCAACAATAGATAGGAAAACAGTCGTGGAAATGGTGAGTGGGCTGCTCTGCGCTGTCAGAGATTTAGCTTCGGCTAAAAATCTGCAAAATGTCATGGATGTGGTACGGCTGGCGGCGCGGGAATTGACCGGCGCCGACGGCATCACCTTTGTCCTGCGCGAAGGCAACTGCTGCCATTACGCCGAAGAAAACGCCATCGCCCCCCTCTGGAAAGGCAAAAAATTTCCGCTCAGTAACTGCATCTCCGGCTGGGTAATGCTCAACAAACAAGCGGTCTCGATCGAAGACATCTACCAAGACCCTCGTATCCCCCACGACGCCTACCGCCCCACTTTCGTCAAAAGCCTGGCCATGGTTCCGGTCCGGCGGGAGGATCCGGTGGCCGCGGTCGGCGCCTACTGGGCCACCCGCCACACCGCCACCTTCGACGAACTCGAATCCCTCCAGTGCCTGGCGGACGCCGCCTCCCTGGCCCTGGTCAATGTCCGGCTCTGCGCCGAGCTGGGAACTAGCGAGCAGAACCTGCAATTGCTGATCGAACACGCGCCGGTGTCGCTGGCCATGTTCGACCTGGAGATGCGTTACCTGGCGGTCAGCCGCCGCTGGCTGACCGAATACGGACTGACTGGCCGCCGGATCCTCGGCCACTCGCATTACGAGATCTTCCCCGAGATCCCCGAATGCTGGAAGCAGGCCCATCGCCGGGGACTGGCCGGCGAGGTGGTGACGTCCGAGGAGGACCGGTTCGAACGCGCCGACGGTTCGGTGCAGTGGCTGCGCTGGCAGATCCGCCCCTGGTTCGACACGGCCGGCCGAATCGGCGGGATCGTCATCTTCACGGAAGACATCACCGAGCGCAAACGCGCCGAGGAATCCCTCCGCCATAGCCAACAGCGCCTGGAACTGGCCCTGACGGGCGCGGACCTGGGCGCCTGGGACTGGAACGTGAGCACCGGCGAATTGAGCTTCAATCCGCGCTGGGCGGGCATGCTGGGTTACGCCCAGGAAGAGATCGAGCCCACCGCCAACGGCTGGGAGAAACTGGTCCACCCCGACGACCAGCCCGCGGTTCTCGAAGCCCTCAACGCCCACCTGGAAGGCGAAGCCGACAGCTATGCCGCCCAATACCGCCTCCAGCATAAATCGGGCGAGTGGGTCTGGATCGCCGACCGGGGGCGGGTGATCGAACGAGACGCCGCCGGCCGGCCGAGGCGCATGTGCGGCACTCACCTGGACATCACCGAGCAGCGCCAGTTGGAGGAGCGGCTGCGCCAGGCCGAAAAGATGGACGCCATCGGCCAGTTGGCCGGGGGTGTGGCCCACGACTTCAACAACCAGCTGAGCGGCATCCTCGGTTACGCCGACCTGCTGCTGTTTAAGTTGGAAGATCCGGCGCTACGCAAATACGCGCAAAACGTCATGACCGCCAGCCGCTACGCGGCGGACCTGACCAAAAAGCTGCTGGCCTTCGCCCGCAAGGGTCAGTATCAAACCGTGCCGGTGGATATCCACCAATTGATCCGCGAAACCGCCGATTTTCTCCGCCACAGCCTGGACAAGCGCATCATCATGCGCCAGCGGCTGGAAGCCGATCGGACGGTGGTCGTCGGCGATCCGTCGCAACTCCAGAACGCGCTGCTCAACCTGGGAATCAACGCCCGCGACGCCATGCCCGAAGGGGGCGAACTGGTCTTCGGCACGGCCCTGGTCCAGGTGGACGACGACTTCAAGGCCACGCACGAATGGAACCTGCCCAAGGGTGAATGCCTGATGGTCTCGGTCTCGGACAACGGCTGCGGCATGACGCCGGCGGTGCAGGCCCGGATCTTCGAGCCCTTCTTCACCACCAAGGAGGTGGGCAAGGGCACGGGCATGGGCCTGGCGGCCGTTTATGGCACGGTCAAGCTCCACCAAGGAGCCATCAACGTCTACAGCGAACCCGGCCTGGGCACCGTCTTCAAGCTTTATCTGCCGTTGGCCGAAGTCGGCACCGACACCGCCGGCTCGACCGGCACCCAACCGGCCCTGCCGAAAATGCGCATCCTGGTGGCCGACGATGAGGAGATCTTGCGCGAGGTGCTGGCCGAGATGCTCGCCACCGCCGGTCACACGGTGTTGACGGCCGCCAACGGTGAAGAGGCGATCGGACTCTATGCCGACCAGTGGCGCGAGATCGACCTGGTCATCCTCGACATGATCATGCCGGAGGTGAACGGCCGCGACACCTTCCGCCGCCTGAAAGAGATCAATCCGCGCGTCAAAGCGCTTTTAACCTCCGGCTTCGGCGTCAACGGTCAGGCCCAAAGCATTCTGGACGAAGGCGTGCGCGGTTTTGTTCAAAAACCCTTCGAGCGCAACGATCTGACCCGGCGGCTGGCCGAGGCCCTGAGGAAACCGGGCTGAGCCGACCGCCCCCCAAAAACTCGCATCCCGCCACGCGGCCAAAAAACCCAAGGCAAGGCTTAATTCTCGCTATCCGCAGCGAACCGGCCGGCCGTATCCGAAAATAGTTTCGCAGCTTTGCCTTGACAAAATCGCGCCGCCCGGCATAATGACTGACCAGTCAGTCATTATTAGGACCAGCCCATGACCCGCAAACCCCGCGCCGACGACGACTCGCCGGCGGAGCCGAAAGACCAGCGGATTCTGGCCGCCGCGGCCCAGGCCTTCGCCGCCGCGGACTTCCACCAGGTCCGGACCGAAGACATCGCCGCCGCCGCCGGCGTGGCCAAGGGCACGGTCTTTCGCTATTACGCCTCCAAGGAGGAGCTCTTCGT
>CAYMGG010000419.1:0-5230 GCA_964389915.1 uncultured Planctomycetaceae bacterium
CCGAGGAGTTTTGGCTGGTGACCGCGGCCGGTGAACAATTGACCGCGCCCGCTGGCGCGGCGGGCAATGAACCGCTGTCGTGGCTGGACGAACGCTGGCGGCAGCCGGCCCAGATGGCGCACGGGCTGCTCTCCGGGCTGGCCGTCATGCCCCAGGCCCTGGACCAGTGGTTGCGGCTGCGGCTGACGACCGCCGCAAACGGGATGCGGTGCATCGAAGCCAACGAAAGCAAGCTGGGCAACAGCGGCCGGCTGACTCTGGGCGCGCACGACTGCCGGCCCCGCCGGGTGGAGGTCTCCTGGCGCAGCTGGACGCTGACGGCGGAAATCGAAGCTTGGACTCCGGCCGGACCGGAGACGCCGGAACTGTTCGCCCCGCCGGCGGGCGACCGCCGGCGGCTGACCTGGCCGGAATGGCGGGGGGCGGTCCAGGCCGAGCTGCACCGGCTCCTTCCGGATCTGCCGGCCAATCTCTGAGCGCTTTTCGGCAAAATGGCTACGCCCGACCGGCGCAAATTTGCGCGCTAAGCTCAGTTCAGGTTAACCCCCAGCGAATCGGCGCGAAATTTCTCCGCGCCGAATTTGTCCGTCGCACGTTCGAGCCGGCGAGAATTTTCGGGCGGGCTGGGGAATCATTCTGCAAAAAAGGTTTCCAAAAAGCGCACCGGATGGACAGGAATTGATATAATGGCACAGAAGGCAAAATCGGCCGCAGAAACCGTTCTTATCCGGGTGATGGCATATGCGTCTAGCGTTTTTGATTCAACGGCAGAACGGTTACCGGTTTTTAGGGCCGGTGATCGACGAGGCGCTGCGGCGCGGGCACGAGGCGGTCTGCTGGCTGGATGGTCTCTATGCGCCCGGCGGCGGCAAGAGTTATTTGCAAAGCGACCCGGAAAAGGTGCCGCATTTTCGCCACGGCCAGCCGCAGGTGCGGACTTTTTCCACTCGCGAGGAATTGGCGGCGGGTCTGCGGGGAGCCGCGGGATTGCTGGCCCTGGTTCCGCCGACGAAATATCTGCCGGGGGGGGCGCGGCCGTGTCCGTGGTTCTGCCTGCAGGAAACGGTGGACTTTTTCTGCGGCTACCCGCCGGCCGAGGTGCTGGCGGCCGATGACGTATTCTATTTCACGCCCTATTGGCTGGAAACCGGGCTGACTTACTACCGGCTGACCGGCCGCCTGACCCCGGGCGATCCGCGGGAAGCGGAGCTGCGCGAGCGCGCGATCTTTACCGGCGCACCGTTCGTCGAGTGCGCCCATCTGATCGACCGCGCCGCCGTGCGCCGGGAATGGAATCTGCCCGCCGACCGGCCGGTCGTGACGCTGTTGCCTTTTCCCAATTATCTGCCCGGGTTCTGGTCCGAGGAGATTTTCGGCCAGCCCGGCCGGCGGCGGCAGCTCTGGCGGATTCTGCAGACGGGGCAGTGGCGTTTTCTGCCCGAGGTGTTGTTTCGCCGCAATGACGAGGCGTTTCTCGATCTCTTGCAGCAGTTCTGCCGGCGGGAAGGGGCCTGGCTGGTGGCCAAGACCCGGCGGAAGAGCCCGCCGCCCGGCTATTGGCGGGGGCAGATCGACCAGGTGATCGAGGATGACGGCTATTATCCCTACGCCTCGCTCAAGCTGCTGGCCGTCAGCGAGCTATGCGTGCATTTCACCAGCACGGCCAGCCTGGAGGCGCTTTTTCTGGGCACGCCGGCTTTGTGCTGGTTGTTGAACGCGCGCGACGTGGTTCCGCCCCGGCCGGAGATTGTCCGCGCCTTTTATCACGATCGAGCCGACGGCATGTTCGCCCTGCCCGGGGTCAGCCGAGCCGGCTTCGGGGCCGAGCTTTTCCGGACGCTTCGGACCGCCCGTTTGAGTGACTTTCGCGTCGACCCGCAGCGGCAGGCTCAGGAGAGCGAAAGGCTGTTGGGCAATTCCGACGGTCTGGCGTCGGCCCGGATTGTGTCGCGGATCGAGACCGGCGGCTGAAAAGGCAGGCTTTTAAAACACCTTCTGAGATCAACTCCAGTTATTGATGACCGACAAACATTCTGGCTGAGTAAGCCGGATGAGAGTTTTTTGGCGGGGTTTGGGGGATCTTTTTTGCAAAAAAGGTCCCCCAAAATCAGTCACAATTAACTTGAATTGATATGAGGTTGTCACCGGCCGGTCAGGGGCAAAAAACCGGGGGGACTTTTATGCAAAAGTCCCCCCAGGCAACGGTCTGAAGTCAGGTGCCGGCGGCGTCAGGAGCGGCTGCGGTATAACCAAGGGCGACCGGCCGGGGGCTGTCCGCCGGCGGCCTCGGCCGCCGGATCGGCGGGCGTGAGCTCGATGGTTTCTCCCGGTCGGGTTTCGATCGCCAGCACGTCGTCGGCCAGTTCCTCGCGTGCGCCGTCCTCGCGTTCAACCCGGGCCGCACCGCGCCAGGGGTTGGCCAGGCGGAAGACGCCGCCGCCGGGGCTGCGGAGCTTGACTTTTTCCACCACCCCGTTCTCCCGCTTGGCCGAGACCAGGAACGCTCCGTCGGTGCGCATTTTGGCGAAGCCCACCTTTCGCCAGCGGCGCGGCGCGCCGCCGAAGAGGTAGTGCACCCCGCGGCTGTGGTAGAGCATGAGTTCCATGATCGCCGCCGCCCCACCCATGCCCGCGTCCAGCTGCATGATTTCGGCCCGGGTCGTGCCGGAGCAGGAGCCCTGGCCCATGACCGTCAGGCCCGGCCGGTGGACGTCGTGCAGCGTGCCGTGGCCTTCGTTGGTGAAGAAGCGGTCGAGCAGTTCGAGAATGGTTTCGGCCATTTCGGCGTGGCCGGCGCGGGCGTTGAGCATGGATGCCCAGCCCAGGCACCAGCCGGTCCAGCGGCCCGGTCCGCGGTCGACCCACTGCTTGAGGGTTTCGTGGATCAGCGGCCGCCACTCGGGGTCGAAGGGATCGACGATCTCGAAGGGGGCGATGGCCGCCAGGTGCGAGTGGTGGCGGTGGCTCTCTTCCAGGGGCGTATCCTTCCAGAGGCCGATCACTTCCGAGCTGCCCAGCTTGACGGTGCAGACCTTGGGCAGTCCCTCCTGGATCTTCTTCCATTGCGGATCGGGCTTCTCGCCCAGGGTCTGGGCCGTCTCCAACAGCATTTCCAGCAGCATGTGCACGGCGGCCAGTTGGAAGCTGGCGTTCTCGCCCCAGGCGTTCATGGCCGCGCCCCGGTATTCGGGCGAGACGCTCACGGGCAGGGCGTACTTCTTGCCCCGTTTCTCCAGCATGCCTTCGTAAACCTTCATCGCCCCCTTCATGAAGGGCCAGGCCCGTTCGCGTAAAAAGTCGGTGTCCAGCGTGTAGCGGTAGTAGAGGTACATCATCTGGGCCACCCAGGCGGTGCAGGCGTGGTCGATGGTGCCGGTCCAGAAGCCGCCCATGCAGGTGCAGCGGTCGTCGACCGCGTGGGGCAGCATCAGCCCCCCCTCGCTTCCGCCCAGGAAATATTCGGCGTTCTGGCGCAACTGCGCCTCCCAGGAGAAGATCAAATCGAAGAGCGGCTTCAAGTTCTGCAGCCGGTTGCCGTGATAGGCCGGCCAGTAGCACATCTGCACGTTGATGTTGAAGTGATAGTCGCTGGACCAGGGCGGCATCTGGTATTCTTCGATCCAGGGGCCCTGGAGCGTGCCCGCCACGCCGGCCGGGTTGGTCAGAATCGCGAACTTGTACATGCCGTAATCGTAGAGAAAGCTGAGCGTCGGATTGGGTAGCTCCAGCCTGGGGATGTCGCGCCAGTACTCCTTCCACCAGCGCTTGGCCCGTTTCTCCGCCACGGCCGGGTCGCCGGCGGCGTCGAGCGCGCGCCGGGCCTCGGCCCGGGCGGCGGCGGCATCCGCCCCGCGCACCACGGCTACGCCCAGGCGGGAGCCGCTCTTGCGGTAGGCCACGGTTACGCCCGGATCGGCCGGCAGCATCTGCCACCAGCCGGCCAATTCGGCTTCGCCGAACGATTCTGGCGGGTTGAAGGAGATGGAGGCCAGATGCGTGCCGACATATTCCCAGGCCGGCACGCGGGCGATCTCCACCGGCAGCGTTTCCGGAATTTCCAAGGCCAGCACGGATTCGACCGGATCGGCGATCAGGCGCACGGTGGCCGTGCGCCCGGCGCGTTCGACCGCGACCGTGGCCACGCCGCTCTTAAGGTCCAGTTCGCCGCCGGCCAGCTTGGCTTCGGGGCCGAAGTCCAGGTCGAGTCGGCCGATGGGGATGATGCTCGGCCGGCGCGGCTCGCCCGGCCGGGGGTTTTCGGCGAAGAGCGCGCGCAGGCCCGGTTCGTCGGCCTTCTCCAGGCAGGCGCGCAGATTGGCGTACGACTGCTGCGGGGTCCAGGTCATGCCGCCGCGGTGGTCCCAGAGGTCGGCCCGGCCGAAGGTCAGGCGCAGCACGCCCCCCTCGCCCCAGGCCATGACGCCCAAGGTGCCGTTGCCCAGCAGCATGCCGGTGTGGGTGCGGGGCAGGGGAAATTCCCAGGAATACTTTTTCATGGCTTTTCCAATGGCGTAAGGGGGAAGACGCACAGGACTCGATTTTCGGGAATCTTTTCTGCAAAAAGGTTCCCGGACCCTCCAAACTCTTATATCGATTTCAAATAATAAGGGCCGATTCTGGGGTACCTTTTTTGCAAAAAAGGTACCCCAGACCCCGCCAAAAAACTCTCACCCGGCTTCGCCCATCCGAACGTTCAGATGGACGAATTGAAGGTTAGCGCAACTAAGCCGTATTCGGTTCTCAATAATTGGAACTGGTATAACCCGGCTCCGCCAGTTCGAATGTTCAGGGCGGAGTTCGGGCCGGTTTCGGCCTTATCTGGGAATTTTACCCCCCTGTTAGGCGGGCTAGAAATGAACAAAGCGGTTTTTCTTGTGCACGATTCTACAGGCAGTCTTCGTCCCGCAGGGCGCAGAATTCGCCGCACATGGAGCAGACGTCCGAGTCGTGGGGCAGGGCCTTCTGCCGCGAGGCGGTGGCCAACTGCGGGTCGATGGCCAGCTTGAGCATGGTCTCCCAGTCGCGGGCCTTGCGGGCCCGGCTCATGGCGTCGTCCCAGTCGCGGGCTCCGGGCAGGCCCCGGGCGATGTCCGCGGCGTGGGCGGCGATGCGCGAGGCGATCACCCCCTGGCGCACGTCCTCGGCGTCGGGCAGGCGCAGGTGCTCGGCGGGGGTGACGTAGCAGAGGAAATCGGCCCCCGAGACGGCGGCCAGGGTGCCGCCGATAGCG
>CAYMGG010000420.1:0-1190 GCA_964389915.1 uncultured Planctomycetaceae bacterium
CCCCACCCGCCGGCGGGGGCAGGCCGCCTTCACCCTGGTCGAACTGCTGGTGGTGATGGCCATTATCAGCGTGCTGGCCGCCATGCTCATCCCCGCGCTGGGCAAAGCCCTGGACGCGGCCAAAAACATCCAATGCCAGAACCAACTCAAGCAGATCGGCACCCTGGCCCACATCTACGCCGACAACAACAGCGATTATCTGCCCCCGGCCAACGCCCATCCCTCCGGCACCGGCACCAACACCGCCGCCTGGCCCTGGGACTGGACGGTCACCCTTTCGCAGCTGACCGACCAGCCGCTGCGCGCACCTTCGGGTTGTTTCGACAGCCGGCGCTATACCACTATTTTCTTCTGCCAGATCTGCCCACGGGGGCAGACCACCTATGGCTACAATTATCAGCTACCCCGCTCCGGCTTGCCTGCCCTGCCCAGCTGGCCTAACTCTTACTACACCCCCAGCAAACTCGGCTGGCTCAAGACGCCCAGCGCAAACCCGCTGGTCGCCGACTCCAAAGCCTGGATCATTGATCAACTTTCCTCGCCGACCTATCACTACTTCCAACTGCGACACGCCGGCCGAGGCAATGTGGTGTTTGTCGACGGGCACACAGCCAACATGGGCGAGGAGTTCTTCCAGCTTAAGTTCTATTGATTAACGGTGGGAGGCTACCACCTCCGATTTAAATCTTTTCACCCCGGTTCGACCTTGAATTAATCGCCGCTCAACGGCGAGCCGGGGCTTACTGTCAACATTTCGGCCCTACCAGCCGCCCCTAAGCCAAGGAGAAGAAGCATGCCCGCCCGTTTTACCTTAATTACCTCTCTGCAAATCGCCACCTATTCATTTCTGCCGCCAAGATCCGTTGCCACGCTCGCCTCGTCCTCGGCCACATCCGGTTTTGGCCGTGGCCGACTTGGCCTGTTTTTTCGTCATTTGGCGGCATTTCTGTTGATCGCGACCTCTCCGGTGCGGGCCCAGGAGACGTCCGCGCCAACCAAAACCCCGACGGCAGATCTGATCTGGCAGCTTGGCGTAGAAGACGGGCAAAGCGCTGAATTCCTGCCGTTTAGCAACCGCGAGTTCAGCAATAATCGCGAAATGGCCGCCCAACCAGGATGGAATCGTCCCGAGCATTCTTTCGTTTTCATCGTGGCCAGTCCCGGCATCGACAAAAAGCCACGCTTCCCGG
>CAYMGG010000420.1:1200-5225 GCA_964389915.1 uncultured Planctomycetaceae bacterium
GCATTAGCGGCCGTGGCGCCGGTACCGCGACCTGGTGCAACCAAGAATCGATCGTCTGGAACGACGATGGTCAGGGTTGGCGGGTGCTGGAGATTCCGCTGCTAGATTCAAAGATCCGCAATTTCGCCGGGTTGCGCCTGCATCTTAGCGACAACTACGATCCCGACACCTTGGACCTGGCCCGTTATTCCCTGCGGGTCAGCCTGCCCGACGGGCAGGTGACGCATACCTATGTACCATACGATATAGAGCTGTATCAACAGAACCACGGCCAGATCGTAATCCGCGCCGCCTTCAAGGCTCAACCCGGAGAAAACCGCCTGGAGCTCCGCGAGACCTCCGGCGATACTTACGGCCGCGCCTGCCACTATGACTATCTGCGTGTCTTGCGCCTACCCCGACCGGAGGCTAATCCACCCACGGTGGAACTCGAACCGCTCTCCGGGTTCATCCACCGGACGGTCTATGATTGCAACCGCCCGGCGGAACTGGGGGTCAACCTCTTCAACCTTCAACCGGGCAGCGTACGCACCGTCCGGGTGCGGGTTGTCGATTACTTCGACCGCGTGCGGCTTGACGACACCAGGCCGGTGCTGGCCGGCCCTGGCGGCCGCTGCACGCTGCGCTTCGCCTGCCCGGCGGGCGAAAGCGGGCATTTGCGGGCCACGGCCGAATTGCTGCATAACGGCGAAGCGGCCACGATCCAGATGGGCCAGAAGAGCATCACCCGCTTCCTTTTCGCCGTTCGCCCGATTTCTCCGCTCACGGACGAGGAGATCGATAAAAGCTTCATCGGCATCTGCGGCCTGAGCATGGGTTCGGGCCTGTTCGATCCATATGCCTTGCGTCCCGACGCGGAACGCCGTGAAACCGAATACCGAGCGTTCCGCCGCATTCTGCAGGTCCACCATGAACGTTACCATTCACTTTCCTGGGCCCACTTGGAGCAAAAGGAAAACGAATTCCGGTGGGACTATTGGGATCAGATCTTCGCCCGAGAGAAGGCTGAACGTATCCGGCTACAGGTGGGGATCATGTGCACACCCGAATGGCTGCTTTATAAATATTACCCTGAACGCAAAGAGTTGAAAAGCGTTCATCAAAAACTCTATTCCTGCCCGCCGGACATGGCCAAGTGGGCCGATGTCTGCGCCAAGATCGCCGAGCGCTACCGCGACCAGATTGCGGATTTTGAAATCTGGAACGAGCCGTCCGAGCAGTCTCTCTTCTGGTATAAAGCCGATGCAAAAGATTATTTCAATCTGGTGAAGAGCGCTGCCGAGGCGATCCGCCGCGTTGCGCCCAAGGCTAACATCGTGGCCGAGACCGTCTGGGCCCGCCAGCCGGAATTCTGGAACGAGCTATACAAACTCGGCGTGGGCCAATACGTCGATTATCCGGCGGATCATTACATGCGCGACGACCGCATCCGTCAAATCAACCAGTTCCTTGACCGCGTCGGCCGCGGCAAAGGTTTGATCTGCAACGAGGCCAAATGCGCCGCCACCTCCGGTTTCGGCGCCGGCGAGATTAATGAAACCGCCCGCCGGACCGCTGCGCGCGAAATGTTGCGCAACATGATCTACGCTAACGCCAACGGGATCTTGCGAATCTACGAATTTGAAATCCTCTCCTGCACTTGGCGCAAATACGGCATGCTCAGTCCGGTCTACGAACCGCGTTACTCATTCTGCTCGCTAAAAACACTGGTCAACCGCACCGCAGGCGCGGAATTCTACAAAACCCTCAACCTCGGCGACAAGCTGGAGGGCTACATCTACCGTTACTTCAATCCGCAACGCGCCACCGAAAACGGCGGCGACCACGCCCTCTTCCTTTTTAATCGCGACGCGGCCGCCCGGCCCCTGCGCCTGTATGTCAACGCGCCGCGTGTCACGGTGGTGGACCTGATGGACAACGCCCATGAGGTGGAGACGTACAATGGGGTCTTGGCCTGGGAGCTGACGGCCGATCCGATCATCGTGATCGGCGCGGACCTGGCCGCGCTGGAAAAACAAGGCGCCCTGGTAATCGAGCCGGCCGCACCGTCGGCCAAACCGGGCGAAGCGCTGCGCTTTGCCCTGGCCCTGGCTCCGGGCCAGACCGGGCCGGCCGAAGTCGAGTTCTCGGCCTCGGCCCTGCCCCTGCCCGGCCCCCTGACCATTCAGCCCGGACAGCCCACGCCCATCGAACTCCCGCTGAAAGCCGACCAGGCCGAAGGCGTTTATCCGCTGGAAATTTCCGCGCGTCTGCCCGGCGCGAACGGACCGATCCCCGTCTATCGCCAGCTCAACGCGACCGTGGCCAGGATTGGTTTGGGCGAGAATCTCTTCACCGCCGACACCTTCGCGCCGGAGCGCAAGGAATGGCAGAAATGGGGGGAGGTCAAACTCACGACCGCCGCCGGCTCCGACGGCCTGACCGTCGCCCGGCTGGAACTGGACAAACCCGACGGCGCGGGTGGCCTCACGGCGGCCGCGCAGACCGTCATTCCCGGCGCGCGCTATCACGTCATGTTCCGTGCCCGCGGCCAAGGCACCATCCGTCTGCAATTGAAGAAAAGCTTCGAACACGATCGAAAAGAGACCGATCTCAACCTGATCTTCAACGCCCTTAAAACGGAGTGGACGCTGTACGACGCGGATTGGACCGCCCCGCTTGAGGCGCGTACCGCACAATTCGGTCTCTACCTCTGGCACGAAAAGGGTTGGTTTGAAACCGTCGACTTCCGCCTGTTGCGCATTCCGGCCAACCAGCCGGTCAATCGTCTGCTGTTTGCCGCCGCGGCCAAACCCGCCGGCGAGATCCAGGTCGACGGCAAATTGGATGAATGGCGGCCCGATGACTTCACCGCGATCGACCCGAATCTGGGCGCACGCCTGAACGGCTACACCGGCCCCGAGGATCTCGCGGCGCGGTTTGCCGCCAAGTGGCGCGACCAGACGCTGTACTTTGCGGCCGTGGTGACCGACGACGTTCAAACCGACGCCCCCGAAGCCAAATCGCTCTGGCAGGGCGACAGCCTGCAACTGGACTTCGAAACCGCCAACCGCAACACGGCCACCGACACCACCCAGTTCAGCTTCGGCCTCTTGGCCGGCCGGCCGGCCAGTTTCCGTCACAAGACCATCCCGACCGAGGACATTGTGCCCGCCTATACGGTGGGTGCCGACCCCGACGGCGTGGCCGTGGCCATCCGGCGCGAAGGCCAACAGACCTTTTACGAAATCGCCATCGCCGCCCGGGCGATCTGCCCGACCTATAGGATCGAAACCGGCCAGGCCGTCGCCTTCTCGTTCCTGGTCAACGATAACGACGGGGCGGGCCGCAAGGGCTGGCTGGAGTGGAGCAGCGGCATCGGCGCGATGGGCGGATCGGCGCTGTTCGGCACTCTGAAAATCGAATGATTTCGCTCGGCCCGGCCCGCGAAAAGCGCAACCCATCACCTTTAAGCCGGAGAGAACTTGTTTGCCCAAAAGTTCTCTCCGGCCTTTTCAATAACCTTGGTGTATTTCGATTTTGCGTATAGAGCTTCCCGGGGTGGAGGTTGACCGTAATTTGAAAAGGTCGAGTTCCGTCTCGACCGCTTTCACTCCGATGCCACCGAGTTTGGAGTGATATCAACTCCAGTCATATCAATCCAAGTTAATTGAGACCGATTCAGGGGAACCTTTTTTGCAAAAAAAGGTTCCCCTGCCCCTTCCAAAAAACTCTCGACCAGCTTCGCCGTTTCGAACGTTCAGATGGACAAATTCGACGCGGATGGATTTCGCACCTATTCGACGCTCATTAACTTGAATTGATATGAGATGGGGGGCGAAACGGAGTTCGTCCCCTCCCAACAGGAACTGTTTTGCCTCGGCACAACTGCCAATAGCTCTACAGCCAAAATTGAGATGCGCCGGCCAGATTCGGCATCGGCCGTCGCTCGAACGCCGTCGCGCTGAAATCAACCATCTGAACGAGCGAAAATAAGAAGCTCTAACAAAAAGACTTTTCGAGCCTTCGCCAGCAGATGAGCATGC
>CAYMGG010000421.1:0-5185 GCA_964389915.1 uncultured Planctomycetaceae bacterium
GGGGCTCGACTCCGCCGCCGGTCCGCCCTTCGCAGCGGCGCGTCGCCCCGCCCCAGGCGGCTTCGGTCGTGCCGCGGCGGAGTCCGCCGACCGACCTGCCCGGCGGGCCGCAGGAAACCGTCATCATGGCCCCGCCCAAGCCGGGCGCGCGGTCGAGCGACAGCGCCATGGCCACGCCCTGTCCCTCCTGCGGTCAGCCGCTGCCGCCCGGGACCATTACCTGCCCGCAGTGCAAATTCCACCTCAAGCTCCGGCGCAAGCTGAGCATCACCGACGCGCTCGACGACGCCACCCGGGTCAAGGGCGTGCGGGCCGACGGCACCCGCTATCTGACCCGCTCGGAGCAGGCCGAGAAACGCGCCGCCCAGGGGCAGAAGATCTCGCTGCTCATCAAACTCACGCCGATCATCCCCGTCGTCATTGCGGTGATCGTCCTGATGCGCATCTGGAACAACGCCTACTGGGGCGACACGCTCGAAGAGCTGCGCCAGCGCGGGGCGGTCAAGCCGCCCGTCCGGCTGGAGCTCTTCCACCCCTACAATGTCGGTCAGTCCTTCGATCTGCTGGTCGTGCGCGACAAGATCTGGATCGAGACCCCCAAGCTGCCGGGCGGGGGCGAAGGGGCGACGGCCTGGACGGCCTTTGCTGTGGCCGCCCAGCTGCCGTATTATGCCGCCGAGCCTTTCTGGGCCGAGTCCCGCTGCCGGCGGGTCTTCGCCGCCCTGCGGGAGGAGAAGGGGACCTTTGCCCCGGCCGCGCTCGAACGCGGCGTGGCCCCGCCGCGCGGCGAACTGCTGGTCTGGCGCGAGAAGTCCGAACCGAATCAACCGGGCTTCCTGATCGGCGCCCTGCTCGATCCGGGGCCCAATGTCGATAGCTTAATCCAGCTGCTGGAATCCAAGCGACCCGCCAAGCGGGTCCGCCTGAGGGGCAAATTATCGTTCGTGGCCAGCGATCTCTCCAAACTGCCGGCAGGGGGCGATCTCTACGCCGAAGCCCTGCGGCGCAAGCTGACGGCCGTGCCCGATCAGAGCAACCGGACCAAGGGCGCCCGCGCCGTGCCGACGGACAAGGAAATGTACAGCTTCCACCCCGTGCTGCGGGTGGAGAGCTTCGATCTGGAAGCGGATAAACCGGAGGACACCGCCCCATGAAAGCGGCCAGCCTGATTCGTGACGTCGTCGATTTCCCCAAGCCCGGCATCATCTTCAAGGACATCACCCCGCTTCTGGGCGACGGGGCGGCCTTCCGCGAGGTGATCGACCGCCTGGCCGAAGCCTTCAAGGGCGAAAAGCTCGACAAGGTGCTGGCCGCCGAGGCCCGCGGCTTCATCTTCGGCTCGGCCCTGGCCTACCGCCTGGGCCTGGGCTTCGTGCCGGTGCGCAAGCCGGGCAAGCTGCCCTACAAGACCACCACCGTCACCTACGACCTCGAGTACGGCACCGACTCGCTCTGCATGCACGAGGACGCGATCCGCGCCGGCGAGCGGGTGTTGATCGTCGACGACGTGCTGGCCACGGGCGGCACGGCGGTGGGCATGAAGAAGTTGGTCGAGGGCGCCGGCGGCCGGGTGGCGGGCTTCGGCCTGGTGATCGAGCTCGACTTCCTGCACGGCCGCGAGAAGCTCCCCGGCGAGAAGATCGTCAGCCTGATCCACGTGGGCGGAGACTGAAGACCGGTGGCCGATTTTCTGCGCGAGGCGGTGACCGAGGCCCGGCAGGGCCTGGCCGAGGGCGGCATCCCCATCGGCGCGGTGCTGGCCCACGCCGGCCGGGTGATCGGCCGGGGGCACAACCGCCGCGTCCAGCAGGGAAGCGCCATCCGCCACGGCGAGATGGACGCCCTGGAAAACGCCGGCCGGTTGCCGGCGCGCGTCTATCGCGAGTGCGAACTCTACACCACCCTCTCCCCCTGTAGCATGTGCGCCGGCGCGATCCTGCTCTACGGCATCCCCCGGGTCGTGATCGGAGAGAACCGCAACTTCCTGGGCGAAGAGGAGTGGCTGCGCGCGCGCGGCGTGACTTTGGAGGTGCGCGACGACGCCGAGTGCGTGGCTCTGATGCGCGACTTCATCGCCGCCCGGCCCGAATTGTGGAACGAGGACATCGGCGAATGAACCTGGCAGAGATCGAGGCCGAACTGAATGAATTGTACGCCGCCGATGCGGACAAGGGCTTTTCGCCGCCGCAGGGCGAGCCTATGTTCGACCGGCCGCTGCTCGGCGTGGCCGCGGCGGACGATCCCTGGTTCGCGCGCTTCAAAGAGCTGCTGGGCGAGTTTCACTGGACGCCGCAGGAGGCGCTGACCCTGGCCGCGCCGACAGCGACGGCCCGAAGCGTGATCGTCTGGTGCCTGCCCATTTCGGCCACCGCCCGCCGGGCCAACCGGCGCGAGACGGAGCGGCCGGCCCGGGAGTGGGCCGACGTCCGGCAGCGGGGCGAGGCGTTCAACGAGCGCCTGCGCGCGGGTCTGGTTGCGCGGCTGCAAGCGCGCGGCCTGGCTGCCGTCGCGCCCCTGCTGCGGGCGGAGCATCAGGTTGCGGGCCGGCCCCGGGTCGGGCTGGCGGCCAACTGGTCGGAGCGGCATGTGGCCTTCGTGGCCGGGCTGGGCACCTTCAACCTCTCCGGCGGGCTCATCACCCGGCGGGGTGTGGCCCACCGGCTGGGTTCGGTGGTGACCGATCTGGCCCTGCCGGCCACGGAGCGTCCCTACGGCGAGGATGCCTTCGCCTGGTGCCTGGCGACTGCCCGGGGAACCTGCGGCCTCTGCCGGCGGCGGTGCCCGGCCGATTCGATCGGGCCGACCGCGGCCGAACGGAACAAGGAGAATTGCCGGCGGTATTACCAGGAGACGATCATCGCTTCCGGGCCGGAGCATTACGGCTGGAGCGGGGTCTACGGCTGCGGGCTCTGCCAGACGGATGTGCCCTGCGAGGAGCGCAATCCGGTGGAGCTGGCCGGGCGGTGAAGAGGCACGCTCGAGGGCGGAGCGGTTTTTGCCGTCCGGTGAAGCGCTGACGGTTGGGAAGGCGGGCGCTTGACCGGCGGGAGAAGCCGGGATATTCTCCAGGCAAGGGAGGGAGAGGGGATGGCTGAGATTACCGTAATCTTCAACAACCAGGCGATTCTGAAGCAGAAGTTGGAAAAAGAGGTTTATGTCATCGGTCGCCAGGAAGGTGTGGAGATCCACATCGACAACATCGGCATCAGCCGCAACCACGCCCGCCTGCTGAAAGGCGAGCCGTTCTATTATCTGGAGGATCTCAACTCCGCCAACGGCACCTATGTCAACGGCCGGCGGGTCCAGCGCCATAACCTGAACAACGGCGATCAGATCGTCATCGGCAAATACCTGATCCAATATCAGTGTTCGCCGGCCGAACAGGGCGGAGCCACGCCGGGCGAGACGGCCGAAACCGGCGGCACGACCGCGATCGCCGCCAACGCGCCCAAGGAGGGCGACGGCCTTTACACCATGGCCATGGACGGCGAGGCGATCCGCAAGCGGATGGAGGAGCTGCGCCAGCAGAAGCTGGGCGAGACCGGGGCCATCTCGGCCGCCGCCTCCGCCGCGGCCGCCGTGGCCCGAGCGGTCACGCCCAATCTGGAGGCCGAGCTCAAGGCCCGCGACGCGGAGCTGCTTCAGCTGCGCACCAGTCTGAATCTCTGGCGCGGCGTGGCGATCCTGGCCGGCCTGGCCGCCGCCGGCCTGGCCGCGGCGCTGTTTATGGCGAAATAGAATAAAATCCGGAGCGTTGGCTGAGTGGTCGATAGCGCTGGTTTTGAAAGACAGATGAATATCTTAAATGACAAGGAGTTATAACTTTCTTGTCGTTAATTTATCATGTTTTCCACCCCGTATTCACACTCTACAATAATTATCAAATGTTTGTCGTTTTTAGCGCTGAAAAACAAGCAGAGGGGGTGGTTGACAACACAGCAGATTTTGGCTCTGCTTTTTCAGGTTCGAGCCCTGACGGGGTAACCATGCGTCTCTGATTTTAATCATCCGTTGGCGCATGAATTGGGGCACAACTTAAATTTACGCCATTGCGATGGAGACGGAGATATATATTACAATCATCGCTTAATGAGCCACGGATATAACGTCAATGATATGACAACGAATTCATATTTGACCAAATCTGAATGGGACATTGTTCATAGGTATTTGAAATAGGGGGCAAATGATGCGCATAAAATCAATTAAGATTGTATATGTATTTGCCATATTTGCGGCAACGGGGATAATTTGCGGAGCCATTTCTGCATATGGAAATCCTCAGTGGAGCAAATGGATATATATAGCACAAGCCTATATTTATCGGAAAGGTGGTTATAGGGGGCTCGTCGGCGATACGCTTACTTATGACCATATTATTCTTCCTCCGCCGGCAGGATATACGGGAATATGGATGACGTGGTATAAATGCGGGAAATTATCTAGCAAAGCAGAATATATCGATGGTAAGTTATGCGGGAAATCTACGTCATATTATATGTCCGGTAGAATCAAAGCAGAAGGATACCATGCATATGATATTCCTGTAGGAGTTCAAACTCAATGGTACGAAAACGGTAATGTAGCAGAACGTTATGAATGGCGGAATGGAAAAGCAAATGGCGAATACGTTATCTACGACGAAAAAGGTGTCATACAGCTACGACAACTGTATAAAGATGGAATTCTAATCGAATCATATGATCGCCAAATCGAAAGAGCGAAGATCAAAAAGATGGAGCATGATAAAAGCGGGAACAATGCTGATTTGAGAAATCACGATCGATCTATACCGCAAAACCGCGCGGAGGTGATGGAGGGAACGACGCCTGAAATCAAAAAAGAAACCTCAAACGGCATCAACGTTGCGCCGCAGGCAAGGACTGCAGATGTAGATGACAAGCATGGGGTAGTCCAAAATGTAGGGCAGGCTGACACCGGGAGCGAAGCCGACTCGAAAAAGCCAAATGCTGGTCCGCAGTGAGCCGGGTGCCCCAGATAGCTCTGCTATCTGGGCGAAGCGGGAAGATTCGGGTTGGCTTTACAAGCCTCCAGCGTCAACATCTCGACGCCAACCGCCTTTCCCTGCAGATACCAGCGCGCGGAACTATAATGATAGTCACTCGCTGCAGCGACCAGTCCGGCTCGAACCGGATTTTCGTGCATATACGCTAGTTTCTGCCGC
>CAYMGG010000422.1:0-5175 GCA_964389915.1 uncultured Planctomycetaceae bacterium
TCATGGCCAGGCCGTTGTCGAGAAAACGCCGCCAGGCCGGGTCGTTCCGCCGGGTGCGCGCGGAAGCCAGAATCAGCGGCATGCTGGCGCAGTACCCGCGCACCAACTCGGCGTGCCGCACCACCGCCCGGGTCAATTCCTCACGTTGCGCCTGCACCGTTTGAACGCTCATCCCGCACTCCCCCAAAATCACGCCACCCGGTCCCGCAAAGACGACTGCAACATGGTCAACTTCTTCTTGTACAACCGCTGCAACGACTCGATGTACAGCGTGTTCTTGGCCAGATCCGCCATCTCTTTCTCGATCACCACCGAGTTCTCGTCGTGCCGCTCGGGGCCGAACTCCTGGGCCGCGTTCACCCGGACGTGGGGATAATCGGAGCTGTCGAAATCGATGTCCTTGTGGCCGTGGATAGAAAAGCTGGCCGGATGCTCCACGCTCCGCTCGGTGATGGCCCGTTCCAGCGCTTCTTGAAACTCGCCCTCCGGCACGTCGCGCCGCTTAAAATACGGCGTCTCGACGTTGGCGATATTGTTCATGATGTTGAGCTGGCGCGCGTGGGCGAAGCCCAAGGACGCGTCCATCAGCGGCAGGGTCTCGCGCTCGAATAAGCTGCCGATCCAGGTCATCGCCACTCCCGGGCCCAAACTTGCCGCTGCGGCCGGATTCGCCCGGCCGAATCCCTATAATACAAACGCCGTGCCATTCCAGGCAATTCCGCGGGCGAAGACCATATTCAAGATAATATCTCGTAACATCCGGATGAATATGTGATTAAACATCCGGCAATAGTTGATGAAACGCTATTCTGCAAAACCCGACCCAGCGGCGCAACATTTATTCGGAAAAAAACGCCGGCAGTTGCTGCCGGAGGGGCGGAATGGTTAAAATTTGCGGCTAACTATAAGGCCGGAGTAGGGATCGCGACTTGAAAACCTCATCCCAGGCCCAACGAGCTTTGCCGCCTGGCGCTCACTACGCCAAAACCGCCAAAATCAAATTCCAGCGCCCTGCGGCTGATTGAATTGGATTCCTGCGGGTGGGCGGTTTGGCGTGGAAAAATTCGGCGGCGTTTCCGGCCGCGAGCCGAACGCCTTTTTTTCAAGGGCACCGGCGTTCAAAAAAAAAGCGGGGACGGTTTCCCGTCCCCGCACGTCTGTTGTCTGTGGCGGAGGGTTACTCGACCGTCACCGGTCCGCCTTCGCCACCGGCCGGACCAGGGGCCGGAGCGGCGCTCTCCACGCCAGTGATGGCCGAGACGCTCATCAGGCCGCTCATGGCCGGATCGATCAGGATCTCCACCCGGCGGTTGCGGGCCTTCTCCGAGTTGGAGGCATTGCTGGTCAGCGGGTACAGCTCGCCCCAGCCGGTCGGGTACATCTTGTCCGCCGGGTAGCCGAATTGGTTCATCTGCCGCAGCACGGCGATGGCGCGCATGACCGAGAGGTGCCGGTTGTCGACGATGCCCCGCTTCTTGGCGCTCTTGATCGGATCGTTGTCGGTGTAGCCGACGACCATCAGGAAGAGGTTTTCGCTCTTGAGGATGTCGACCAACTCCTTGAGCGCGGCCTTGGCTTCAGGCCGCAGATCGAACTGGCCGGAGGCGAAGAAGAGGTCGCCCGGCAGCTGCAGCCGGTTGCCGACCAGGGTGCCGCCCAGCTTCTCGGCCAGGATCTCGAGCTGATGCTGGATCTTGTCGGTCAGGCGGGCGGCGTTCTTGACCTCGTCCATCCTGCGCCGCAGCAGACCGACCTTGTCCTGGCCGTTCTGGATGTCGACCTGGAGCTTGCGCATCTTGACTTCGGAGTCCTCGACCTGGCCCATCAGGTCGCGGTTCTCCTTTTCGTATTTGATGATGATGGAGTTGAGCTTCTGGTTCTCCTCGCGCAGCCCCTTCATCTCCGGAGTGTCGCAGCCGGACGCCAGGCAGAGCGCCGCCGCGGCAATCACCGGCATCACGACCCGCTTGCCAACCATGTATCTTCCTCCTCGAAAGGCGTACGCGAAGCTTTCGTCCACCCGCGTCCCCGAACCAAACCGTTGCTCGCAGCGCCCCGCGCCGCGACCTCAAACAGGTTCTTGCGGCCGGGCGCGGGATTCTTTCAGAAAAAAAACTTATTTGGCGTTTTCCGCCGGTTTTTCCTCGGGCTTCGCGGCCGGCGTCTCGGCCGCTTCGGCCGGCTTGGGGGTCGCCACCGGCGCCAGGGCGGGCTTCTTGACCAGGGGCGAACCGAACACGTCCACCAGCTTGTCCCGGAACAGGTCGGTCCAGTCCGGCTTGAAGACCGCAGCCATCTCGACCGGCTGGCCGAGCTTGATGTCGCCCACCGGCAGGGTTTCCCGGCCGAGGGTGTAGCCCTTCCAGGCGATGGTGGCGTAGAGCATGATCGGCAGGATCATGGCCAGGCAGGTGATGGCCAGGACCGCGGCGAAGGCCAGGTCGCCCTTGCCGCCCGCGGCCTTCGGCTGCTCCCAGCCGCGCCGCCGGACCGAACCGGCCGAACGCCGGCCGGAGAGGGGGCGGGAGGTTTCGGGCTCCTCCTCGTCCTGGGGCGCGACCGTATCGCCCTCATCCTCGCCGAGGTCGAGGGTGATCTGCTGATCGGCGATGGTGGGCGCTTCGTCTTCCAGAGCCTCTTCGCGGACCGTGACCTCCTGGGTGCCCAGCTCTTCCTCTTCGGCGTCGCCGATGGCCAGGTCTTCGTCCTCGAAGACGATCTCTTCGGTGCCCAGACCGTCGGAGGACGAACTCTCCAGCACCACCTCGGTGCCGTCGCCGACCTCGGAATCTTCGCCCACGGCCTGGGTCTCGGCCTCGTCGCCGGCGGCCAGATCCACGCCCCCGGCCTCGACCAGCCCGGAGTCGGGGATCTCGACCGTGGCCAGAGTCTCCTCGGCCGCCGACACCTCCAGCTCGGACTCGTCGATCTCGCTCAGTTCCAACGGCGACTCCTGGGCGGCCAGCTCCGGCACGGCTTCCTCAGCCGGCAGGGCCTCTTCGGCGTCCATGAGCGCCACCGGCTCCTCGAGCTCTTCTAGCTCCAGGGCTTCGCCGGCCTCGGCCGGTTCCTGGGCGACCAGGTCGACCGACAGATCGTCGGCTTCCTCGAGCTCGACGGCCTCCTCGGCTTCCGGAGCGCCGGCGGCGGACGCCGCGGCCGCGCCCTGGCCCTGACGGGTCCGGATGTCGGACTCCTTGAACTTCATGTCCCGGTCAATGCGAAAGGCGCGGAGCTCGTTGGCCGCCACGAGATCCATCAGCTGGTCCTCACTCAGACCGAGCATATCCATCGTCTCGTCGAAACCGAGGTATCGGGTGTCAGACACGGGCCACTCCTCGCAAAAAGACGTTTCTGGCGCCAATCGCCGGTAATTTGCTAATCTATTATTCCCACTTCAGCTTTTTCATGTCCTTGGCCCACTTCTCGGCCTCGTCCTTGACGTCCTTGATCTTCAGGCCGCCCTTCTCGTTGTAGTCGCCGATGATCAGGTCGTAGCGGTAGCAACGCGCCGACCGCAGGCTGAAGGTCGAACCGTCATAGGTATAGTGGGCGATATATTTGTTGGCCGGATCGATCAGATACAGGGCCGACTTGTCGCCTTGCCCGGCCACGGCCAGGGCCATCAGATCGCCGGCCGGGGAAATCGCCGCCCCGCCAGCTGCCGCCATCGCCTTGTTGCTGGAAAAACTGTTGTAGGCCAACATGCCAAGAAAAGCCGCCGCCATGCCCAGCAAAAAGATTTTGGCGATTTCCGTCGTTTTCATCTCTTTCTCCTTCCCGCCGCACAAAAAAGAATATATGCTTCCCTATCAAGATGTTACTGCGGTACGGAAGCGCCCGCAAGGCCAATTTCCCTAGAGAAATCAGCCTAGGCTGCTAATCTTGCATCGACAAACCCCGCCCCAGGCTTTAATCTAATCCTTTTTTGCCGCCACAATTGCGCCGGCGGGCGCCCCTGACAGTAAGGTATCGACCGCCGCTTACGAGGAACTGCCGTGAATCCCGACATTTTCCACCTCTCCCCCGCCGGTTGGGCCTTGGCGATCCTCTGCGGCATGATCGTTGGCTTTGCCAAAACCGGCATCGCCGGCACCGGGATTCTGATCGTGCCCCTGATGGCCTACCTTTTCCCGGCTAAGGAATCGGTGGGCATCCTCCTGCCCATGCTGGTCATCGGCGATATCTTCACCGTCACTTATTATCGCCGGCATGCGGTCTGGAAACATGTGTTGCGCGCCCTGCCCTGGGCCATTCTGGGCATTCTGCTGGGTTACGCCACCGGCAAGCTGTTCACCCTCTCCAATCACACCATGAAACAGGAGATCGGCGTCATCGTGCTCTTGGTCCTGGCCATGGGCGAATGGGTCCGCCGCCAGGGCGACACCGTGACCGAGCGCCTGCCGCACCGCTGGTGGTTCGCGGCCGGCCTGGGCCTCTTGGGCGGTTTCCTGACCATGACGGCCAATGCGGCCGGCCCGGTCTGGGTGGTCTACCTGCTGGCCATGGAGCTGCCCAAGGAGGCCTTCCTCGGCACCTCCGGCTGGATGTTCCTGATCCTGAATACCTTCAAAATTCCCTTCCAATGGGATCTGGGCAGCATCAACTCGCAGTCTCTCTTCTTCAACCTTGAAATGTTTCCGGCCATTACCGCCGGCGCCTTGATCGGCATCGCGACGGTCAAACGCCTGCCGCAGCGCGTCTTCGACCTCCTGGTCCGGCTGCTGGCCGCGGTGGCGGCCCTGCGCCTGCTCTGGGGCTGAGCCATGCGCTTCGGCCTGCACGTCTCCATCGCCGGCGGCATCTGGCGCGCGCCCGGCCGGGCCACCGAATTGGGCTGCGAAGCCTTTCAGATCTTCGCCACCAATCCCCGCGGCTGGAACGGCCTGCGCCCAACGGACGAGGATTGTTCGGCGTTCAAAAACGAACGGCAGCGCCTGGGCCTGGGGCCGGTGGTCGTGCATCTTTCGTATCTGGTCAACCTAGCCAGCCCGGTGCCGGAGGCCTGGCGCAAGAGCCTGGATCACGCGTTGACTCAGTATGCCGACGCCGCCCAGCTGGGCGCGGATTTTTTCGTGGCCCATCCCGGCAGCGCCAAGGGCGGCTCGTTCGAAACGGCCGTCCGCCAGGTGGGCGCGGCCCTGCGCGAACTGCGCGGCCAGGTCAAACGCGGCC
>CAYMGG010000423.1:0-5167 GCA_964389915.1 uncultured Planctomycetaceae bacterium
GGCTAGCATGGAGAGGATCGCGTCCGGATCGCCGAAGGCCACTCCGCCGGCCGGCTCCGCCCAGCGTTCGGCCAAGGCCCGCAGCGGTCCGGCATAGCCTTCGCCCGGCCGGACCGGACAGACCGCTTCGCTGGCTCCGGCTTGCGCCGACAACGCCACCGCCGCCGCTTCATTCATAAATACGGTGGCGGCGATCGGCCAGGGCGAAACCGCGCTTTCGGAACGCGGCAGCCCGACGTAGCGGCCGAAATAGATTTCGGCATAAGCGTAAGGGGCGAAATCCGGCTCGCCGGCGGCCGGCGGGCTGTCGTCCACCAGGCAGGCTTTGGTCTGCTCCGGCAGGCCGAGCGCCTGATAAATCTCCCCGACGTTGTCGCCGCGAGCCAGCGGCTCGTCGCCGAACGCCCGCAACGAAGAGGCGAAGAGCGCCGCCTCGCCCAGCAGGATCGGCCGCACGGCATAGAGCTGATGGAGATAATTGAACTGCTGGAAGTGATCACCGCCGCGGACCGTGCTGCCGGTCTGGGCGAAGAGCTGCCCGGTGCGGTGGGCTTCCAGATACATTTCAAACTCCGCGCCCCGCTCCCGCGCCAGCCAGGCCAGGGTGGGGGCCAGGGCGCAGACGCGCCGGTCCGGACGCGACGCCAGCAGCAACCACAATTCGGCCTTTTTCATGGCTATCCTCGTTTCTGTCCGGCGGGAATCGGATTTTCCAAACCGCTCCCCGTATTGGCTCCGCCCGCCTCCAGGGCCTGGCGCAGACGCTGCGGATCGAGTTCGCGCGGCTGGCAGCCCTGCCGGGAGCAGAGCGCCGCCGCCGTGCCCGCGGCCTCGCCCAAGCCCATACAGTGCGACTGGACCCGGTAACTGGCCAGGGCGGTATGATCGCCGGAGATGCAGCGTCCGGCGGTAAGCAGGCCGTCAAGACCCCGAGGAATCAGGCAGCGATAGGGGATGTCGTAGGGTTGGTCGAGCAGCCGCAGGGTCGAGGGCCGGCCGACCTCCGTGGGGTTGTGAATATCGAGCAGATAGATTCCGCGCAAAATGGCGTCGGGAAAGCGGACCCCGCGCAGAATCTCCTCGCCGGTCAGCACGTGTTCACCCAGGATGCGCCGGCTCTCGCGGATGCCGATCTGCGCCGGAGTGAACAACAATTGCGACTCAGAGGCCCCGGACAGATAGGCGCGCTGAAAATCGACCGCCTCCCGCGCCTGCCGCCGGCCTTCGATTTCAGCCCAGGTGAGGTCGACCGGGTCGGCGGCGTTACGCTTTTGAATCCGCGTGAAATTGATCCTCCGAGCCAGGTCCGGACGGCCCGGAACCAGCGGATCGGCCGAGCAGAAGATGTCGTTGGGGTTGAGGCGGATCTCGCCGCGCTGCCGGGCTCGGGCGATGGCCCCGGCGTAACGGTTGCGGACCAGCGGATCGGGATGCGGATCGGGTTTTTCTAAATCGTAATGCAGGTGAATCTCGCTGACCGGACCCGTGACATAAATCATGCTCAAGGGTTGGCAGGCCCCGTCGCCGTCCCGGCCGATTCGGAATTCCGCACCCGCCCGGGCGGCGATTTCACCGTCGCCGGTGCAGTCGATGACCACGTCGGCCAGAATGGCTTCGCGTCCGGAGGCCCCTTCCACCAGTACGCCATGCACGCGCTTGCCGTCGCAGAGCGGATCGCAGGCGCGCACGTGATAGAAAAGCTCGACTCCGGCTTCGAGCAGCAGTTCCTCGACCACGGATTTGACCCGCTCCGGATCAGTGCCGATCCAATAGCAGCCCAGCCCGCTGTCACGATAATCCGGCCCGCCCGGCCGCGGCCGCGAGAGGCGCCCGACCAGCTCCGGGTCCGCACCACCTGCCGCCGCCAATCGACGCATGACCTCCAGCGCCCGCCCGGCGATCAACGGTCGGCCGTCCAGATCGTACTGCCAGCCGCCCACGCCGCAGACCAGTCCGGCCGTGTTCGTTCCGCCCACAAAGCCGTGCTTCTCCACCAGGCAGGTCTTGGCGCCCTGGACGGCGGCGGCATAGGCCGCCAGCATCCCGGCCGGCCCGGCCCCGCAGACCAAAACCTCGACTTTGGTCCGAATCGGAATCTCGCGGGCCGGCGCATGCACATGTTCCATCGCGATCTCCTTAATTTTCTTTGTTGCCGTATGGGCAACAATAGAACTATACCCGTCGCTGCCCCTTTGTCAAGGCCGGGGCGGCCGAAAAGCCTGAATTTGCCGCTTTTGCTTGAATAAAAAACGGTCTCGACTTATATCAACTCGAGTCATTGCCGGCCGACGAACGTTCGGGCCGGGTGAGTCTGATGAGAGTTTTTTAGCGGGGTTTGGGGTACCTTTTTTGCAAAAAAGGCACCCCAAAGGCGGTTACTATAACTTGAACTTATAATGCAACTCACGGCTGTCTGGGTCCGCCGGCGCCTGTCCGGCCGCCGGGGTGCGTGCAAACCGGTGGGGCGGCGAGGCCGGCCCGAACGGAGGGAGGGGAGGCGATGCCGGATTCCGCAGCGCCGCGTGACGAGCCGGCGGCCCCCATCAAGGGAGTTAAACTCATGCTCGGCGGGCTGATCGGGCTTTGCCTCGTCTTGGCCGTGGCCCTGGCCGCACTGACCCTCAAGTGGCGAACCTGGCAGCAATGGACCGGCGTTTGGAACGCTTCACCCGCCGAGATCGGCCTCCAGTTACAGGCCCTGCGCGCCCGGGCCGGCCGGGCCGACGACCCGCAGGATCTGGTGGCGGCCACGCTGCATGCCCGGCTGGATCAGGCCGAGTGGCTACTGGACCAGAAAAAAACCGGCTGGTCCGCGGGCGGCTGCCGGGAAATGCAAAAGCAGATCGAGGAACTGACCGCCGATCTGGACCAGCGCGACTCGGGCGGCGGCCTGCGTTTGGGCGAGAACGGTTCGGGCCTGTGCGGCTTCTGGTCAACGCTGGACGATACGGTCCAGACCTACTGGGTCACGCTGCCCGAGAATTACGACCCCGCCCGGCGTTATCCGCTGGTGGTCAGCCTGCACGGCCAGGGCCTGTTTAGGCCGTTTCAAGGTTCGGCCTATCGCAGCGAACATAACCTGGTCATCGCCCCCCACGGCCGGGGCGGCATGGATTATAAGTGGGTGGCCGAGCCTGACATCTTGGCCGTCGTGGCCGCCGCCCAGCGCCTCTTCCCCGTAGACCCGGAGCGGATCTTTTGCGCCGGCCATTCCATGGGCGGCTCGGGCGCCTGGCAGCTGGCCACGCGCTATCCCGACCTCTTCGCCGCCATCGTGCCCTGCTGCGGCAACACCGACGTGCGCGTCTGGGCCGATCTCTGGCGCTGGCGCACGCCGGAGGAGAGCCCGCAGGCCGAAGTCCGCGAGTTTCTGCGCCACGACACGGGTGCGGTGGACTATGCCGAAAATCTGCTCAATCTGGGCGTGGTCGCTTTCCAGGGCGAGGCCGACCCGATCGTCGACCGCCGCCACGGCGAGGCGATGGCCGCGGCCCTGCGCGCGGCCGGCCACCCGAATTTCAAATTTCACTTCCTGCCCCTGGTGAGCCACGGCTTCAGCGTGGATACGGACCAGGCCCTGGCCGGTTTCACGCGCCAGGCCAAGCCGGCGCATGTGGTCTATCGCACCGCCTGGCTTAAATATGACGGCGCGGCTTGGGCGCGGGTGCGCGGTTTGGAGCGTCGCCTGCGTTTTGCCCGGATCGAAGGTTGGGCCGACCCGGCCCGAAATGCGCTGACCGTCAAGACCGAGAATCTGACCGCGCTTCAGCTCGATCCGGCGGCAACGCCCCTGAGCGGCGCGGTCCGGCGGATCGAAATCGATGGCCGAGAAGCGGCTTTCACAGTTGAGCGGCCATTGTATTTCGTCAAAACGGCCGGCGGCTGGAGTCAGACGACCCCGCCGCCGCAAAATACTTTTCCGCCGCAGAAAAGCCGCGAACTCGAAGGCCCATTCGAGCATGCCTTCATGTCCCGCTTCCTGCTGGTCCGGCCCACGGCCCAGACGCCAACCGGCCTGGCCGCCGCCGCAGCCTGCGACGGTTTCGCCGATCTGTGGAAACAGCGTTTCGGCAAATCCCCGCGCGTGCTCGCCGACCAGGAGGTTTCGGACGAAGATATAGCCGATTCGCATCTGGTGGTCTTTGGCGGGCCGGCGGACAACCAGTGGGCCGCGCGCGTGGCCGACCGTCTGCCGGTCAATTTCGCCGCCGACCAGATCCGGCTGGGCGAGCGTTCCTTTACGGGCCCCAACCTGGGGGCCAAGGTCTGCTATCCCAATCCGCTCAATCCGCGGCGCTATCTGGCGCTGGTCGCCGGCTTGACGCCGGAGAGCTACGCCGATATCAACGTCCGCTTCGGCAACTGGTTCGACTGGATTCCTTACGATTATCGTAATCATTTCGACTGCGCCGTATTCGACGACCGGACCGTAGGCCGGGCGCCCGAAACATTTTTAACCTGGGGTTTCTTTGGCGAAGACTGGTCAGTGGCCAAGGGGGAGTGGTTCGAAGGCGTGGTGACTTGGCGGGACCGGCTGCGGCCGCGTGTGCTGCCCGGGACGGTGCCCGACTGCGCACCCTTCTGGCTCGACCAGCTTCAACCCGAAAAGGTCGTCCTGGATAAGGAATATCTGGAACGCAACCGCGACCTGGACGGCCGCGAACTTAGCCTGGGCGGCCGGACGCTGACGCGGGGGCTGGCGCTGCGCTTCCCGGGCACGGTCACCTTCGCAAATCCCGTGCAGGCCCGTTTTCGCGCTGTGGCCGGCATCGCCTGGGACGGCCGGACCCCGCGCTCGGCCGACGCCGAGCGCTTCGAGCGCGCCGTCTTCAGCGTGACAGGCAAGAGCGGAAAGGTGCTTTTCAAAAGCCCGGAGCTGCGTTACGACTCCGCGCCCTTGGAACTCGACGTGGACCTGGCCGGCGAGGAGGCGGTCACGCTGGACGTCTCGGGCGGCCGGGTCTGGCTGAACGGCACCGCGATCTGGGGCGATGCCCGGTTGGAGTAATCGCAGGCACATAAATCGATTCCGGGAAAAACATTTTCAAACATGTTCAATTCAGGGAATTCATGTCGCAATCCCTTCTTAATCAGGTCAACGATTCCGGGGAAAGGAGGACCTTATTCATGAGTATTAATTTTCCTAATAAGTCGCAATCCCTTCTTA
>CAYMGG010000424.1:0-5166 GCA_964389915.1 uncultured Planctomycetaceae bacterium
GGCCTGGGCCTGCCGCTCCGGGCGCTGCCGCCCCTGCAGGAGCGGGACCAGCCGGCGGAAGAGCGCCTCCTCTTCGGGTTCGGCCAGCCACTGCTCCAGCGTTGGGGTCGCCTGGTCCAGGCGCAGGGCCTGGATCTGCAATTCGACCAGGCGCAGGCGGTCCTCGCGGGTCGGGTTGCCGGCGCTCAGGGCGGCGATGGCCGCGTCCAGGTTGCCGCCGGCCAGGTAGATCTCCACCAGCAGCTGGCGTGTCCGGCGTTCTTGGGGGTGCGTGCGCAGGATCGTCTCCAGCAGCGCCGCGCCTTCGCTCGGCCGGTCGTGGCGCTGATAGAGGGCGACCAACTCGGCCAGCAGGGCCGGATCGTCGGGCGCGGCTGCGTAGGCGGCCAATAAATGGCGTTCGGCCTGTCGGTCGTGGCCCGAACGCGACAGCATCAGCCCCCATTCCCGCTCCGGGGGCAGGGTGAGGTAGGCCGCCAGCAGTACGGCCGCGGCGAACGCCAGGAGCTGATACCATCTATAGCCCAAGCGACACCTCCGCCCATTCGCCCCGCCCGGCCGGCAGCGGCAGCCGCAAGCGTCCGGTGGAGTCGGCCGTCAGATGGCCGGCCTCTTCGTCCACCTTGGTCGTCACCGTCGCGCCGGCCGGCCAGCCGCCCAGTTCGATCATCCCCGGCGCCTACAGCCGGGCCTCGGCCCGCCAGGACTTTTCAGCGCTTCTGATTCCGCGCAGCAGCGAAGTGCTGCGGTGCAGGACCGGCCGGCCGGGGGGGCGGTCGGTGAGGGCGATGACCGCCCGGTCGGCGGCGGCCAACCAGACGTAGAGCGCCCCGGCGAAGTGGGTGAAGCCTTCGACGTTTTCGCTGGCGGCCAGGTCGACCCCGCGCGGGCACGAGTCGAAACGCAGCGTCCGGCCGGCTCCGTATCCGGCCGCCCAATAGCGGTCGGCGTCGAGCCGCCCGAGCCGGCAGGTGAAGAAGCCCTCCACGGCGCGGGCGTATTCGGCCGCGTGCAGCCAGCACAACTCCTGCTTCAGGCACCAGTCGTAAACCCGCTGGACCGCCCGCAGCGAGGCCTGCCGCTCGCCGGAATAGAAGTGGTAATAGACGTTCACAGGCAGCCGGCGGGGGCGTTCGGTGCGCTCGAAGGTTTGAATCACGTTTTCGAACCCGCCGAAGTTGGCGGTCCACAGCTCGGTGTAGATGTTTTCGTTGCAGCCCGAGGCGTAGACCTGGCGGTAGGGCGGCACGGGGCGGGTTAGGGGGCAGAGGAAGAAGATGGAGCGGTGGTTCCCGTCCTGGCGCGGGTCTCCGCCGTTCAAGTTGGGGATGCCGGCCTTGACGCACAGTTCCACCGCCCCCCGGCCGGGATGGCAGTTGCCCGTCCATTGGATCAGCTCTACCTTGCGCCGGCCGTCCAGGACCAGGCGTTCGATCAGTTCCGCCGCGTCCAGCGTCTCCCGACGTTCGGAGAAGGTGTAGCCGGGAATGAGAAAGGCCGGGATGCCCTTTTCCCAGTCGAGCGGGTGGGCGTAGCCGTGGACGCCGGGCTGCACGTTGGGCAGTTCCAGGATCGTGCGCCCCAGGGCGAGCATCTGGCGGGTCAGTTCGCGGGACTTCTTTTCGTCGCGTTCCTCGTCGGCGTACATCGCCGCCGAGGATTCCAGCCCCTCCTCATCGTGGCTGGAGTTGTAGCCCAGGATCAACGTGTCCGGGTCGCACCGCGCGGCGATCAGGCCCACGGTCACCGGCAGGGGATAGCGCTGGAGCACCTCGTCGCGGATCACCTGGGCGGCGTAGCGCGGTGGGCCTGGCAAATCGCGGCTAAGGTTGGCCATGCCGTCGGCGTCGATGTGCGAATAGGCCGCCCGGCAGCCGGCGGCGGTGGTGGGGTCGGGGGCCGGGAGGTCGCCCAGGCCCAGGGCCCGCGACAGGAAGGCGAATGGGTTCAAGTCCCAGAGCACCTGATAGGTGGGCAGCTCGACGAAGCGCACCGCCAGCTGCTCGTCGAAGACGAAGCCCCCGCCGGGCGAGACGGTCACCGCCGCGCTGGGGGCGTCCGGCCGGTCGCGCCGGCTGGCCCAGCGCCAGACCGCGACCCGGTCCGAGAGCGGCA
This sequence comes from uncultured Planctomycetaceae bacterium, assembly GCA_964389915.1. Lineage (GTDB taxonomy): Bacteria > Planctomycetota > SZUA-567 > SZUA-567 > SZUA-567 > CAYMGG01. The sequence goes on from CAYMGG010000424.1 coordinate 2,116, forward strand.
CGTAGCGCTCGTAATAGGGGCGGGGCGGGGGGAGGCGGGTTTCGTAATGGAAGAAGGCCGGCTTGTCGTCGCGCAGTTCGACCAGGAAGGGATTGTCGGCATTCTCCACCGCTTCATCGCGCCGCAAGCCCAGGCCGGCCCAGATGCGGCCGGTCAGTTCCGGGCTTACCGGCCGCCCGTTCAGGTCGTGCTCGCCGCCCCAGGAACCGAAGGCCACCAGCCGGACTCCCTGCTCCAGGGCGCCGATCAGCCAACGGGCGTATTCGTCCGGTGCGGGCAACGCGTCATCGCCCAGCCAGATGATGATGCCGCGGTAAGGCCGAGGATCGGGCAGCGGGCGCTGGGCGGCGTCGCAGTAATCGGTTGCCAAGCCCAGTCGGTTGAGGGCGAATTCCAGACGTTTGTGAATGGAGCAGGCGTCGGGGGTCTGGTCGAATTTGTCGGTGGAGTCATAGAGCGCCAGCACCCGCCGTTTGAGCTCGCCGGAGAAGGCGGATTCGCCCGCCTCGGCTCTCCCCGCGGCGACGAGCAGCATCAGACCAAGCAGAAATTTTCTCATGGCGTGAGTGCTCTCCCGGAGGTGCGACCCCTCCCCTCGAATGGCTGGCAGCGCCGCACAAATTCACGTCCCCGGACCGGACAGAATCCGGGCCGGTGAGCATCTTTAGATACCCGCAAAATCTTTTTCCGTCAAAGGTGGAAAAAACCGAACGGCGGTCTCCGTCCGATCGGCACCGGGACAGGCCGCCTAGGGGAAGCAACAAGAAGTGAATTTACAGCTTGTTTTAAAGCAACAGGTTGCGAATAATCGGTTTCTCCGCCGGACGCCGGCGGAGAAAAATGAAGCCAAACGGTCCGAGTTGCCGATATTATTAGTATTGTCTAGGCGATGATTTAAAGGGGCGGTCGGCGAGCTTTTCCCCTGCCGCCCCGGTTTTCAGCAAGGAGCAAGCATGCGCAGAAGAATCGCCCACGAGGGCGTGAAGCATCTGGAATACGAGATCCGCAAGATCGTCGACGACGGCTACCGCATCCGCGCGTTGGGCCGCGAGATAATCTGGGAGAACATCGGCGACCCGATCGCCATGGGCGAACAGGTCGTGCCTTGGATCAAGGAGATCGTCCACGAACTGGTCGACGACTGCGCCTCCTGGGCCTACTGCCCCAGCCGGGGCGTGCTCCAGACCCGTGAATTCCTGGCCGCCCAGATCAACGCCCGGGGCGGGGCGCGGGTGGGGCCCGAGGACATCCTCTTCGTCAACGGCATCGCCGACGCGGTGGACAAGATTTACGACCTGGTGCACAAGGACTCGCGGATCGTCATCCCCTCGCCCTGCTATCCGACCCACAGCTCCAACGAGGCCAAGCGCGGCGAGTACGACAACCTCACCTTCCGGCTGGACCCGCGCAACGGCTGGCGGCCGGATCTGGACGAGCTGCGCCTGCGGGTCAAGTACAACCCCCAGGTGATCGGCATCGGCATCGTCCATCCCGACAACCCCACCGGCATCACCTACTCCCGGCAGGATCTGGAGGAGATAGTCGGCATCGCCCGCGAGTACGGGCTGTACCTGATCTGCGACGAGATCTACGCCCACATCACCTTCAACGGTGCCGAAACCCTGCACCTCTCGAACGTGGTAGGCGACGTGCCGGCCCTGGCCCTGCGCGGCATCTCCAAGGAATACCCCTGGCCCGGTTCGCGCTGCGGCTGGATCGAGATGCTCAACCGCACGGCCGACCCCTATTTCGCCGAGTACTGCAAAGCGCTGGTCGATTCGAAGATGATGGAGGTCTGCTCCACCACCCTGCCGCAGATGTCCGTCCCGCGCATCTTCAGCGATCCGCGCTATCCGGCCCACCTGCGCGAACGGGCCCAGGTTTTCGAGCAGCGGGCCAACGAGGTTTACAACTGCTTCAAGGACGTGCCCGGGGTGATCGTAAACCGCACCAACGGGGCCTTCTATTTCACAGTGGTGTTCGAAACCGGCGTGCTCAACGACCGCCAGACCCTCGACATCGCCAAGCCCGAGCTGCGGCGGCTGATCGAGTCGATGGTGACGGGCGTGGCCAACGACAAGCGCTTCGTCTATTACCTGATGGGTTCGCAGGGCATTTGCGTCACGCCGCTGTCGGGATTCCACAGCGATCTGGAGGGCTTCCGCATGACTCTGCTGCGCGCCGACGACGCCCAGCGGCGCGACACCTGCGCCCGCATCGCCCAGGCGATCCGCGACTACACGGGGAGCTGACCGCCCCATGGCCGTTGCGGAAAGCCGTCCGCCGGCGCTCCCGGCGTTCGACGTCAGACAGGTGGTGTTCTGCGATTCCGCCGCCCCCTTCGTCGTTGAGCGCCGCAAGTGGCGCGAGTTGTACCGCTGCGGCCGGCATGCGCAGATCCTGGCCGACTTCCGCCAGATCATCGAGCACTTCGCCCAGACCGACTACCGCGCCCTGGCTCCGGCCCGGCAGGCGCTGCTGGACGAATTCGTCGCGCAGTTCCTGTTTTACTTCGGCCAGCCGGATTTGAAACTCGACGGCGAGTCGGCCGATTATCTGCTCTGCTCGCATCACATCTTGGCCAATCTGCTGGCCATGTCCGGCTTCCGCGACAGCGATTCGCTGCTGCGGCGCCTGGACCTACAGGCGGGCAACGTGGCCAAAAGGATGCTCCTGACCACCGTGCGCAGCCGGCTGCCGGTGCCGTACGAGCGGTTTTTCGCGCACAACGCCCTGGCCGCCTCCCACTGGTATTTCAATTATTTCCAGAGCATCGCCAGCCTGGCCAACCCCGTCGTCTGGCGCAACGCCCAGGAGCAGTTGCGGGAGCTCGATCCCCGGCTGCTATACTCCAGCCATGCCGTGGTCTATTCGTGTTTTCTGACGACCTATATCGACTGCCAGCAGGAGGGGAACTTGAAGCGTCGCCTGAACCTCCTGGTCCGGGAAATCCTGCGGGGCACCACGGTCGTCAACCGGCCCAAACCCGGCAGCTTGGCGATCGTCAGCGGCAAGTGGTTTCCGGGCAGCTCGGTCTACCGCTGCTTCGGC
>CAYMGG010000425.1:0-5129 GCA_964389915.1 uncultured Planctomycetaceae bacterium
GCCCCCCCCCTTTTTGAAAGTCGACGCCTACCGTTTCCGCAGGACTTCTCGCACGGCGTCGTAAGCCAGCTTGGGGCGGCGGTATTCGTCCAACAAGCCGGCGCAGTTGAAGCCGCGGGGTTTGCCCCTTACGTCGGGGCCGGCGTTGACGTATGAGCGGGTATCGAACATCTGCCAGAGGGAGAAGCCGGCAAAGCGCTCGTTGACCAGCATGCCGGTTACGGCGCGGCGGAAATAATCGGCCTGGAATTCTTCCGACCACTGGGCCAGGGCCCGGTCATGGCAGCCGTAAAGCGCGCAGACGCCGATTTCCGTGACCAGCAGCGGCTTGTCGCGATAAGGGGGCTGGTTGAAGCATTCGACCGCCGCTTCCAGCCGGGGCTCGATCCATTCGCCGATGGTCAGGCTCCAGTCATTCGCCCCCCACCAACCGGGATAGAGATTTACGCTGATCAGGTCGGCAAATTCAAAGCACTGATCGAGGGTCTGGTATTCGTGCAGGCTTTTGTGCTCGTGGCGGCAGGAGGCATAGCTGACCAGACGCGAGGGATCGGCCGTGCGAATGGTCTGGGCCAGAGTCGAGTAGACGTGACGGGCGGCTTCAACCTGGGAGGCGCCTTCGTTGATGAAGGCCCAGATGATGACGCTGGGGTGGTTGGCGCCGCTCTCCACCATGGCCCGGGTTTCCCGCTGCTGTAGGTCCAGGAAGCGCGGATCGCGGAACTGGGCTTCGGTGTTGCCCCAGCCCAGGCTCTCCTGCCAGACAAGCACGCCGGCCTGGTCGCAGAGATCCAGGAAGGCCTGGTCCTGGGCGTAGTGCACGCCGCGGATGAAGTTCGCGCCCAGATCCTTGATCAGGCGCAGGTCGTCGCTGAGCAGATGGGGCGACTGGACCGGACCGAACTCGGGATGCGATTCGTGCCGGCAGACCCCCTTGAGCCGGAGTGGTTGACCGTTGAGCAGAATCTCCTGGCCGCGCGTGGCAATGGTGCGTAGGCCGAAGCGTTCGATCACCTGGTCGGTCGGGGTGGTCACGGTCAGCAGATGTAATTGCGGATCAGCCGGCGACCAGACCCGCGGCTGCGGGACTTTCATTTCCAGTTCGATCCCATCTTGCTTGACCGGAGCGGAATATTCGCGCGGCGTTTCTCGATCGAAGGCGAGGGTGAATTTCAGCTCGGGCGGCAGTTCGCCTCCTAGCCGCAGGCGGACGCGCACTAGGCCGGCGACCGGATCGAGCGTGATGACCTGGGCGCGCTCGATCCGCGTCACGGGCAGTTGCTGCAATTCGACGCTGCGGTAGATGCCACCGTAGGCGTAGAAGTCGAAATTAGGCGAAAAGAGAGGCGAACGCGCGGCGTCGAAACGGTTGTCCACGGCAATGACCAGCTCCTGGTGATCGGAGCCGTCGGCGACGAAATCATAATCCAATGCCGTATAGGGAAGTTCGTAATCGGCCAGATGGCGGCCATTCCACCAGATCCGACCGAATAAACCCAGACCGCCCAGTTTCAGGCGCAGCGGCGTCCCGGCCGGGACGGGGAAATATATCCTACGGCGATATACGACAACCCCTCGCCGGCCGAAATTGTCCAGACTGGTGTCGAAAACCCCGGGCACGCCGGTGACCTGGTTAAAGGCCAGTTTTTTCGGGTCAAGGGCGTCCAGGTCGGCCTGGTCGCCCAGCCAGCAGAAATCCCAAAAACCGTCGAGTATCTCATGCTGGCGGCGGGGGTATAGGGGGTACGCTTGCATGGGCTAATCCTTTCGAGATAATTTAACAAATGTCTTACGATGTAATGCTGATATAATCAAATAACCCCATAAACTAGGATAAACAATCTGATTAATGTAGATAAAGTTGCATAAATGTCGCAAAGGAGTGACCGTGGAGCTGTTCCGCACCATCATCAGCCGCCCCAATCCCTGGCAATTGCCGGATCTGGCTCTGCCCTTGCATGTGCGCTCCACCGGACACTATCGGGTCGGCGCGGATTGGACCGAGCGCCGCCCCAGCCAAGAGAAGCCGTTTGTGCAGTTTTTCTGGGGCTTGGCCGGCAGCGGGGAGATCGAAGTTGAAGGCCGGCCGCACCGACTGGAGGCCGGAAAAGCGCTCTACCTCCTGCCCGGCGAGGATCATGTGCTGAATGCGCGTGAAACTGTTTGGGAGTACCGCTGGCTGGTCTTCGACGGGCCGTTGGCGGGAGAGTTTATGCGCGGGTACGGTTATCCGCGCGGCGCTTTCCCGGCGGGAAAATGCCCGGAGGAATTGTTTGCGCGCATCGAGCAAGGTTTGCGGGAGATGAGCCCGTTTAGTCAACGGCATTTAGTGGCCGTGGCGGCCGAGATACTCGCCTGTGCCGGACGCCGGCGGGACGAAACCACTCCGGCCGGCCGGCTGGTCGGCCGGTTCATCGAACTGGCCCAGACCCATTACGCCGATCCGGCCGTTAACCTCAATACCTTGACCCGCATCCTGGGGGTGCACCGTTCGACCCTGACCCGGTTGTTCGTCGCCGAGATGAAACTGCCGCCCGGCCAGTACCTGTTGCGCCTGCGTTTGCAGCGGGGGCTCTCTCTGCTGCGCGAGACCGATCGGCCGATCGCCGAGATCGCCCGCCTGGCCGGAATCCCTGAGCCCGGCTACTTCTGCCGCGCGGTCCGACGGCTGGTGGGGGTGGGGCCGCGCGAGTTCCGCCGTTCGGCCAGGAACTTATCCCTGTGAAACAAACGCGGGGGAACTTTTTGGCCAAAAAGTTCCCCTGCGAGGTCTTAATCAAACTGAACCGCTCATTCCGGCGGGCGGGGGCTGTTGTCATTGGGCACGCTGCGTGACGTGCTCTTGGTCGACTTGGAGCCGGAGTTGCGGCTCGGCCCCTGGGGCTGGCTGGGGGGGGTGGGGACCCGCACCGGGCCCTGGTCGGAACGCGGCTGAGTATAGGTGCGATTGTCGGGGGTCTGGCCGCGGTCGGAATCACGCCCGGAACTGCGGCCGTGATCGCGATCCCGATCGCGGTCGTTGCCGCGCCAGTCGTTGCGGTCATTGTGGCGGTAGTCGCGACCGGAGTTCCAGTTGGTGTCGATGATCACGCGGAAGGCGTCCGCCCAGGTCGGCCGGCTGGTCGTCTCGCGGATGATCGTGGTGGAGTAGGGCGTGGTCTGGATCACCTGCTCCTGGATCACGGTCGTGGTGGGGATGAAGAGGGTGCGCGAGCAGATGCGGATGGTGCGCACGCTGTGGACCGGCGTCCAGGCCGGGCTGGCGGCCGAGAAGAAGATGCCCTTGCTGCCCAGAACGAAGAAGCCGCCGGTGGCCTGCACGACCGGCAGTTGGTAGCAGCGGCCGCTGGGCACATAGCTGCGGTCGCAGAGGATGGTCACTGGCGCGGTCAGGCCCTGGTCCTCGCGGATGACGAAGATGCCGCCGTCCTCTAGATAATATTTATGCCCGGTCAGCTTGGTCGCCCAGCGCAGGATGCAGTCGAAGCTGACGTCTTCCAAGCGGAAGGAGACGCGCGTGTCCAGCCCAACCCGCGGATCGACGATCACGTTGACCGAGGTCGCCGAGGCGATCAGGTCGAGCGCGTCTTTGAGCGGCGTTTGCACGAAATTCACCGAGCCGCGCGCGGCCAGGCGCTTTTCGATCATTCCGGTTTCCATGGCGGGCAGGACCTCCACCTGGCGGCCGTCCAGGGAGACATACTCGGCCGCCTTGGCTTCGTTAGCCAGCAGCGCCAAGGCCAAAACCCAGGTCAGGTGACGTATCAGGTTATTCATGGTCATTCCTCCGCCAGGTAAGCCAATGGGCATAAACGCAAATCTGCCAGTCATTTAGCCTCAAGACCGCAGATGACGCAAATAAAATCAGCCTCCAGGGCGCTTTGGTCAAATGACTGACCCCTGCTTATTATTCTATCACAATAAACGCGGAATCCTTCTTTTGTCGGCGGATTGACTAAAAAAAAGCGACCCGGATCGTCCAGATCCGGGTCGCCGGGTTGCGAAGGGGCGGCGTCATTCCGCCGGGACCGCCTGTTCGTCATTGCCCTGGTTGGCGGGTTGGGTGGCGCTCTGCGGGTTCTTGGTGATCTCGGCGCGCAGGGCGTCGGCCCGCTTCTTGGCCTCCTGGTGGTACCGCTCGTTGGGCGGATAGGCGTCGGCGGCGCGGTTCCAGTAGCGCAGCGCGTCGTCCTTGCTGCCGGTGCGTTGCATGATCTCGGCCAGATACCAGAAGGCCTCGCGCGGCGGGGAGTCGGCCTGAATCTCGATGGCCCGTTCCAGGAAGCGCTGGGCCTCCTTGAAATCCTTGAGCCGGTAGTAGCAGACGCCGATCTGGAACGCTTCCTTGTAGGTCGGCCGGCCGGTGGCGTAGGCCTTCTTGTAGTGCTCGATGGACTCGCGGTAGGCGTCGAAGTTGTCCGGCGCCGGCAGGTAGCGGGCGCGGAAATAGGCCAGGTCCGCGGCCCGGTCGTAGCCGTCCTTCTGGTCGGGTGCCAGCTGGCGGACCCGGGCGTAAGCGCTCTGGGACTGTTCGACGGCGCTCTCGCGCTTGTCAGCCAGGCGCTCGAGTTCGGCGGCTGGCGCGTTGTCGCGCACGCGGGTCAGGCGCGACTTCTCGAAGTCGCGGGCCTGAGAGTAGTAGACGTTGCCCAGCGTCAGCCAGTAGGTCGGCTCGTTCTCGTCGATCTGTAGCGCGGTGCGGGCGCTGCGCTCGGCGGCGTCGTAGTTGTTGCGTTTGAGCGCGATCTCGGCCAGCAGGCCGTGGGCGATGGCGTTGCGCGAGTTGCGGGTCAAGGTCTGCTGGCAGAGCTCCTCGGCCTTGTCCAGATTGTCGGCGCTCAGCAGACGCCGGGCCTCGGTCAGCAGGGCCTGCTCGCCCAGGTTTTCGGCCGCGACCCGGGCCGGCGAGCCGGCCGGCGGGGCGGGCAGTTTTTCGATCGCCTTGGCGGTCTCAATCACCTTGGCTTCGCTCTTGGCGCTTTCAGTGGCCGGCGGGGGCGGCAGTTTGGCGGCCGGCTTTTCGCTGTCGTCCTTGCCGGATTCGTCGGTGAGCCAGGACGGGGCCTTTTCCTTGGCCTTGGCGGCCAGTTCTTTGGCGGTCTTGGCGATCAGATCGGCCGAGTCCGCGG
>CAYMGG010000426.1:0-5105 GCA_964389915.1 uncultured Planctomycetaceae bacterium
AGCGCTTTACGCTCAATTCCCCGCCGAATTTATAGTACCCATCCCGATGGCTTCAAGCAAGCCTGGCCCGAATAACAAATCGGGGTCGGGATCTGGCGTCGAGGCCGGCTTGACCTGTCGGGCTTCCCGACATAGAATGGCCGGCACGCTGGCAGGGCCAGCCGCAGGGCTCAGGAAAGGCGAGTCGCTCATGAGCGCGGACTTTGCCGCTCGCATGGCCGCCGATAAATTCGTGGCCGGCTGCGGAATCGAATTGGTGGAGAGCGCCCCCGGCCGGGCCGTCGCCCGGGTGACCGTGGCGACGCGGCATTTGAATGGCGCGGACGTGGCCCAGGGCGGGCTGATCTTTACCCTGGCTGATTTCGCTTTCGCCGCCGCGGTCAATGCTCACGGGCCGCTGGCCCTGGGCGTGAACGCCAGTATTGCCTATCATAAGATCGCCGTGACCGGCGACGTGCTGCGCGCCGAAGCCCGCGAGTTGAGTCAGGGGCGCAGCCTGGGCAGCTATCTGGTCGAAGTGCGCAACCAGCGGGACGAAGCGATTGCCACCTTCACCGGCACGGCTTATCGGCCCAAAAGCGGCTGAACGCCGGCGACGGAACATCATAAGAGGATCCAACCGCATGATTCGGGTGAAACTGGTCGGGGCTGGCGGTTACGGCGGCCTGGGCATGATCGAACTGCTGCTGCGCCACCCCGAGGCCAAGCTGGTGGCCCTGGTCAGCCGGGACGGCGCGGGCGGGCCGATCTCCGGGCTCTGGCCGTATCTGGAGGGCTATTGCGACCTCCAGATTCTGGAAGCCGATTCGGCCGAGGCCCGCGAGGTCGAGGCCGACCTCACGCTTTTTGCCACGCCCGACGGGGTGGGGCAGGCCGGCGCGGCCGCCGAGCTGGCCGCCGGGCGCAAGGTGATCGATTACTCGGGCGATTTCCGCTTCAATTCGGCCGAGCTATATGCCGAGTACGCCCGCCGCCTGGGCCTGCCGACCGAGCACCGCGCCCCGCAACTGCTGCCCGAGGCCGTCTACGGCCTGACCGAACTGCACCGGCCGCAGATCGCCCGGGCCCGACTGGTGGGCAATCCCGGCTGCTTCGCCTTAAGCTGCATCCTGGGCCTGGCGCCGGCCATGGCCGCGGGCCTGGCCGAACGGGCGGGGCTGATCTGCGATTGCAAATCCGGCATCTCCGGGGCGGGCAAAAAGCCCAAGCCCGGCTTCCACTATCCCGAGCGTTACGAGAACCTCTCGGCTTACCGGCTCAGCGGCCATCAGCACGTGATGGAGATCGAGCGCGAACTCTCGGCCCTGGCCAAGAGCGAGGTCCGGGTGACCTTCACCCCGCAGGTTCTGCCCATGACCCGGGGCATCCTCTCCACACTCTACGGCCGGCTGCCGGCGGGTATGACCCAGGCGCGGGTGCTGGAAGGCTACCGGGAGTATTTCCGGGGCGAACCGTTCGTGCTCATCAAGGACGCCGGCGCCGCGGTCGGAACTTCGGACGTGCGGGGCGGCAACCGGATCATCCTGACCGTGGCCTGCGACGAGCGCGCCGGCGTCTTCCGGGTGATCAGCCATATCGACAATCTGGTCAAGGGCCAGGCCGGTTCGGCCCTGCAGAATTTGAACGTGATGTGCGGATTTCCGGAAACCCTGGGCCTGGATCTGCCGGGCGCGCATCCGTAGAAGGCTGTTGGAAAAAACGTCCCGGCGCTAGATTCGGCGTCGCGGACTCGCCCGCGGACGCTGACCCGAAGCGCCGATTCGGCCGGTTTACAAAGGTTCGTAGGAGAAAAGCCCGATGTCCGATGCGCCGATCGCCGATTGGGACATGATTCATCGCTGGGAATGGTTTCGTCGCCCGCAGTGGCAGGCGGATTTCCGTTCGCCCCAGGCCGGCAAGCACACCTATCTGGCCCGCATTTTCTCCGAGCTGGCCCGGGAGATCTCGGCCGAGGTGGCGCTCAACGCCGCCTGCGGACTTGGCCGCCGGACCGTCTGCCTGGCCGAGACCGGTCTGAACATGGTCGGTTCCGACCCTTCGGAGCTGGCGATCGAGCACGCCCGCGAGCTGGCCCGGCAGGAAAACTGTCCCGTCAGCTTCTTCGCCTCCCGCTGGTCGGACCTGCCCCACCGGGCTCCGCACCATTTCGACTGCATCCTCAACCAGTCGCTCTGGCTCATTCCTACTTGGGACGAGCTGGGGGCCGCCCTGGTCGGCCATTTCCACGCCCTCAAGCCCGGCGGTTTTCTCATGTTCACCGGCGTGGGCGAGGGCGGGAACAACGAGGCCGCCCTGCGGCGGATGCTGGAGGAGTGGCGTAGCGATCCGTCCGAGCGAGCCCTCTGGGTCCATCGCGACGGGGGCACGACCTGCGCGGCCCTGGTTCAGAAGACGTTGCAGGCCGACTTCATCGACCACCGGCTGATCTACATCATCGACGAAGCCGGACGCAGCCGACTGGAGTCAACCACCGTTCGCCGGCCCGGCTACTGGACCTGGTACCACTGGAGCGAGCTGGCGGCCACCGCCGGTTTTCGTCATTTGGAAACCCGGGTCTACAAGGGTTATGGCCCCGACGGTACGGACGTCTCGGTCAACGTGGCCTGGAAGGCCAAGGACGGCCAGGTCCGCGTGGATCAGGCCGGCCGCGATTTGCCGTATTTGGACTGAGTGAAGGCGCGTCGACATGCTGGTCAACTGCTATTATTACGCGCCGCACAACCACACCTTGCTGACCGAACATCTCGACGCCGATCTGGCGCGGATGAAGCGGCTGGGGACGGACGCGGTTTCGCTCTGCGTGCAGGAGGGGCAGCTGACCAACTGGCACCAGCAGCGCCTGCGCAACGTGGTCGAGCGGATTCACGCCCACGGCATGCAGGCCCACGCCGTGCCCAACCGCTGGGCCGGGCTGGTGGCCGGCTGGCTGGATGGATTTTCCACCTTCACGGTCGAGCATCCCGAGGCTTTGATCCACGACCGGGCCGGGCGTCCGATTGTCAAAGGCGAGATGGCCGGCTGCGTCAACCATCCCCTGGTGCGGGCTCACATCCGGGAATCGCTGACCAAGCTCTTCACCCTTTTCCCATTCGATGGCCTGATCTGGGACGAGCCGCATTCGGCCGACTGCTACTGCGCCCACTGCCGAGCGCTCTGCCCCGATCCCGAGCCGGGCTGGTATGACCGGCGCTTCGCCGAATTCATCGATGCCGAGAGCGGTTTCGTCAAAACCATCCGCCCCGGCGCGGTCGTCAGCCTCTTCGTCCAGCCCGACCAGCGGGCTTTGCTCCAGGCGCTTCTGGACACCAAGCAGATCGACTATCTCGGCTCCGACGGTCACGTCCGCAGCGACGACCACCGGATGCACCGGATGAAGGGGACGATTTTCCAGGCCCACGCCGAGTTCGCCCCGATCCTGGCCCAGGCCGGCAAGCCGTCTTTCTTCCTTCTGGAGGCCCAGCGCCACCGCGACGAGGATCTGGAGAATTACCTGGCCAACCTCGACCGGGCCTTCGCCCTGCCCATGGCTCACCTTATGTACTATTACTCCGCCCACGAGATGAGCCCGGCTCAAGAGGTGGAGTTCAACCGCGCGACTTGGGCGGCGGTGGCCAAACTCACCGGCGGCCAAGCCGGCTAAGCGCGGCTACGTAATGATTGCCGCATAATTTCAATTGCATGACCGCGCTTTCCGTGGGGCTTCGCATATCAATTCAAGTTTATAGTGACGGATTTTGGGGAACCTTTTTTGCAAAAAAGGTTCCCCAAACCCCACCAAAAAACTCTCATCCTGTTTGCCTGGCTCGAACGTTAGTCGGCCATCAATTCCAATTCGATTATTATGAGCCGAATGGGTTCAAATTCCCCCAAGCTCGAATTTTCCTCTCCCCGCATCCAAAAAGGCAAAGCTGTCGAGAGTTTTTTTGAGGGGGCTGGGGAACTTTTTTTGCAAAAAAAGTTCCCCAGAATCAGCCATAATTAAATGGACTCAATATCAGCTATCCAGCCACGGCCGCAGAAACCAGTTCGGCAGGGTCGTGATTTCCAGCTGAGTGAACGAACGGGCGTGGCCGTCGAGAAAGCTGGCGTTGGTCCGCTGGGCGTGGCGGTAGCCGAAGTGGTTTTGGTCATACCAGGCCCACTCGCCGTCCGAGCCGCCCCAGAGGGAGGGCGGCCCCTTGGTGCAGGCCCACAGCCCGATCTCCTGTGGATGGCGGAAAGATCCGACTTTGTAGCGGATCGGCACGCCGTATTTGGAGCTCAGGCAATAATTGTAGCCGATCGTGATTCCCGAGACGATCGAGGCCGGCTTGACGTTGGAGGACGCGCAGACTGCGCCAAAAAAGCTGTTGGTTGACGGCAGGTAACCAAGCGGCTGAGCCAGGTAACGCCAGGCGGGCGTGCCGGTGTAATAGGTCGACGCCGGCACCCACTCGCTGTAGTCGCCGGCGTACAGGACGACCGCCAGGGCCAGTTGCTTCTTGGTGTTGGCGCAGGCGATCTCTTTGGCCCGGTCCCGGGCCTGCGACAGCGCGGGCAGTAGGAGCGAAGCCAGGATCGTGATGATCGAAACCACGACCAACAGCTCCACCAGCGTGAAGGCGCTGCGCCCGGCCTCAATTTGCGCTTTTTTATTCATTCCATCCCTCCCTCAACCGTCCGTCGACCGTAACGCCCTTATTCCGTAGCCAGTCGCTCCGGCCTCAGCCATTCTGCGGGCGGTACGGCCGCCGGGTTCAGCATGGCCTGCAGGCAGGCTTCGACCGTCCGCTCCGCCATCCGGTTGATGTCCACCGCGAAGCGTAAAACCTGATCCGGCAGGCGCACCGGCGTCTGCTGATTGATTTGCACCGCGACCAGGGGCGGTTGCTCGGCAGCGAACAGCACCTCGCACATTCCCTGAGCCAGCCAGTCGTTAACGATCAGCAGCCCGTCGGGGCGCTTGGCTCGCGGCCGGGCCAGCAGCTCGCGCCCGACCTGCCGGCCGGCTTCGGCCGAAAGTCCCCCCCCGCTGTCGAGCCGGCTGACGGCCGCGGCCGGCAGGCCCGCCGCGGCCGCGCCGCGCACAAAACCTTCCCAAAAGCGTTCCTGGCCGACTTCGGGAA
>CAYMGG010000427.1:0-5097 GCA_964389915.1 uncultured Planctomycetaceae bacterium
CTCTTTTCGTCCTTGTACCAGCCGGCCAAGCCACGGTCAGCGCCGCGCCGGTTTTCCTTTAGCCATTTGAGAAAGGCGGCGTTGCGTTCATAGGCATACAGCAGGTCGGCCGGATTGAGTTCCTCGGGCGCAAAAGTCCGATCCAGGGCCCAGCCCAGGATGGGCGGCTGGGTCTCGCCGATCAGCCGGTCGGAGAGCGGGTCCATGGAGATGGGGATGAAACCGTCGGGCGCGGTCCGTTCCCAGACCGAGCGCACCGCCTCCCAGGCCAAGCGGCGGTCCAGATGACGCCAGCCCAGGGCGTGGAAGGCTGAGTCCCAGATCCACATCTGCCGATGCGGATAGCGGTCGGGCGTGGTCCAGCGAGTCGAGCAGCGGCCGAGGGGCGATTCGACATTCACCTTGATCGCCGAGGCGGCCTTGGCGTAGACGGGACCCCATTCGGCGGGCAGGCCGGCCGGCGGGGCCAGGCGGTACAGAAATTCGCGGCTGGCGGCGAGCTGTCGGTCGGCGGCGGCGGCCAACTCCCGGTGTCGTGCGGCCCCGGTCGGAGCCGCCGGCGGGTAACTGACCGCCAGGGTCAGCCATTCCGAGCCCAACGGCAGCTCGCCGGTCGGGTCGTGGCGGGGCGGGACCGTGCCGACGGTCAGCGTGGCCAGTTGGCTGGTCCAGCGCCAATGCAATTTGGCCCCTGGCAGGTCGAGGGCGCGCACCGCAAAACCGTCCGGCCCGGAGGCGACGATCTTCAGCCGGCCGCCATGCGGCCAGGTCAGCGAAATCAGGTCGCCGCAGACGAGCGAAGCGGAGCGGTCGTAATCGGCCAGGTCCGCGCCGCTCAGCCAGAACTCGCCGGCGGCCTCCAGCCCCAACTGGTCGCGGGCCTTGAGACAGCGCAATTCGATCCCGATCCGGTCGGCCAGCAGCCGGCCGACCAGGGGGCGGCAGAAATCGGTCCGGTTGTCGTAACCGGAGGCGGCGAACAGGGCGCCGTCGCCCCAGACATTGGGTTGGCAGGCAGGCATTTGTCGTCCTCGTCAAGTTGCGGGGGCGGCCCCCGTAGGATCACAAGCAGGCCAGCAGTTCGTCCACGCCGAAGGGCTTTTTCAGCACTCCGGCCGCGCCCAGCTCCTTCAGGTCCAGCGCCGACGACTCGACCAGCTGGCCGGTCATCACCAGGATGCGCGGGCGGTGGGCCGGCTGGGCGGCGCGCAGCCGGCGGAGGAACTCGCGGCCGTCCATGTTGGGCATCTGGAGGTCGACCAGCACCAGATCGACCGCTTCCGCAGCCAAGCGCTCGAGGGCGGTTTCGCCGCTGGTCAGACACTCGACCTGACAACCGGCCTCGTCCAGGCATTCGGCGATGAAGCTGCGCACGGCCGATTCGTCGTCCAGCACCAGCACCCGGCGGGCCGTGGGCGCCGCCGCGGCCCGTGGCTCGCCGGCGGCCGCTTCTTCGGCCGCCGAGGCGGCCGGTGGCAGCCAGATGGTGAAGACCGCGCCGCCGCCGGGGGCATCGTCCAATTCGATGCGCCCCTGGTGGTCGTGGACGATCGTCCGCGAGACGCTCAGGCCCAGGCCCGTGCCCTTGACCTCGGCCAGCGGCGAGCCGGGGGCGGCGTATTCGCCCTTGGTGGTGAAAAAGGGGAGGAAGATGCGCTCGCGCAATTCTTCGGGAATGCCGCAGCCGGTGTCGGCCACGCGGATGAAGACCTGGCCGGCCTCGACGCCGGTGGTCAGTTCGATCCGCTTGCGCGGGGCCGCGGTCAGGGCGTGGCGGGCGTTGACCAGCAGGTTCAAGACCACGTGGCCGATCTCGCCGGGGGAGAGGCGCACCGGCGGGGTGGGCCGCAGGTCGACGGCGATCTCGATGCCGGCGTCGCGGTATTCGTCGCGGATCAGCTCGACGGTTTCGATCAATAGGTTGTCCAGGGGGGCGACCAATTTCTCGCCCTTGCGCTGGCCGCAGAAGACCATCAGATTCTCGGTCAGCGAGACCGAACGGTGGACGGTGTTCATGATCAGCCGCAACTTGCCGGCTACGGCCTCGGGCAGTCCGCCCCGGCGCAGCAGCAGGTCGAGGTGGCCGAGGATGCCGGCGTTGATGTTGTTGAAGTTGTGGGCGATGCCGGCGGCCAGGGTGCCGATGACCGCCATCCGCTCGGCTTCGATCAGGGACTGCTGGGCGCGTTTGCGCTCGTTCATCTCGTGCTGGAGCTGGCGGCGGGCCTGCTGGTAGCGGTCGATGCTGTGCGCGAGGTCGCTGACGTCCTGGATGGCGAAGAGGGCGAGGTGGCCGCCCTCCGGGTTGGCGATGGGCGAGACGACGGTGTGCTGGATGCGCTCCCGGCCGTCGGGCAGGCGGCAGGGCAGGAACGAGCGGTGCAGGTGCGAGGAGAAGACCGCCGGCGGCCCGCCGGCCAGGACCACCGCCAGCCGGTCGGCGTAGCGCGGCGCGCCCAGGTGCGGATAGCGGTCCAGCAGCGAAGTGCCCAAAAGCTCGCGCCGGCTCAGGCCGGTCCAGGCCTCCAGCCGGCAGTTCCAGAAGACCAGGCGATAATCGGGGGCGACGATCAGCACCCCGTCCGGCACGTGGTCCAGGATGGAGAAGCACTCCTCGAGGCGTCCGGCCGGGTCCATGCGGCGATTCATCTCCGATACATGTCGGTGGCCAGGGAGAGCAGTTCGTCGAAGGAATGGAGCTCGAAGACGAAGATGATGCTGCCTTCGATGCTCGATTCGCGCACGTTGAAGAAGGTCTTAACGATCAGGATCGCCGGGTCGACCCGCAGCAGGACGTTGCGGAAGACCTCTTCGACCCGGCCTTCGAGGTAGACGGGCAGTTCGAAGTTCTGGCGCATCCGCAGCAGGTTGCTGATCGTGCCGACGATGGCGTTGATGACGATGTTGCCGATCTCGGTCAAGGTGCCGGAGCGCAGGGCGTCAAGATCCTCGCCCTCGGGCTCCTCGCCCAGGATCATGGTGATCAGCTTGAGCGCGTCGCTGGGGGGGAAGAGGAGGGCGGCCACGCCGTCCAGGTCGCCCCGGAAGGTCAGGGCCACGCAGGAGACCCCGTCGTTCTCCAGCTGCTGGAGATCCCGCAGACTGGCCATCGAGATCACCGGGGCGGTCAGATCGATGTGTGAGTCGAGCATGCCGTTCAAGCTGGCGGCGGCCCGGCCGACGCCGATGTTGATCAATTCCCGGATGGCGTCGAGCCCTTCGGGATGCATCTCCAGTCGGCGGGGGGCGGGAGCGGAGGCCGTCATCGAGAGCCCCCGCCCAGGACGGCGGCCAGCTTGGTCCGCAGTTCATCGGGGTCCGGCGGCTTGTTGACCACCTCCGCGGCGCCCAGTTCCAAGCACTCCTGGCGGGTGGTCCGCTGGATGTCCGCGGTCAGGACCAGGATCGGCAGAGACGAGCCTTCCTCGTGCAGGACCTTGAGCAGGTCTTGCCCGGTCATGCCCGGCATCAGCAGGTCCAGGACCATGGCGTCGAATTTCTTCTGGGCCAGACACTGGCGGGCTTCTTCGCCGCCGGAGGCCTCCTCGACCTCGTGGCCGTCGGCCGCCAGCAGTTCGCGCACGTGCCGGCGGGTGATGAACGAATCGTCGACAATCAGCACCTTGGCCATAGCGGCACTCCGTGTCTCGGCAGATGGTTATCAGAACGTTAACCGTCGGGAGCCCCAAGGTCAAGGGGCGGCCGGAGCGGTGCGCCAATTTTCCGGAAAAGGGCGGTGTCGGGTGCCCCCGGCCGCGGCGGGATAATCCATGACGAATTCCGAAAAAATGCTAAAATGCCGGGATGAACAATACGCTTATGAACGGGCTGGCCATTATGGAGCGCTTGGCCAGTTCGCCCGAAACCTTTTCGGTCAAGGAGCTGGCGGAGAGCTTCCGCCTGCCGCCCAGCCACGTCTGCCGGCTGCTCAAGACCTTGGTCGAGACAGGCTACGTGGAGCGCGAAGCCCGGACCCGCCGCTACCGGATCAGCCTCCAGCCCCTGCGGCTGGCCAATGCCTGCCTGCGACGGCTGGGCGTGCGCGACCGGGTGCGACCTTACCTGGACAAACTGGCCCGCGAGTTAGACCAGGCGGCCTACCTGATGGTCCCGCATGAGGGGGAGGCGCTGATCGTTGACGTCCTTTATCCCGGCGGGCGCGGAGGGGATCAGGCCCTGGCCATCGGCCAGGTCAATCCGCTGCACGCCAGCGCCGGGGGCAAGGCCCTGGCGGCCTACCTGCCGGAGGCCGAACTGGCCGCGGCCATGGCGCGGTTGGGGCTGCCGCAGCTGGGGCCGGCGACCATCACCGATCCGGAGCGGTTCCGGGCCGAGCTGGAATGGGTGCGGCGGGAGCGGCTGGCGCTGATGGACCGCGAGCGCGGCGAGAGCGCGGCCGTGGCCGCGCCGGTCTTCAACTGTCAGGGCGAGTGCGTGGCGGCGGTGGGGACGACCCTGCCGTCCGGGGAGCGCAGCGGCGAGATTTGGAGCCGATTCGGCGAGACGGTGCGCGAAGCGGCCCAGGCGGCCTCCTTCGCCCTGGGCTATGCGCTGGCGAGCTTGAAATAGGGGGGATGAATTTGAACGGCAGACGGGCGGGGCTCTGGGCAGTCGGATTGTTCTGTTGGGTTGCGTGCGGAGCGCTTGAAGCCGCAGACAACGCGCCGGCCACGACGACGACGGCGGTCGCGGCCGAGAGCTGGTTGCAGACTACGCTGTACCTGGGCGGGTCGCGGCCGGACGGGTCGACGGTGAGCGAGGCCGAGTGGGACAAGTTTCTGGCCGAGGTGGTTACGCCCCGGTTTCCCGACGGCCTGACCGTGCTGGCCGGCCGGGGGCAGTGGCGCGACGGGGCGGGCAAGATCGTCCGCGAACCCACCCGCCTGCTCATCATCCTGCATCCGGCCACGCCGGAAACCGAAACCAAACTGGCGGAGGTCTGCCGGCTGTACAAAGAACGCTTTGGTCAGGAGGCCGTGCTCCAGGCCACCACGCCGGCGACGGTGCGGTTTCGTTGAGGCCAGCGAAACCGAGAATAACTCGGTTTTGAGAGAACTTTTTTGAAAAAAAGTTCTCTCAAACTCTCTCAAAAAACTT
>CAYMGG010000428.1:0-5087 GCA_964389915.1 uncultured Planctomycetaceae bacterium
GGAGCTTTTTTGCAAAAAAGCTCCCCCAGACCCCCGCAAAAAACTCTCATCAACTCCGCATTGTGCCGTTATCTTCCCATTTCACGCGGATTTTCCCGTCGATGCCGGGAATAAATTGTGAGAGTTTTTTTGAGGGGGCCCGGGGGAACTTTTTTAGCAAAAAAAGTGCCCCCGGAGGTCTGGAATCAAACGGCGGTTTTTCAAATCCGGAATTTGCGGCGATATTCTTTGGGCGTGCGTCCCAGGCGGGCACGGAAGATGCGGCTGAAGTAGCCGGCGTCGCGATAGCCGGCGGCGTGGGCCACCTCGGCGATGTTGAGGGTCGACTCCTCCAGCAGGCCTTGGGCCAGGGCTAGGCGTTCGGCGTTGATGTAATCGTTCAAGCGCTCGCCGGTCTCTTGATGAAAGCGGAAGGAGAGGTAATCAGCCGAGCATTGCATCCAGGCGGCCAGTTGCTTGACGCCCAGCTGGAAGTCGTGGATGTTGGACCGAACCAGGTATTTGCACTGGGCGATGCGGGGCGAGTCCTGGTTCTGGGGCGAATCTTCGCCCGCGCAGGCCTGTTCCAGGGCGGCCAGACCGGCCAGCAGCAGGCCTTTGACCAGCTGGCGCCGACCGGGCGCGTCGGTTCGGAAGGCGCCGATTAGATCCTCGAAATAATCCCAAATCTTGGGGGCTAGGGGGGTCTGGCGATGGAAGCGCGGGCCGACGCGCACCAGATTGATGAACGGGCCGCGGTAGCGGCGCGCCCCCTCGACGTGCGGCACGTTTTTGGGGATCACGGCCAGCTGGCCGGGGCGTATGAGCATCCGCTCCTCGGGCATGTTCATGATTGAGATGCCGGAGATTTGAAAGAAGAGCTCCGGGGCGCGGTGGAAGTGCATCTCCCGCTGCAAACGGGGCAAGGGGGAGGCTTCCGGCACGCGCAGAAAGTCATGATCGGCCTCCGCTTCGGTCAGCCGCTGGCGCAGCACGGCGCGCAGGCTAAGCAGCGGATCGGGCAGGACGGGCGGAGTGGGCGGTTTTGGACTCATCTAAGAAATGTCCTATTCTTTGCGGATTTTTACCACTAAAGGCGGTTGCGGTCAAGGACGGGTACGGGTACTGAAAAGAGTATACGAAAAAAGGACGCCCGGCGCACTTTTGGGCGCGGCGGGCAAACTCGGCCAAACGTGGTAAAAAGGAAAAGGACTGGCGATGAGCGAGAACATTAAGGTCACGGTGTGGAACGAATTCCGGCACGAGATCAAGAACGAAGCCGTGAAGAAGGTTTATCCCCAGGGCATGCACCAGGTCATCGCCGAAGGTCTTAAGAAGGCCGGCGGCTTCACCGTCCGCACCGCCACCCTCGACGAGCCCGAGCACGGTCTGACCGAGGAAGTGTTGCAGAACACCGACGTCCTCACCTGGTGGGGCCACGTCGCCCACAAGGAAGTCAAGGACGAGATCGTCCAGCGCGTGCAGAAGCGGGTTTTGGAGGGCATGGGCCTGATCGTCCTCCACTCCGGCCATTTCTCGAAAATTTTCAAGACCATGCTGGGGACCAACTGCTCGCTCAAGTGGCGCGAAGCCGGCGAGAAGGAACGCCTCTGGAATATCGAACCCGGCCACCCCATCACCGAAGGCATCGGCGAGTACATCGAACTGCCCAACACCGAGATGTACGGCGAACGCTTCGACATCCCCACCCCCGACAAGCTGATCTTCATCAGCTGGTTCGAAGGCGGCGAGGTCTTCCGCAGCGGCTGCTGCTGGGAGCGCGGCCACGGGCGCATCTTCTACTTCCGCCCCGGCCACGAGACCTACCCCATCTTCTACAACCCGCAGGTCATGAAGGTCATCGTCAACGCCGCGCGCTGGGCCAAGCCCCGGATCTTCGCCGCCCACACCGCGCCCAAGTCCGAACCGCTGGAAAAGCTCAGCCCCAAGAATCTCCAGTTCGGCCAGGCCGGCGTGGTCCAGAGCGTCTGAGTCAATTTACATTCCCAACGTAGGGGCGGGGCCTATCCCCGCCCCTATTTCACTGGGCGGCCGGTGCCGCCGGCGCCTTAAAACAGCGCTTCCCAACCGACGAGGAGAAATAGCCGTGAAGAAACTGCGCGTGGGCGTGATCGGCCTGGGCATGGGCAAGGGCCACATCAAGGGCTACCAGAGCCATCCGAACGCCGAAGTCGTGGCCATTGCCGATCCCAACGCCGACCGGCTGGCGGCCGTGGGCGACGAGTTCAAGATCCCCAGCCGCTACGCCGAGCCCCAGAAGATGCTCGACAGCGAAAAGCTCGACGTGGTCAGCGTGGCCACGCCCAACAAGTTCCACATGCCCCTGGCGGTCGCCGCTTTCAAGGCCGGCTGCCACGTGCTCTGCGAAAAGCCCATGGCCATGAACGCGGGCGAAGGCCGCAAGATGCTGGCCGCGGCCAAGCAGGCCAAGAAGCGGCTGATGATCAACTTCTCCTACCGCTTCACCGAGCAGGCCTGGGCCTTGAAACAGCAGGTCGACACCGGCATCCTGGGCGACGTCTACTTCGGCCGCACCGTCTGGCACCGGCGGCGCGGCATGCCCGGCTTTGGCGGCTGGTTCGGCCAAAAGGCCCTCTCCGGCGGCGGCCCGCTGATCGACCTGGGCGTGCACCGGCTGGACCTGGCCCTGTGGCTGATGGGCTATCCCAAGCCGACCTGGGTCATGGGCGGCGCTTACAACCCCATCGCCACCGCCATCGCCAAGTCCCAGGGCAAGACCTACGACGTCGAGGATCTGGCCGCCGGCGTCATCAAGTTCGCCAACGGCGCCACCCTGGTGGTCGAGGCCTCCTGGGCGGCCAATATCGCCGAGAAAGAAATGATGGAAACCCGCCTCCTCGGCACCAAGGCCGGCCTGGTGCAGCGCAACCTGAACGAGACCTACCAGTTCGAAGCCGAAATCTACATGGAAAAGAACGGCTGCCAGTACGACATGAAGCTGCACCCGCCGGTTCCGGCCGCGGTCAGCAGCTATTACCACTTCATCGACAGCATCGTGAACAACAAGCCGCACATGGCCACCGGCGAAGAGGGGCTGACGGTGATGGAACTGCTCGACGCCATCTACGCCAGCGCGGCCAAGGGCAAGCCCATCCAGATCAAGTAACCCGGAGTGCGAGGCAATAGCTGGATGAGAGTTTTGTGAAGGGGTGCGGGGGAACTTTTTTGCAAAAAAGTTCCCCCGCATATTTGCCTGCGGATTTGTTACTCGTGGCGAATCGTAATTAAAAAATTGGCCAGAGGCGCAAGCCTCCGGCCAATTTGGTTTGCAGAAAAACGATCCGTCAGCACCTCACGCCAGCGACAGCGAGCCGCCCGGCGGGATGGACTTGAGCTCCTGTCCCTGCCGGGCCCAGATGGTCAGGCCCGAGCGGTTGCGGTAGCGGCGGGAGTCGAGCGAGACCAGCAGTTCGCGCCAGGCGCGCAGGTATTCGCAGATCTCCTGGTTGGTGGCCTGCCAGACTGTGGCTTCTTGGCCCGCGACGGCGGCGAACTTTTCCAGGATCTCCCAGTTGTTGTCGCGGTCGAACTCGTAGCTGTGGCCCCAGAGATAGAAGAGCTTGTCGGCCGCCTTGTTGGCCAAAAATTCGGTCCACAGGGCCGGCAGGTCGGCTTTATGGTGGCAGGTCGGATGCCATTCCAGAAAATCGGCCGGCGGGTGGAATGCGCCGTGCGACTTGGTGGTCCGGCTGTACTCCATGCCGCATTCGCGCAAAAGCTCGTTCACCCGCGCGTCATAGGCTCCGAAGGGCAGGGACATGCCTACCACCGGATAGCCGGCCAACTCCTCCAGCCGCAGGCGGTCGCGCACCATCTCGCCGCGCACCGCTCCGGCCGGGATGCGCGTCAGGTGCGGATGGGTGAAGGAGTGGGCCGAGATCTCGTGCCCCGCGTACAGGCCGGGCACCTCCTCGGGGGTGACGTAACCGTACCAGGTGCTGGAGGCCGCCTGGCCGAACTTGGCGGCGTTCAGATGGAACGAGCCCTTCAGGCCGTGGGCGTTCAGGATCGAGACCAGCCGCCGGTCATGGATCGTGCCGTCGTCCCAACTGGTGGTCAGCGCTCCGGCCTTGCCTTCCGGCCACGAAAAAGTCAGCGACATGTGAGATCTCCCTTGGAATCAGGTCAATTCAAGCCAATTTTTTCGGGGAACATTTATGCCTAAAAGGTCCCCCGATCCACTCCAAAAACTCACCCCGCTTCGCCTTTTGACTGTTTGCTAGATTGGTTGCGAAGCTTCTGGAAATCGCGCGCCCCGAAACTGCCCCGAATGGTTATTAGCGCGATCAGTTGGCGGCGTTGGCGTTTATTCCATTCGTGGGCATTCCCTGTATGAACCTGCCGGGGTGGCAGAGAATTATATCGGGGAGGGTATGCGCTTTTGCTGAAAGGTTTCCTGGAGCCGGCGTCAGTTGTCGTTTTCGCGGAAATTGGATTCGACCAGCGCAACCAAGGCGTCCGCTGCGGCGGGGGCATCGTCGCCGGCGCAGACCAGGGTCAGCTCGCAGCCGGACTGCGCGCCGAGCATCATGATGTCGAGAATATTCTTGCCATTGGCGCTGGCGCCGTCCTTTTCGACCTGGATTTGGCTGGCAAATTGATTGCAAAGCTCGACGAACAAGGCGGCCGGCCGGGCGTGCAGCCCGTAGCGGTTGCGAATAACCACTTGCCTGCGAATGGCTTGGCTCACCTGCGGGTCTTCTTTCGAAACCAATGCAATAAGGTTATGACTGCCCGTCCTTCGAGGTTACGGCATTAATCGGCACCGACGCGCCGCTTCATGTTATCCTTGTATAAGCGCAAACTCAAATGTTTTTATGCCGTAACTAGGCAAAAGCGTGAGAAAAGCGCTGGGGTTCGCGGCGATTATTCAAGGGCCAGCCTTAGCGCTGCGCCTCAGAATATGGGACGATTGTCTCGCTAATCTCCCTCCCCCAACTCCCTCCCGGAGGGAGGGGGAGGCATCGGCGCGACCCCTGAGGTTGACCCTCTTGTTTATGGGGCCCCGGAATTATATCAATCCCAGTTAATTGAGGCCGTTTCAGGGGAACCTTTTTTGCAAAAAA
>CAYMGG010000429.1:0-1216 GCA_964389915.1 uncultured Planctomycetaceae bacterium
CATGTGGGCCGCTGTCCAGATCGAGCTGCCCTCCGGCCCGGCCGCGCTGCCGGCCGCCCGCGAACCTCCGCGGCCGCCGCTGGGCGCGGCGCGTTCCTCGGCGAACGAATCCCAGGCCGAACAGGCCGGGCAGCGGCCCAGCCAGCGCGCGGCGGTCTGGCCGCACTCCTGACAGACGAAGACGGTCTTGGCCTTGGCCACGCGGGACTACTCCTCGGAGCGGATGATCCGCTTGGCCTCGGTCTTGCCCCCCAGCCCCTTCTGGAGCTGGTCCATGACCTTCTTCTCCAACTCGTCGGCCGGAATGCGCGTGCCCCATTCCTTGAGTCGCCGGGAGACGATCTCGTCGGCGTAGCGCTTCAGTTGCAGGGCCTTGATGACTCCCTCTTCGCTGACGAATCCGGCCAGCCATTCGACCGCGCCCTCGACCTCCTTCTTCAGGTCGTCGGAGGTGAAGAGGCGCATGATGCCTTTCTCGGGCCCCATCTGTTTGGCCATCTCCCGGGCCTTCTCGCCCACGTCCTTGACCTGTTCGGTGATGGTCTTGACGTTGCCGACGATGGCCGAGAGCTGCTTGTCCTCGCGCTCCAGGGTCCGATCCGCGCGCTCCACCAGGCTCCGGGCGTCGCGACTCAGGGCCCGGAGGTTGGCCAGGGTGTCGTTGACTGCGGCCAGGTTGCGCTGGTCGCCGACGGTCTGATTGACCGCGCTTTCGACCAAAGCGCCGCTGCGGGTGAGCGAGGCGACCAGCTTCTGGGCGTCGGCGGTGGCGTCCTGGACGTTGGCCGCGCTGCGCCGCAGGCTGACCAGCAGCCGGCTAGCCTCCATGGTCGCGCTGTTGGCGTTGGCGATAGCGCCGCGGATGTTCTTCTTCACCTCCTCGTCGCCCACCACGTCGTTCAGGTTGCGCACGATCCCGGTGACCTCCACGCCGATCAGTTCCATCCGGGCCAGCAGCTGGTTCATGTTCACCGGTCCGTTGCCGGGGATGCGCGGCGCGTCGGCCACCCGGTCGACCTTGGGCAGCACCTCCTGCGACTTGCCGGCGGTGAACTCGAGGAAGGTGTCGCCGACCAGGCCGGCGTTGGCGATGTTGGCCTCGGTGTCGACGACCAGATCGCGCCGGGCGTCGACGTCGCATTCGATCTCGATGAAACGCTTACCGGCCGGCATGGTGATGCCCGCCACCCGGCCGACCAGGAAGCCGCCCAGCTTG
>CAYMGG010000429.1:1226-5083 GCA_964389915.1 uncultured Planctomycetaceae bacterium
CCCGCAGGTCGCCGATGTGGGCGATCTCCACCAGGACTTTGTAGCTGGTGGAGAGGATGCCGCCCGTGCCGCCCCAGATGGTCACCATGCCCGCCACCAGGATCATCCCCGCGAGGATGAAGCTGCCGATGAAGAGCTCCAGTCGGGCCGTGCTGTTCGATTTCACGCTCGCCTCCGTTTCATCTGACCGCCTGGATCGGCCCGGCCGCCTCGCCGCGCACGAACTGGCGGATCATCGCCTCCGCTTCGCTCAGGCCCGCGGGCTCCTCCCGCCGGCGCAGGGCCTCGAAATAGTCCGGCGCGCCCACCCCGACCACTCGGCCGCCGTGCAGCATGACGATCCGGTCGGCGACCTTGGCGGCCACGTGCATGTCGTGGGTTACCACCAGGCTGGTGACGTCCTTGCCTTCGGCGGACTTGACCTGGTTGCGGGTCTCGAGGATCAGGTCGGCGATGGCGTCGCTCATGATCGGGTCGAGCCCCGTGGTCGGTTCGTCGTAGAGGATGATGTCGGGATTCATGGCCAGGGAGCGGGCCAGGGCGGCGCGTTTGCGCATGCCGCCGGAGAGCTCGGAGGGCATCTTGCCGGCCGTGCCCTGCAACCCCACCTGGCGCAGCTTCTCCTCCACTATGTCGCTCAGCCGCGCCTCGTCCCGCTCGCCCAGCGACCGCCGGCCGAAGGCCACGTTCTCGCCCACGGTCATGCTGTCGAAGAGCGCTCCGCCCTGAAAGAGCATGGCCATCCGCTGGCGCATGGCCAGCAGCCGCTCGTCGTCGAACTCGGTCAGGTCGGCCCCTTCGAAAAGCACCCGCCCCGCGTCCGGGGCCAGAAGACCGATGACCAGGCGCAGGGTGACGCTCTTGCCCGTTCCGGACTGGCCGATCACCACCAGGGTCTCACCCCGGCGCACGCCGAAGGAGACTCCGCGCAGGACGTGCAGGGGGCCGAAGGCCTTGTGCACGTCCTCCAGGGCGATCAGCCACTCGGTGCCGTCGGTCATCGGGTTTCCCACATCATCAGGACCATGGTGAGGAACATGTTGGAGATCAAGACGCAGATGCAGCTGGCGACGTTGGCCTCGGTGGTGGCCTTGCCCACGCCTTCGGCGCCGCCGCTGGTGCCCAGGCCCTTGTAGCAGCAGATCAGGGCTGTGCTCAGGCCGAAGAAGGCGGCCTTGATCAAGCCTTGGGCGAAGTCGTAGAGGCGCATGAAGTCGCGGGTCTGTTCCCAGAGGAAGTGCCACTCGGCCCCGACCGCGACGGTCAGGAGGAAGCCCGCGCCGATGCCGATGGCCATGGCGAAGGCGGTCAGGACCGGGGTCATCACCGTGCAGGCGATCATCCGGGGCACGACCAGATGTTTGACCGGGTCGGCGCCCATGGTCCGCAGGGCGTCGACCTGCTCGGTCACCACCATCGAGCCCAGTTCCGCGGCCATCGCCCCGCCCACCCGGCCGGCCAGCATCAGGCCGGCCAGCACGGGGCCGAGTTGCTTGACCAGGGCCTTGGCCACCAGGGGGCCGGTCCAGCTGGTCACGCCCAAGCGTTGGAATTCAAAGAACGAGTTGTAGGCCAGGACCATGCCCGTGAAGGCGCCGGTGGTGAGGATGACCGGCAGGCTCTGCACGCCCACGAAATAGAGCTGCCACACCAGCACCCGCCGGTCCGGCAGCCCTCGGGCCAGCCAGCGCATGGCCACCAGGCCCAGCACTGTCACCCGGCCCACGCCGCCCAACAGGTCCAGGGCGCTGGCGCCCAAGCCTTGCAACAGTCCCATGCGTCACTCGGTCCCCGCAGGTTTGGGCTCGGCCGCCGCCGGCGCCTCCGGCGCGGGCGGCTGGGGGCCGGCCCCGGGCACGGGCTCGAAGTCCAGGTGCTGGTCCTTGACCGCCACCTTGACCAGCGTGCCCGGCAGGAAGCGCCCGCGGAGGATCTCTTCGGCGATCGGGTCTTCCACCAGCTTTTCGATCGCCCGCCGCAGGGGGCGGGCGCCGAAGTCCTGGTTGTAGCCGTGCCCGACCAGGAAGTCGCGCGCTTCGGTGGTCAGTTCCAGGGCCAGCCGCTGCTCGACCAGCCGCTTGGTCACGCCGGCCAGCTCGATGTCGATGATCCGGTAGAGGTCGTCCTTGGTCAGGTGGTGGAAGACGATGACCTCGTCGAGCCGGTTGATGAATTCGGGGCGGAACTCGCGTTCCACCGCCTCGTTCAGCTTCTTCTTCAGCCCCTCGTAGCTGGCCAGATCGTCCTTGCGGGCGAAGCCCAGGTTGCCCTGGCGCTTGATCAGGTCCGCCCCCACGTTGGAGGTCATGACCAGGATGGTGTTGCGGAAGTCCACCTTGCGGCCGTAGCTGTCGGTCAGGGTGCCGTCCTCCATGATTTGCAGGAGGATGTTGAAGATGTCGAAGTGGGCCTTCTCCAGCTCGTCGATCAGCACCACCGCATAGGGCCGGCGGCGGACCTTCTCGGTCAGCTGCCCGCCCTCCTCGAAGCCCACGTACCCGGGGGGCGCGCCCACCAGCCGGCTGACGGCGTGCTTCTCCATGTACTCGGACATGTCGATCTGGATCAACGCCTCCTCGGCCCCGAACATGAAGGTGGCCAGCGCCCGGGCCAGCAGGGTCTTGCCCACGCCGGTCGGGCCCAGGAAGAGGAACGAGCCCATCGGCCGCCGGGGGTCCTTCATGCCCGCCCGGCTGCGGCGGACGGCCCGGGCGATGGCCCCGATGGCCTCCTCCTGGCTGATGACCTGGCGGTGCAGTTCGTCCTCCATCTTGAGCAGGCGCTCGGTTTCCTTGGCCTCCAGGCGCGAGAGGGGGATGCCGGTGATGCCGCTGACCACCTCGGCGACGGTGTCGGCGTCGACCACGCCTTCGGTTTCGGAGGCGCCCTCGCGCCACTTCTCCTGGGTCTCGCGCATCTGCTGGCGCAGCTTCTCGGCCTTGTCGCGCAGTTCGGCGGCCTTCTCGAACTCCTGGGCGGCCACGGCCTCGTTCTTCTCCCGTTCAAGGGAGGCGATCTGCCGCTCGATCTCCTTCAGATTCGGCGGCCGGGTCATGCCGGCCAGCCGCACCCGGCTGCCGGCCTCGTCGATCACGTCGATGGCCTTGTCGGGCAGGAAGCGGCCGGAGATGTAGCGGTCGGCCAACTTGACGGCCTCCTCCAGCGCGCCGTCGGTGATGCGCACCCGGTGGTGGGCCTCGTAGCGGTCGCGCAGGCCGCGCAGGATGGTGACGGTCTCGTCCCGGCTGGGGGGGTTGACGATGATGGTCTGGAAGCGCCGCTCCAGGGCCGAGTCCTTCTCGATGTATTTGCGGTACTCGTCGAGGGTGGTGGCGCCCACGCACTGGACCTCGCCGCGGGCCAGGGCGGGCTTGAGCACGTTGGAGGCGTCGATCGAGCCCTCCGCGCCGCCGGCCCCGACCAGGGTGTGGAGCTCGTCGATGAAGAGGATCACGTTGCGGGCCCGGCGGACCTCGTTCATCACCGCCTTGATCCGCTCCTCGAACTGGCCGCGGTACTTGGTGCCGGCCACCATCATCGCCAGGTCCAGCACCACCACCCGCTTGCTCAGCAGGATCTCGGGCACGTTGTTGTTGACGATGTCCTGGGCCAGGCCCTCGACGATGGCGGTCTTGCCCACGCCGGCCTCGCCCAGCAGGACCGGGTTGTTCTTGGTCCGCCGGGCCAGGATTTGCAGGACGCGCTGGATCTCCTTCTCCCGGCCGATCACCGGGTCGAGCTTGTTCTCCCGGGCCAACTGGGTCAGGTCGCGGCCGAACGAGTCCAGGGCCGGGGTGGGACTCTCGCCGCTGGCGCCGGTAGCGCCGGGCTGGGCCTCGCCACCGCCCGCGGGGGCG
>CAYMGG010000430.1:0-5073 GCA_964389915.1 uncultured Planctomycetaceae bacterium
CAGCGGCGCGGCCGCCGCGAATACGGCCAGGGTCGAGAGGTGCTTTTCGAGGCCCGGCAGCTCGCCCAGCAGGGCTTCCTGCAACGCCTCTTCGAGGTGCTCGCCCCGTTCGCCGCCCCGCTCCAGGCCGGAGCGCAGCACCCGCCGCAACGGGCCGTCGCCGGTTTCGGCCAGTTTGCGGGCGGAGGCGAAATCGCCCTGCCGCAAGGGGGCCAGCAGTTCGTTCAGGACCGGGTCGACGTCGGCGTCCACCCGCAGCAGGCTGAAGGCGCGCTCCAGCACCATGAGCGCGGCCAGCAGGGCCAGCAGCAGCAGGGGTGGCACCACCACCCCGCCGGCCCGGAAGAATTCGTACCAGGTCTTGGCCTCGGTCAGCCGGGCCAGGGCCTTGCCGCCGCTCAAGTCCATGACCAGCCGGCCCCGGCCCGCGTCGCCGTGCACCGCGGCTGCGATCAAGGTCCGGTCCCGGGCCGAGAGGCCCTTGGTCTGCAAATGATAATGCTGCGCCCCGGCCGGGCGGATGAGCAGGCCCGCCTCGCCCTCGCCGGCCGCGGCTCCGCCCAGGGCGCCGTACCAGATGAACCGGCCGCGCCGCTTGCCCCCGCCGGGCAGAATAAATTCTCCGTCCACCTGAGCTATCCGGCCGGTTTGTTCGAGGAAGGCGGCATAAGCTGGCTCCAGTCGATCCATGAGTTCGGTGACGTATTGTGCGGCCGGCGGGGCCAGTGCCGCTTGATCGAACGCTGCCAACTCGGGCGGAATCAGGCGGGCGCGGGTGAGCAGGTTTTCGGCCTCGGCCCGCTGCTCGCGCAGGAGCTGGCGGACGCCGGCCAGGGCGGCCTCGCGGGTCGAGTTGTCCGCTTCGAGCTTGGCGTTCTCCACGGTCCCGGTGGCGGCCAGAGCCTGGGCGGTCTGGAGTCTGGCCTTGGCTTCGGCCAGTTGGCGGGTGGCCTTTTCCAGGCGCAGGCGCAGTTCTTCGCGTGCCGTTCCCAACTCGCGGCGGGTCTTTTCCAGGCTGGCGGTGGCGGCGGAGATATCGGAGCGGACCTGGCCGGCGATCTCGGCCAGGTCGGTGGCCAGGGCCGATGCGCCGGCCGCGAGCGACAGAATCAGGATCGGCAGGCGGCCGTAAACGGCTGCGAGCGGAATAAGTCGGCGGTGAGAACCGCAAGGCAGATGGTTCATTTTTCGGCCGACTCCGTAACCGGCAGCGGCAGGCGGACCAGGGCGGCCGGTTTTTCGCCGCGTGAGATGCTGAGCGCCTCGGCGATGGCGGCGCGTTCGGGCGCGGCCAGTTCCTGCCACTCCACCCCATTGGGCCCCGGCCGGCCCACGCCGCCCCGGTCGCCGGTGGTGGCCAGCCAGATCGCCGCGAAACCGCCCAGGCGCAAGGTGTCGGCCAAAAAGGTTTCGTTGCCGGCGGTGATCTCGCGGGATTCGGGTTCGACGGCCGTGCCCCGCGCGGCCAATTCCTGCAAGGCCGGCCAGAACGCTTCGGCCTGGGCGCTGAGGCTTTCCGCTCCGGCCACGGCCGCCAGTTTGGTCAGAATTTCCGGCGTGACCAGCAGGCTGTGCGGTTTGAGAAGATTCAGCCACTTTTGCGCCTTTTCCCGCAGCCAGGCGGAGGCGGCCTTCTCCTGGGTTTCCAGCTGCTCGCTGCGGGCGGTCAGTTCGGCGCGCCGGGCGGACAACTTGGCGGTTTCGGCTTCGAGCTTCTGGGTCTGCTTGACGGTTTGGTCGAGGTCGGTTTCCGTCTGCTGCAAAAGGATTTCCAGCCGGCTCCGTTCGGCCTGCCAGTCTTCGCGTTCACGCTGTTCGGCCTGGCGTAGCTGGCGCAATTCGCCCAGGAGGGCGGTCAGGCTGGTGGCCGGAGCGTCCGTCGGTCCGAAGTTTTCGCCCGCCCAGATCTCGCTTCGGCTATTTCCGAGCCAGAGGCAGAACAATATAACCGCAAGTCGGATAAGCGAGTTGGCTGTAGATGACATGGTTTGAGGGTCAGGCTCCACGAGCGGGTTTGGCCTTCGGATAAATACATTTATTATTAACGCACCATTCTCCAAGAGGTTTGGAAAAAAATAACGGCTCCATTCGCAGGGAATGGAGCCGTCAGGTGCGTGCCCGGCGAGGGCGGAGGTCACCCTCGCCGGCGAGTTGGTCTGGAACCGTGCGCCGCTCCCTGTCGCGGGGAGCAACTGCGCGCGAAAAGCGGGTCTTCTGGCTTCCGGCAGGAATGGGGCGATCCTTCCCGGCTAAAAAGCCAGTGCATCGTCCCCCATGGGCCGGTAACAGCAGCGCGACTGCGACGGATTTGCACCGTCTTCCGGAGCGCTGTTTCGCGTCAAGCTATCAAAGAGCCGCTACGCAATTCACTTCCCTAACCATAGACCCCCGCCGGGGCGATGTCAAGTCGATTGGGGACAAAAGGGAAAAATTAATAGGGCGAGATTCCGTATTGGGCGCAGAGGATCGCGAATTCAGCCCCGTGGCTGAAACCATCGAGCACGACCAATCGGCTGGTGCCGGCGGCCATTTGCGTCAGCCAGCCGGACTTGCCGGCCGCGTCGGCCTCACGATTGAAGAAAGCTTGGTAAAGCGCATCGAGCCAGGCGGCATTGTCCAGCCCGCGGGCCTGGAATTCGGCGCTGAAGATGAACCCCATGGCCGCGTCCGTCCCGGTCGACCAGCCGGCCTTCAGATTGTCCTCCCAGGCGTTCAGTCCCGCCGCATCCGGCTCGCGCTGGAGGCAGATCTGGTAGAGGCGCTTGATAAACCCGGTAACCGGATCGCTGTAGCCGGGATAGGGGAATATGCCGTATTGGTTGCAGAGGTTGATGAATTCCTGCCCGTGGACGAAGCCGTCGAGCACGGTCAACCGGCTGGCGCCGGCGCTCATCTGCGCCAGCCAGGCGTTCTTCTCGGCCGCGCTGGCCTCGCGATTGAAGAAGGTCTGGTACAGCACGTCCAGCCAGGCGGAGTTGCCCAGGGCCCGGGCCTGGAATTCGGCGCTGAAGAGAAAGCCCATCGCCACGTCCGCGCCGGTCGAGAGCCCGGCCTTGAGGTTGGCCACCCAGGCGTTCAGTCCGGCTGTGTCCGGCTCGCGCAACAGGCAGCATTGGTAGAACCGGGTGACGAACTGGGCCACCGGGTCGACGGGAGCGGGCTGGTCGTTGTCCGCAATGGTGACCGTGGCCGCGGCGGGCGAACCGAGCGTGTAGCCGGTGCCGGTTTGCAGGGTCAGGATCACGGTCTCGTCGTCTTCGTCGGCGGTGTCGTCGACCGGGGTGATCGTGACCGTGGCCGAACTGGCGCCGGCGGCGATGGTCACGCTGCCGGTGGCCGAGGCGGTATAGTCGGCGCCGGCGGCCGTGCCGGTCAGGGTGAAAGCCACGGTCAGGGCCGAGGTTGCGGGGCTGCTCAGGCTGAGGGTGAAGCTGGCCGCATCGGGGCCGGCCTCGGCCGCCGCCGCATCGGTGGCCGTGACGGTTAGGCTCGGTTTGACGACCACGGCGTCGGCGATGGTCACGGTTGCGGTCGCCGGCGAACCCAGGACGTAATCCGCATTGGCCGCCAGAGTCAGGATCACGGTCTCCGCGGTTTCGGTCAAGGTATCGGTCAGCGGCGTGATGGTCACGCTGACCGAAGTCTGGCCGGCGGGAATGGTGATCGAGCCGGCCACCGAGGCGGTGTAGTCGGCGCTGCCGGCCGTGCCGCCCAGGGTGAAGTACACGGGCAGGGCAGCGGCGGCCGGAGCGTTGAGCGTGAGGGTGAAGACGCCGGGCACGTTCCCGGTTTCGGCGGCCTGGGCGGTGGTGGCGGCCACCGTGACCAGGGGCAGGTCGGCGGCGTTCTGGGCGTCGGTGATGGTGGCGGTGGCGTTGACGGCGCTGTCCAGGGAGTAGGTCGAATGGCTGGAGAGGGCCAGGATCACGGTCTCGCTGCCTTCGGTCAGGGTGTCGGCGATGGGGGTGATGGTGACCGTGACCGAGCTCTGGCCGGCGGGGATGGTGGCCGTGGTCGAGCTGGAGGCGGTGTAGTCGCCGCTGTCGGCCGTGCCCGCCAGGGCGAAATAGACGGGCAGGGCGGCGGTGAACGTGGCCGGATCGGGCCCGGCCTCGGCCGCGTTGGAATCGGTGGCCGCGACCGTGACCACCGGCAGGCCGACCGCGTCGGCGATCTCCACCGTGGCCGCGGCGGGATCGCCGACCGTATAGGCGCTGCGGGCGGAGACGGTCAGGATCACCGTCTCGGTCTCTTCCGTCAGCGTGTCGACCAGCGGCGTGACGGTGACGGTGGTCGAGCTCTGGCCGGCGGGGATGGTGGCCGATGTGGTCGCCGAGGTTCGGTAATCGGCGCTGACGGCCGTGCCGGAATAGGTGAAGTACACGATCAGGCCGGCGGCGGTCGAGCCGGTCCGGGTCAGGGTGAAGGTGCCGGTGTCGGGGCCGGTTTCGCCGGCCGCGGCGTCGGTGGCGGCGACGGTGACCACCGGCAGGTTGCCGTCGGCGATGGTGACCGTGGCGGTGGCGGCCGAGGTGCCGATCGAATAGGTGTCGCCGGCGGCCAGGCTGAGGATGGCCGTCTCCTGGCCTTCGGTCAATTCGTCGATCAGCGGGGTCAGGACCAGGGTGACGCTGGATTCGGACTCGGGGATGACCGCCGTGCCCGCGACCGGGGCGTTAAGCGTGTAGTCCACGCCCAGCCCGGCGGTGCCGCCGAGGGTGAAGTTGACCGTCAGGGCCGCGCCCGAACCGGTGCGGGTGAAGGTGAAGGCGCCGTTCTGGGGGCCGATCTCCGAGGCCGCGGCGGTCGAGGCGGTCACGGTCACCACCGGCAGCCCGGCGTCGGCGATGGTGACCGTGGCCGAGGCCGGCGTGCCCAGCAGGTAGCCGTGGGCGGCCAGGGTCAGGACCACGGTCTCGGCCGACTCGGCCAGCGTGTCGAAGGTCGGGGTGATCGTGACCTCGGCCGTCTCCTCGCCGGCGGCGATGACCGTGCTGCCGGTGGCCGAGGCGGTGTAGTCGCCGGCTCCGGCCGTGCCGGCGAGGGAGAAGTAGACGGTCAGGGGCTGGCTCA
>CAYMGG010000431.1:0-704 GCA_964389915.1 uncultured Planctomycetaceae bacterium
CGGCGGCGCTGGCGTGCACCACCCGGTAGCGCAGTTGCATCGAGCTGGGCAGCAGGTTGAACCCCAGCTCCTCGCTCGGCGGCGCGGCCTCGGCCGGCGCCGGGTCCTCGGTGCGAAACTGGATCACGAAGTCGGCGATTTGCAGCGTATCGCCGTGGCGCAGTTCGTGTTTGACCTCCAACGGCTGGCCGTTCAGGCGGGTGCCGCCCCGCGAGCCGAGGTCCTCGGCCCAGTACCCGCCGCCGCCGGGAATGATCCGGGCGTGGCGCCGCGAGACGCTCGGCGCGTCCAGTTGCAGGCCGGCTTCCGTCCCGCGCCCGAGCACCAGCTCCCCGGTCCCCAGTTCGATCCGCCGGCACTCGCCCTGCACCCCGAAAACCCGCAGGTAGGGATGGCGGGCCTGCCCGTGGCCGTCAAGCAGCGTCTCGCCGCCGGCCCCGGCGGGGGTCGGCGCAACGGTGTCGGCTTCGGTGGAACGCTTGGGTTTATTCATCCCGTCCCCGGTTGGCGCATTCCGCAAAGGACCGCCAGCACCACCACCACGAACACCCACTTCAACACCCCGCGCCGCGGCGACGGCGGTTGGTTTCCGCCCCACCGCACCGTCGCATACACCGCCCAGATCGCAAAGGTGATCACCCCCGCCGGCACCAGCAGCGCCAGCCCGCGCACGATCATGGATATTTTCCCGCTCACCATCGTCA
>CAYMGG010000431.1:714-5046 GCA_964389915.1 uncultured Planctomycetaceae bacterium
CCCGTCCCCGGTTGGCGCATTCCGCAAAGGACTGCCAGCACCACCACCACGACCGCCAGGCGCAGAAAACCGTTCATCAGGGCAGAACCAGACGCTTGCCGCCCCGGCCTTATTGCCTATCCAGCGCTTCGCGCAGATCGGCCAGCAGGTCCGCCACGTCGGCCTCGGTCGTATCCCAGCAGCACATCAGCCGGTGCGCGCCGCCGATGAAGCTGTAGATCCGCCAGCCCTTCTCGGCCAACCGCGCCGCCACGGCGTCGCAGAGGCGGACGAAGACGGTGTTGGCCTGCCGGGGGAAGACGATCTCCACCTGCTCCAGTGCGCGCAGTTCGGCCTCCAGGCGCGCGGCCTGGGCGTTGGCGTTGCGGGCGTTCCTAAGCCAGGCGCCGGACTTGATCAGGGCCAGGAACGGCGCGGAGAGGAAGCGCATCTTGCTGGCCAGCTGGCCGGCCTGCTTGCAGCGGTAGTCGAATTCGGCGGCCAGATTGCGGTCGAAGAAGATGACCGCCTCGCCCACCGCCAGCCCGTTCTTGGTCAGGCCGAAGCAGAGCACGTCCACGCCCACCTTCCAGGTCAGCTCCTTGGGCGAGACGTTCAGGGCGGCCACCGCGTTGGCGAAACGGGCCCCGTCCATGTGGATGCGCAGCCGATGGCGCATGGCCACCTCTTGGACGGCGCGCAATTCCTCGATGCTGTAGACCGTGCCGCACTCGGTGGCCTGGGTCAGGCTGACGACCCGGGGCTTGGGATAGTGGATGTCGGAGCGCTTGGTGACGGCCTCCTCGACGGCCCGCAGGTCGAGCTTGCCCAGGTTCGAAGGCAGATGGAGGATCTTGGCGCCGTTGGAGAAGAACTCGGGCGCGCCGCACTCGTCGGTTTCGATGTGGCCGACCGAGGTGCAAAGCACGCTGTGGTAGCTCTGGCAGCAGTGGGAGATGGCCAGGCTGTTGGCGGCCGTGCCGTTGAAGACGAAGAAGACCTCGCAGCGCGTCTCGAAGATGTCGCGCAGCAGGGTGGCCGCCTCGGCGGTCCAGGAGTCCTCGCCGTAGGGAATGGCGTGGTCGCGGTTGGCCTGGATCATGGCCTCCAGGGCTTCCGGACAGATGCCGCTGTAATTGTCACTGGCGAATTGTCTGGTGCGCATTCATTCCTCGCTGAAATTGAGATTCTGGCCGGTGGCCTCCGCCTCCCGACACCGAGCAGGGCCATTCAGCGTTGCTACTTAAAATTATCCGGGTTGCGCCGGCAAACGCAAGGACAACCCCCGCCGTCCGGCCCGGCATTCAGCCGATAAAGAGCGGATTGCTCCAGGCGCTGCGCCCCTGGGCGTCGATCACCTCGGCGCGCAGGTACCGCTCCGCCCCCCGCAGGCGATAGCTGGCGCCGGTCAGCTCGGCCCCGGCGGCGGCGGTAAAGCTCTCCCCCAGCCCGATGCCGGGATCGGCGTGAAGGTTGATGATTCGCGCCGGCGTGCAGCGCACCGAAACCACCCCGTCGCGGAGGCCGAACTGCTCCAGGCGCGGCCCCCAGCTGGCATAAAAATGCCCCGCCCGGATCGCCGCCAGAACCGCCGGCGCGGTCAGCTGCGCGGCCTTGACCCAGATCCCGGCCACCGCCGCATCGTTGGGCCGAAGCGGTCCGGAGTGGTTGTGGCAGTCGTCCGAGGCGAAGCCGAACCAGCGCCGGCCGCGCCGCAGCAGATCGTCCCACTGGTTCAGGGAGTGGCCCCGACCGATCGAGTAGTGGCACGAGCTGTTGAAGATCTCCAACCCCAGCACGTCCGCCATGGGCAGGAGTTCGGCGAACGTCAGGCCGGTCCAGGCGGGATGGGCGCAGATGACCTCGCCCCCCTGGGCCCGAACCGCGGCGATCACCTCGGCCGGCGAAGCGAAATCGGCGGGCTTGATCTCCTCCCGCAGGTTGATGGCCACCAGGTGATACCAGCCGCCCAACGGCGGTCCCGGCAGGCTGATCTCCTCGCCGGGCAGCAATAGAAAATCCCGGTCGCCGTATGGTTCGGTCCGGGTAAGGCGGTCGTGGTCCGTGATCGCCAGGAAATCGTAGCCGGCCTGGCGATACTGCGCGATCGTTTCGGCCACCCCCAGCGAACCGTCCGAACAGCTGGTGTGCGTATGCAGATTGCCCTTGAACCAGCGCCCGGGAGCGGTCCAAAAATCCTGCGTCATCGCCTTCCCCCGTCGAATGTCGGAAAACCCCAGCCCGCCCTTCCGGCCTGAAGCTAAAGGGTGGTGCCCTTCTTGACCCAGTATTCGATCTTGAGCGAATCTTCCTTGATCTTCGCCGAAACCTGGCTGTGCTTGATGCGCTTGCAGATCTCCAGGGCCTGCTTGTAGAGCTTCTGCTGCTTGGCCATCTCTTTGGCGGCCTCGCCCTGGGCGGAAAGGTCCTGGGCCAGCTTCAACGCCTGCTGGGCTTCATTGTCATTGGCGTACTTCTGGATCGAGGCGTCGGAATCGTCGTACTCCTCTTCGCCTTCCTGGCCAGCGGGCGCGGCCGGGGCCGCGGCGGGGCGGGAAGCCAGAATCGCGGCCACGGCGATGAACACGATTATTAGCGCTGCGCCGCCGCCGTAAAGCAGGGTCGGATCCAAGCCGTCGCGGCCGCCGCGCTTCTTGCCCCGGGTGCGGCCCTTGCGCCCGGCCGAACGGCTCGATTCCCGCGTGCTCTCCCGGCGGGCCGGCCCGCGCACGCTTTCGGCGCGCTTCGGCGCGGCTTGGGGCTCTTCGGCCGGCTCAGGCTCAGGCTGAACCCGGGCCGAATCCCGCGCCCGCGTGGGCCGACCGCTGGCCCGGGCCGAAACGGCCCGCGAATCCCGGCGGTCTGCCGAGCGCTTGCCGCTCGTACGCGACGAGGCCAGCTTCCGGCCCGAGGCGGGTTCTGTTTTCCGCCGCGAAGACCTTACCATGGTTGTCTCCTCAAGGCTGTCGACCGTATCCGGCCGAACCTTGCCGCCGGTGTGGGCGGCCCAGACGTGGCGCCCCCGCAGTCCTGCAGCACGAAACTTGGTTCTCTTTGCGTATAAAGCAGTTGTTAAGCCGGCAACCAAGCGCCACCACTGCCCCACCCCCATCTTTGGATCAATGGCGGCAGACCGCGTTTTCCTGGCCCGGCATAAAAAAGTCTCAACAATTATGCGCCAAATTTTGCATTTGGCAAAACAGAACCGGGCCAGAAAATGCTTTTTCTCTTCGTCCCCGCCGGCCCCTTCGCGACGGGCAGGGGCTTGCGTCCCGCCAGCGATCCGCTATGTATTATCCCTTTGGCCCAAGGAGGAAGGCATGGCGCTAAGCAGAACTAAAGCGGCATTCATATATTTGTTGCTCGGAATGACGGGGATGGTTGCCGGCGGGGAGCAGTTCGTCGCCGACCGGCTCGCCTTGGTGGCCAAGGTCGAACAGGGGCAGGTCCAACTGCAGCAGGTGCTGGAGCTCTGGATCCCGGCCCGCGAGGAGGCCCTCTCCCTGGCGCGGCGCGACGGCCTGCCGGCCGACGCCTGCGCCGCCAAGCTCCAGGCCGCCTGGACCCAGGCGGTGGAGACCGCCGTGCGCGAGGAGGCCTTCTATCAGGAGGCCCGGCGCGAATACGAGCGCATGCTCCAGCAGCGGATCGACGCCATCTACCAGTCGCAGAATTCCCGCGGCGGCGGCCAGAAACCGCGCGCGGCCATCGAGCGCGAGGTCCGGCACATCGTCGAGAAACGCATCAATCAGCAGATGGAGGACATGGTCGCCAAGTTCATCAAGGTCTCGGGCGGAGTCGAAAAGCTCAAGCGGGTGATCGTCAGCCGCGGCCTGAACTGGGAGGAGTGGCGCGACCTGATCCGCCGCAAGGCCTTCTCCAACTCCTTTCTCCAACTGACGCTGGCCGCGCGGATCGAGGACCAGCCGCGCCCGGCCGAAGTCAAAGAGTTCTTCCGCGCCCACCGCGAGGAGTTCATCCGCCCCGGCCGGGTCAAGTTCGTCCAGGTCTTCTTCGCCAACGACGCCCGCGGCGGCGAGGAGGCCGCCCGGGCCGCGGCCGTCAACGTCTACGAGGCGGTGGTCGACGGCCGGCTGAAAATCGAAGAGGCCGCCCGCAAGCACTCCGACGATCCGGTGGGCCGGGCCAACGGCGGCCTGGAGGACAGCGACCACGGGCTGGACCGGGAGGAGTGGCTGAACCAGGTGCGCGAGGCGGCCAGCAAGCTCCACTCCGGCGAACTGGGGCCGATCCTGGTAAGCAGCGCCGGCTGCCACCTGGTCAGCCTGGTCGAGAAGGAGCCCGACGAGCCCATCTCCTTCGCCGCCGCCCAGAAGGAGATCGCCCAGAAGA
>CAYMGG010000432.1:0-5026 GCA_964389915.1 uncultured Planctomycetaceae bacterium
TTCGGTTCCCAATACAAGTCGATCTCGGCCCCACAGCCGAGAAGCTCCGGGATGCTTATGGAGCCAAGCTCCACCTCGAAGCCAGCCACCAGCCCGAAGGCCTGGTGCTGGCCGGGATTCACATCCTTCTCGGTGATGTAGAAATCCCAGCCCGAGGTGAAGTAGTGCAGGTGCGCCACCGCCTTGTCGCCCTCGCCGTCCGTCTCGTAGGTTTTTGGCATCCTGCCGATCAGGGCTGCGACTTCGGCCAGGCGGTTCCTGAACCATTCGCCCTCTTCGCCCCGAAAATTCATCGCCAGCACCCGTAACTGCGCCGGGCCGATGAATTCCCGAAGGCCTTGCACCACATCCGTCTCATTCGTCAACAAACAAACCATCTTCAGTCCTCCTGTAGCGCACCATTGCGCAGTGTCAGACATGGAGATGGGGGTAGGAGAGCAGCAAATCCAAAATTGATGCTTAAAACGTGTTGATGATCTCGATGCCGTTTGCCGCGAGTAGCTTGCCGGCCACACCGGTCCTGGCACACGAGGGGCTGTTGCGGCACAGGATCGCCAGTTTGCACCGCTTCTTTTTGGCAATGGCGAGCGTGGCCTCGGCCCCCGCCTGGAAGGCAGCGGTCACCTCCGGGCCGGTCACCTCGTTTCGAATGGCCTTGTCGGCGCAGGTTTCGTAGATCCGGCCCTTGCGGCTCTTCACAGGTGGCCGAGGCGTGGGCAGGCCCCCAAGCTCCTCCGGGCAGACGGGTACGATCTTCACGCCTGGATTGTCGCGGATGAATTTCTGCACAGTCGATGACGGGCGAACAGCCCGGCCATGCCAGCGGCATGGGGTGCCGAGCAAACAAGCTGATACCAATACGGTCTTCATGGCTCTCCTCTCCAAACAAAGGTGCAGCCTGTGTCTTCGCTGTGGGGCGAGCATGGATCAAGTCGCGTTTTGATGTCACTTTGCGTGCGCCTTCCAGTATTCGACGAACCGCTTCCGGGTGCTGTCGCCCTTGTACTGCTTGTATTCAAGCGTCTGGTACAGCCGGCGCATCTCCTCCCACAGGAGCGGATAGTGTTCCTTCAAACGATCCCACTGTTCGTGCTTCTGGAAGGGGCACATCCAGCAGGCAGTACGAGCAAAGCCCAGCTCATACCCTCGCCACAGGAGGGGCTTCACCTCATCCAGGGCGCGCTCGTATTCCTCCTTGTCCACACCGAAGAAAGGATTCAAGAGGCGCACGATGCGCTCGCCATCTTTGACCTCCTGGTAGATGTCGCTCTTGCTGTTCTGCGTTTTCTGGTCACTGCGACCGCCACGCACACAAATAACATCCTCCCCTTCGTACTGCCGGATATGCCGGTTCACTGGATCGTTGATGAACTTGTGCAGGCAGTCCCGGTACAGCGAATCGGGCCACTGCTTTTTGCCGTAGTAGTACTCAATGATGTTCTGGCGGGGTCGAAGGAGAATGAGCTTCACGCCTGTCCGCTCGCAGACCCGAATGATGTGGGTGGTAAGGTCAGGAAATTCAGCCCCGGTCTCGACGAACACTGCCTCGAGGGGCTTCTTCATCTTCTCACATACACCCCGAGCCCAATTCAGCACCACGGTCGAATCCTTACCGCCCGAAAATTGCAGGACCACCCGATCGCAATCTTCAATGAGAGACAAGGCTTCCGGCTTCACGGATTCGAGCTCAGTGGGATCAACTTCGCCTTCATCATCGCCGACGCCCTTGGCATCCTCCAGATACTTGGCCAGCGTCTCTTCATCGAACCCCAGGTGCGAAAGGTCGTAATCCAGGCCCTGCAGGGCAGCGATCTCCAGGGGGAGCAGCTCGAAGTCCCAGTCCGCCAGGGTAGCTGTCTGGTTGTCAGCAATGCGAAGGGCCTGCACCTTTTCAGGGGGAAGGTCTGCCACATGAACCGGGACCGTTTCCAGACCCAGCTTCTTAGCCGCCTTGAGCCGGGTGTGCCCAACAATGATTACACCCTCCGGATCTACCACAATGGGCTGGCGAAAGCCGAACTCTCGGATCGAGTCAACAACGGCATCCACCGCCTGATCATTGACGCGAGGGTTCTTCTCGTAGGGGGTGACTGCATCAATAGCGCGTTCTTCAACAGCAAGTGTCATGGGTGCGCCTCTCTTGTTTGGGATAAATGGGATCAACGAAATCAACCGGGATGCCGAGCTCCCGGGCTATCTGAATTTCGGCCTGCACACCAGTGCTTCTTTCCCAACCGGGCAACCGCAGCACAGTCAAGGCATCACACCGCGTAAGCATGGCCCGGTCGTATGCCTCCCAATAGGACCAGTCGCCTGGCAGTCCGTAATGGGAGATCGGATGAGCGTGAGCGATGGGGCTGAACACATGCACGCCGGCGCGCATCATTTCTGCGGCACGAGCGCAGACAGCATGGAACCGCTCTTCTTCCACGGCTGGGCTCTCATGGCTGTAGGGACTGGCAAGATAGATCATTCTGCATTCCCTTCGGCGGGAGTCAGTGACTGCCAATCACAGCCTTCGCCGCGCTGGTGCTCGGCCCACCGGCGACGGATCACATCGCAGTAGCGCGGCTCCAGCTCCATCCCAACGCACACGCGGCCGGTGCGCTCGGCGGCGATGAGCGTGCTCCCTGACCCGAGGAACGGATCGACTACAAGCATGCCTTTGTCGGTGCTGTTGAGGATGGCGTTCTCAATGAGGGCGACCGGCTTCATTGTGGGATGGAGCTTATTGGCCGTGGGCTTCGGGTATTCCCACACGGAGAACTTCTGCTCGCCACCGCCATAGAACTTGTGGCGCTTGGCCCAGCCGTACAGAATGGGCTCGTGCTTGTAACAGTAGTCCGAGCGCCCGAGGACGTGGACGTTCTTTGCCCAGATGAGCTGGTGCCTGTAGGGCATGCCCGCCGCTTCCATGGTGTCGAGCATGAGGGGCAGCAGGCCATTGGAGCTGGCCGTGCAGATGTAGTAGGCTGAATGGTCACCCAGGTGCGGTGCCCACGCCTTGAACGCGGCAGTCCACAGGCGCGCCGTCTCCTCCATCGTCAGGTGATCGTTCTCAATCTCCGCCTGGATGCGATTGCCCTTGTCGGATGCATTCAGGAACTTGTTCTTGTCGGCGTAGGACACCCCGTAGGGCGGGTCCGTAAACATGAGGTCGATGGGTTGGCCTGCAAGAAGGATCGCCACGGCCTTCACGTCGGTCGCATCACCACACAGAAGGCGGTGGCGACCGAGCGCATACACCTCGCCCAGCACGCTGACCGGCGGTTCCGATTCATCCACCTCCGGCACGGCATCCGCTTCCGTGGCCCCCTCGGCCGATTCCGCTTCCTCTCCCAGCATCCGCGCGAGTTCTTCATCGGAGAAGCCAAGGTCGGCCAGATTCCAATCGAGGTCCTTGAGCGCGGACAGCTCGAGCGGCAGAAGGTCGTAATCCCAGTCTGCGATCTCGGCCGTCTTGTTGTCGGCAAGCCGCAGCGCCCGGGCCTCGTCCTCGGCCAGGTCGCTCGCATGATGCACAGGGGCGTGAGTGAGGCCCAGCTTCTTGGCTGCCAGGAGTCGCGTATGGCCGCAGACAATCACGCCATTCGCATCGACGATGATCGGGCTGCGAAAGCCGAATCGCTTGATGCTATTGGCAACGGCGTCCACAGCATCGCCGTTGACGCGCGGGTTCTGCTCGTAGGGCTTGATGCTTTCCAGGGGCCAGGATTCCACCTGCAGGCCCGATGATTTTGGTGTTGCGGCGGTGGTCATAGTGAATCTCCTGTCTTGCTGCTACTGAGAGCCGTTTCGTTTTTTTACCGTTGCCCAAGATTGTTTCTCCTGGGCACCAATTCCCGCTGGGTTGGGAATTCATTTTTCCGGGAAGGACCCGTGGCCCCCGCCCGATAGGCCGGCCTGACCTGTTTTGTCACTGGCTCCCACAACATCGCGGCACACGGCCACGAATTCCTCAACCGTCATGGTCCCCTTGGCGGCATTCACGTCCCGGTGCAGCACCCACAGGTTAGCCATTGAGTGCTCACCGCCTTTGGCCAGCGGTATTCGGTGATCCAGTGAAGCGCAAGCGGGGGTCAGCTTGCGTCCGCTGAGAGCGCACCGGTACTGCTGGCGTTCGACCAATTGCAACAGGTGTTTCGCTGTGATGTCGTTACTGCTCATTCTGTGCTCCTGTTCTTTTCCTTGCGTTATTCACTGCGAATGTTGCCCAACGGCCCCATCCTGAAAGTTGCTGATAGAATCTCTTCGTACGAATTTGATGAAGCA
This sequence comes from uncultured Planctomycetaceae bacterium, assembly GCA_964389915.1. Taxonomy (GTDB): domain Bacteria; phylum Planctomycetota; class SZUA-567; order SZUA-567; family SZUA-567; genus CAYMGG01. The sequence goes on from CAYMGG010000432.1 coordinate 4,273, forward strand.
TTCGGTTGATCGCTTCATCCCAGTCAGCGTAGTGGCAGAGATGAATGCGAGGCCGAGTGCCCTTGTAAGGAGGCTGTTGCGAAATACGACGTGTTGCTCCCGCAGCCCAGTTTTGGATTTTCCGCTGCCAATCATCTCTTCCGAGTAGCTTGACTCGTCGAATATGACCATTCCAGAAAGACAACCCACGGCACCATGCTCGCCAGAGAACCGTATGCATCGCTTCCGAATCAAGTTCGCCGATGCGATCCAAAAGAATCGCTCTGGCGCATAGACGTTTCCCGTCTTTCGCCAACAGGTCCGCATGCTCCCCGGTGACGACAACTGGTACGGTCAGGTATTCAATCCTTGGCACATACTTCATGAATGGCCTCCCGCCAGAGCACGAGCCAAAGCCGGTGAAGGTTGCACCAGCTGGGTATTGAGGGCGAACTCGTAAACGGGGCAGAAGGCCTTCACAACGCGCCCAAACGCATCGAGTGGTAGCTTGCCTACAGCGCAGGCAGCCTCGGCCTTGTCAACCTGTTGCCGGAACCAGGCGAGGATTGCGGGCGTCAGCCTGCTGAATTCCTTCCCGTGGATCGTGACCTTCTCCGCCCAGATGTGCGGCTCTTTCGTAATCCAGTGCTCAAGGTCTTTGGCCACGTACATGGCCGGAGCCTCAGCTCGCTGCTTTGCTTTCGGGCGGCGCAGGGGCAGCACTGTGTAGCGTTGCGTAATTCGGCGAAGAAAAATTGATTAAACGGGTAGCGGA
>CAYMGG010000433.1:0-5021 GCA_964389915.1 uncultured Planctomycetaceae bacterium
GGGCACGGATGTTCACTTTTGACGATCTGGAGCGCTCTTCGGACCGGACCCTGGGGCTGGTCTTCAGCTTGGTCGAACCGGGCACGGCCGCCCTGGCCCTGCGTTTCGGACCGCCGGCGTTGCTGCCCCGGACCTTGACCGCGGTGGGCAAGGGGCGCGGGCGGCAGATCGCCGACGAGATCGCCGCCGGTCAGAACCGGCGCCTGCACCTGAAGGATATCGAAGCGGCCCAGAATCGGGTGCTGTCGGCCGCGGTCCGGCTGCAACAGGCCGGTAAACTCTTGATTGACGAGCAGGACGTGGATATCATCCCGCCGGAATGAATGCGGCGAATTGAAAAAGGAGATCCCCGCTAGTGGCCATCACCGCCATGCGTCTCTTCGATCTGGCCCGGGAGGCCGAGCTCCGGGTCGGCGAGCTTTACGCCAAAGTCTCGCACAAGCTGCCGCCTAACAGCGAGGAGGCCGCCTTCTTCGCCCGCCTCTCCGGCCAGGAGAAGGTGCATGCCGCCTGGGTCGACGAGATGCGGGCCACCGTCGAGTCGGATCTGGTCTTTCCGCAGCTAGACGCCGAGGAATTCCAGAATTACCTGCGCAGCGTGGCGGACGTCGAAGATGAGATCGTCAATTCGCCGATCGGCGTGCCCGACGCCCTGGAGATCGTGCTCCATCTGGAGGAATCGGTGGTCGAGCAGGTCTACCTGGCCTTTCCCGACGACATTCCGGGACTCGCGCCCAGCCTGGTGCAGCGGATGATCAATTCCTGCCGCGACCACATTACCGCGATCGGCGCGTTTCGCGCCCACTGCCTGCGTACTGGTCAGGCCGGCGTGCATACGCCTTCGGACAAATAGCCGCCCGGCGCAGAGCGGGAGCTCAAACTCCGTCTAGGCGTTTGAGCCTGCGTGGCAGCTGCGTGAACGCGCCAAAAATCTTGAAACTCCCGAGTTTTGGCGCCGCCTCGCGCGCCGCTCCTTGATTGAAACTCCGATTCGGACTTTTCACGCGCGCTCTCAGAGATAGATCATTTTCCGGGTCATGCCGCCGTCGATGACGAAGTTCTGGCCGGTGATGAATTCCGCCGCCGGCGAGAGCAGGAACGCCGCCAGTTCCGCCACGTCTTCGGGGCGGCCGACCCGGCCGGCCGGATGCTGGGCATGGTCTTCCGGACGCAGCTCGGGGGCCTGGCGAGCCGCGCGCTTCTGCCACTCCTCGACGCTGATCCAGCCCGGACTAATGCAGTTGACCCGGATCTGCGGCCCGAGGCTGACCGCCAGCGCATGGGTCAAGGCGACCACTCCGCCTTTGCTGGCCGCGTAGGCCTCGCCGTGCGGTTCGGATTGCAGCGCGCGGGTGGAGGCGAGGTTGACGATCGCCCCGCCGGCCGCCCTTAGCTGGGGCACCGCATGCTTTACGCAGAGGAACGGACCGGTCAGGTTGACCGCCAGCCAGCGGTTCCAATCGCTAAGTTCCAGTTGTTCTACCGGCCCACCGTGAGCCCGGGCCAGGCCGGCGTTGTTGACCAAGGCGTCCAGGCGGCCGAAGCGCTCGACGGTTTGCGCCAGCAACAGGCGGACCTGGTCTTCCTGGCTGACGTCGGTCGGGAGCGAAACGACCGGCCCCAGAGCTGCGTATTCTTCCACCACCTCCGCGCCGGCCGAGGCATCGGCGTCGGCGACGACCACCCCCTGCCCCAAGGTCAGCAATTTGCGGACAATGGCCCGGCCGATGCCCTGGGCGCCGCCGGTCACCAGGGCGATTTTGCGCGGTTTTGCTTCGGACATGGCTTCTCCTGGGGTTAAAATCTGGCCGGCCTGACCGGCGGCGGCCGCATAAGCCAGTTTTTCGCCGCAGAGGATGGAATGTGCAAGGGAAAAGGAGGACGGAATCATGGCCGACAATGGCGAGGCCTTACCCGGGCGACCAGCCCCGGATTTTGAGCTGACGGATCAGGCGGGGCAGCGGGTGCGACTCTCGTCTTTGCGCGGACGCTCCGTGGTCCTGTTCTTTTACCCACGGGATGAGAGTCCGGTCTGTACGGCCGAAGTCTGCCACTTTCGCGACGCTTACGCCGAGTTTGGGCAAGCTTCGGCCATTGTGTTGGGCGTAAGCTCGGACAGCCGCGAGCGGCACCAGGCCTTTGCGCAGGCTCACCGCTTGCCCTTTCAACTTCTAGCCGATATAGATGGCGCCGTGCGGAAAGCCTATGGCGTTAAAAATGATTTATGGCTCCTGCCCGGCCGGGTAACGTTTGTCATTGGTCCCGACGGTATCATCCGCCACCGGTTCGCCAGTCAACTTCAAGCGTTGGCCCATGTCCGCACTGCGCTAAATGAGCTGGCCAGGTGCTCCCGGAGCGAAAATAGCTGACCGGCGCTACCGGATGTAAGGGGCTGTACCAGATAACTACCCCATATAGTGCTTGATCCAGCGCCGTAAAAGCCGCAATTGCTCAGTAAAACATGGGGTATTGAAGCGCCACTCGCATTCTTTCAGATAGAGCGGAAACTGCCCCCTCGGAATTCCGTTAAATTTGCGCAGATGACGCTTCGCCTGGCTCCAAAAGTTTTCAATGCCATTTATATGATTCTGCTTCTTGGCGAAATGCTTCTTATGATTGATCCGATAATGCTTGAACTCCGACACATCCAGCACATGGTACGACTTGAACGCATCGGTGTAGACGATGCTGTCCGGCACGACCCGCTGGCGAAGGATCGGGATCAGTGTCGCCGAGCGGGCGTCGGGAATCACTCGGGCGTAAACCTTGCCTCCACGCTTCAAAAGCCCGAAAACCGGCACTTTTCCGGCCGCTCCGCGTCCGTGCTTGCCTTTACGGACGCCGCCGAAGTAACTCTCGTCGACCTCGATCTCGCCGGCGAACGGCGTCTCCTGGGCCGTAGCCAGAGTGATGATTTGCCGCAGCCGCAGGAAGAAATAGGCGGCGGTCTTGAAATTGATGCCGACGAGTGCGGCGGCGGCTCTGGCGGTCGAGCCGGCCACAAAAAGCTCGGTTAGGCGCGACTGTTTTTTAGGAGCTAAACGACTTTTTCGCATGACTGTCCAGTATAATCTGCATGGCAGTTATCTGGTACAGCCCCGGATGTAATAATCCGCTCTTGCGAAATTATCGGACGCCCGGCATTGCTCATTTCCTCATCTCCTTAACGGCAAGCGGATTGTCGCTTCGCAAGAGTTTATTATCGGACTTGACGGGCGGAACTTTAGGGGGTATGCTAAAATATGTTCTGGTGATGCAGCATTACGATCACTAGCCAGGAGGGCCAAATATGCGCGCAATCGGGCCAGATGGCGGCGTGATGGAATCACGGTTGCAAAAGTCTTCAAATCTTCCGGCAACGCCAAAGCCACCGCAAGCTTATGGCAATCCGGAAGATCAGAAAGCCAGAGCTTCGGAAATGGCTTCGCGGAACGTCCAAGGCACGGCCGGCGGCAGCGAGCCAGGAAAGGGAAATCAGGTCGACACCATCGCTTGAAGTCCTGCATATGGATTGGCACACGTAGACGTAGTACCGCTTCGCCAGGGAGGGTAAGCGGTGTTGTCCAGGGTGGGAAGCGATCCGGCATTCGGCGCCTGGCGGGTAGAGGCGGCGAAGGATCGCAATGAACCATTAGGGCCTGAACCTGATAAAGCCCCAGCCGCTGCTGGGGCTGATGATGCTTTACAATTCACGGTGCCCTTTGGCGAATCTGGCCAGGGCCATCTCGACAAAGCCAACCGGTTCGATAGTTTCATAAAACTCTATAATTTCGAGCGGATTCATGCCGTTGCCCAGCGCAATGTAGCCGAACGTTCGGGCGCTAAGATTGAAAGTCAATCCGTCCGCCTCAAGACCGCTCTGACCTCCGACGGCACGCCGGTGGCGTTGGCTGGAGCCACGGAGACGCGGCTCGACCTCACGCCCGCCGCCGCCGATTCTTCCGCCAAGATCGAGGCGGATACGTCCGACACCTGGCTGCGCGAACTCGCCTATCTGGGCCGGGTCAGCGAGCTTTTGGCCGGCGGCGGCCAGATGTTGTTCGGGTACAGCCGCAAAAATCTGCCGCAATTGCGTTTGACCGGATCGGCGGCCAATGCCCTGCGCGCGCAACAAAACCTCTCCGCGCTCAACCAGGCCGCCAATTCCGGTTCGATCTTGGATTTCGTCCAACAGCTCTCCGCCGCTTCACATGACCGGCTTACATCGGCGCTGGGCCCGGTCGAGAAGGCCGTCGATGAACTGCGTCAAACCATCGACCAGCTCGCCTCCACGCCCGGCGCTTTTGCCGGCCTCGATTTGGCCTGGAACCAGAATTCCGGCCTGACCGCCGAGCTGGACAACGCCCAGGCCCAGGCGGGGGCGCATTCGCTTCAAGCCGAGCGGCTGGCCTCGGCCCACGTCGTGGAAGGTAGTGCCCTGTCGGCTCGATACCTGACGCTGGGTAAGCTGCGCGACGCTGACGGGCAACTGGTCGTTAACGACGACGCCTACGCCTTTGCGGTCAACGGGGTATCGGTCACCGTCGGCCGCGACGATACGCTCGACTCCCTGGCGGCCAAGATCAACCGCGGCGAAGACGCCAACGGCGACGGGCGCCTGGCTACGGCGGGGGCCGCCCTCCCCTCCAACGTGCGGCAAGCCTCGGTCCGCGTGGCCACGGACGGCGACTTGACCGCCAGCTATGATTCGCTCGCCGGCCGGCTGACCAATGACGCGGCTTGGCGCAATCCGGTCACCCTGGCGTTTGAGGCCCGCAACGCCCCCCTGGTGATCGGGGGTCGCCAGCTGAACGTCGGGGACCGGGTGCTGGTCAAAGACCAGGCCGACGCGAGCCAGAACGGAATTTACGAAGTCACCGATACGGGCGGATTCGATCATGCCTGGGAAATGAAGCGGGCGACCGATGCCGATGCGGGCTCCGACCTGACCTCCGGGCTGCTGGTCCGGGCCGCCTCCGGGGTTCCGGGCCAGGCCTGGCAATTGGAGCCCGGACAATGGACGGTCGGCAATGGCCAGTTGC
>CAYMGG010000434.1:0-4779 GCA_964389915.1 uncultured Planctomycetaceae bacterium
GGTCTGCCGCCCGGCGATTACTTCTCCCTGGGCAACCAGGTGCGCCTGACGCCGGAGGGGCGGCTCTATGTGCCCGCCACCGGCTATCTGGCCGGGTCGGCCGCCACGCTGATCGATTGCGTCAATTTCCTCCACCGGCAGGGCTGGTACGACGCCCAAACCATTCTCGGCCTGGCGCGGGAAAATCCGCTGCGAATGCTGGGATGCGATCCGGAGCGGGAGCTGACCGAGCCGATTTTGGATTTTGCGCCGGAAACAGGCTTTGTCCCGCAGCAGACGGAAACCAATCTTATCGCTAAAGGAAAATATTCATGAGCCAGGCAGTCAAGGTCGCCGTGATCGGTTTGGACACCAGTCATTCCGTGGAGTTTCCCCGTCTGACCCAAGGCGACGCGCCGGCCGAGAGCCGGATCGAGGGTTTGCAGTTCATCTCCTGCCTGCGCTTTCCTTCCGCGTTCCAGGCCGAGTCCGGCCAGGACGACCGGACCAAGCAGTTGCAGGCCTGGGGCGTGAAGGTGACGACCGACCTGGAGACGGCTCTGGCCGGGGCCGAGGCGATCATGATCGCCATCAACGATCCGGCGCTGCACCGGGCCTATTTCGCGGCCGTGGCCGGGCGGGGCTTGCCCATCTTTCTCGACAAGCCGCTGGCCGGCAACCTGGCCGACGCCCGGGCCATCGTCAAGCAGGCCGAGGAGCAATCAGTCCGGGTCTGGAGTTCGTCCTCGTTGCGGTTCCCGCCGGAGCTGGTGGCGGCCAAGCAGGCCGTGCCCGCGCCCGATCTGGCTGCGGTCTACGGGCCGTTGGGGCTGGCTCCGGCCGGCAGCAGCGTGGTTTGGTACGGGGTGCACAGCGCCGAAATGCTGGTGGCCCTGATGGGCGTGGGAGCCAAGCAGGTCACGGCCCGGCGCGACGGGCAGGGCGCGGTGGCCCAGATCGAATACGCCGACGGCCGGCGCGGATTGATCGAATTCAACGAGGGGCGCTATCAGTACGGCGGCCGGGTGCAGGACAAGAAGCAGGTCGCGCACTTCCAGGCCCTGGGCGCGGGCGGCGGCCTGTATTATCACGAACTGTTGCGGATTCGCGACTTCTTCCAGGGCGGCCCCGCGCCGGTGCCGCTGAGCGAGACGTTGGAGGTGATGGGCATTCTCGAAGCGACCGAGCGGTCGCTGGCTAGCGGCCGGGCGGAGACGCTGTGAAACCGATTCTGGGGAACCTTTTTTGCAAAAAAGGTTCCCCAGGCCCCGCCAAAAAACTCTCATCGGGCTTGGCTAGGTGAGCGTGGCGGAGAATTCAAGGTCGGCGTTCGCGTCTCGGGCTCTCATTCGGCTGAACGCCGCCGGTTACAAAACTGGATAGAGTTTTTTGAAAGAGTTTGAGAGAACTTTTTTGCAAAAAAGTTTTCACAAGACCCGGACGTTTTTTTGCGGTTCTAGAGGCTTTCCTTCCTTTCGGAATCAGGAGTGTTGACGATGAGCGGCAAGATTCTGCGGGTGGCGGTTCTGGGGCAGGGGCGCAGCGGCTTCGGAATTCATTTCGACTGGTTGAAGCAGGCTCCGGATAAATTCAAGGTTGTGGCCGTGGCCGACAGCGATCCGGCCCGCTGCCGCGAGGCGAAGGAACTGGTCGGCGCCCGGACCTACGGCGATTACACCGAACTGCTCAAGGATCAGAGCCTCGAACTGGATCTGGTGGTCAACGCCCTGCCGAGTTTGCTGCATCCCAAGGGCGCGCTCGCCGCGCTTTCGGCCGGGCATCATGTGGTCTGCGAAAAGCCGCTGGCCCGGACGGTGAAGGAATTCGACCGCATGGTCGAGACGGCCAAGCAGCACAAGCGCCTGCTGCTGCCCTTCCAGAATTCGCGTTTCTGCCCGATTTTCCGCAAGATCCAGGAGGTTCTGGCCTCCGGCTGCCTGGGGCGGCCAGTACAGATCCGCCTCAACTGGAGCGGCTACGGCCGCCGCTGGGACTGGCAGACCTTGCAGGCGGCCTGGGCCGGCAATCTGCTCAACACCGGGCCCCATCCGGTCGACCAGGCGATAACCCTCTTCGGCGAAAAGACCCCCAAGGTCTTCTGTCGGATGGTTTCCGACAATCCCTGGGGCGACTCGGACAACCACACTTCGCTCACCCTCTACGGCGGGCGCGAGGATCCGATCATCGAGGTCTGCGTCAGCTCCTTCCAGCCTTATAGCCAGGGCGAGAAGCATAATATCTGCGGCCAGTACGGCGGCCTGACCTCCACCGCCGACGGGCTGAAGTGGAAATATTTCGATCCGGCCAAGGCGCCGGAGCACGCGCAGACCGGCGGCTGGTCTGATGAGCGCAAGTTCTGCTCCGAAGAGCTGCCCTGGGTGGAGGAGACCTGGACCGAACCCAAGGACGGCCTCGTCCGCTTTTCGCAGATGAGCCGCGATTTCTACGCCAACGCCTACGACATTATCGTGAACGGCGCGCCGCGGGTCGTCACCCTCGAACAGGTGCGCCGGCAGATCGCGGTGATGGAGGAGAGCCACCGGCAGAACAAGATGCCGAAGAAGTTCGCCCTCGCTTCCGCCAAAAAGGCAAGGAGCGCGAAATGACCCTGCGGCTGGCCGTGGTCGGGTTCCGCCATCCGCACGTCTTCGACATCCTGGCCCGTTGCGCGGGCCGGTCGGACGTGGAGATCGTGGCCCAGTGCGAGGAGGACGCCGCGACCCGCGCGGAATTGGCCAAGAACGGCAAGGCCCAGATCACCCACGACAGCTTCGCCCGGCTGCTGGCCGAGACGAAGTGCGACGCGGTGGCCACGGGCGATTATTACTCCCGCCGGGGCGGCCTGATCCTGCAGGCGCTGGAGGCCGGCAAGCATGTGCTGAGCGACAAGCCAATCTGCACCGATCCGGGCGAGCTGGCCCGGATCGAGGCGGCGGTCCCGCGCACCGGGCTGCGGGTGGGCTGCATGTTCGACCTGCGCGACCAGCCGGCGGCGTTGGCGCTGCGGGAGCAATACCGCGCCGGCGCGATCGGAGAATTGCGCGCCGCCTCTTTCGGCGGGCAGCATCCGCTCATGTTCGGCACGCGGGCCAATTGGTATTTCGAACCCGGCAAGCAGGCCGGCACGCTCAACGACATCGCCGTTCACGCCATCGACCTCTTCCCCTGGCTGACTGGGAAGGCCTGGGCGCGAGTCACGGCCGCCCGGGGCTGGAACGCGCGGCTGCCGCAATTTCCGTTTTTTCAGGATTGCGCCCAGGTCATGCTGGAGTTGGCCGGCGGCGCGGGCGTGCAGGGCGACGTCTCCTACCTCTTACCCGATTCCCACGGTTATGCGCTGCCGTTATACTGGCAGCTCCGGCTGTGGGGCGAGACCGGAGTGATGGAGGCGGCGGTCAATTCGCCGGTTTTGAAACTCTGGCGGCAGGGCCAGGCGGCCGAGGAGTTGCCGCTGCCGGCCGGCCGGCCGGGCGGATATCTGGACGCCTTCCTGCGCGACATCGCCGGGCGGGCGCAGCCTGACGATCTAAACACGGCCGGGATTTTGCAGGCCGCCCGGATCAGCCTGCGCATGCAAGAATGCGCGGATCGCAAGCTATTTGATGCGGACTTTAACTGACCGGCTAGCCACTCCAGCGGGAGACGAGATGCTTTACGGTCTTTGCACCAGTCCGGACAACGCCGGACTCGCGGCGCGAAGCGGTTACGATTTTTACGAGACTCCGGTGGGCGCTCTGCTCAAGCCGCTGGAGCCGGAAGCGGCGTTTCAGGCGGTGCTGGCCACGAGCCGGGCGGCGGGTTTGCCCTGCCTGACCTGCAACTGCCTTTTACCGGGCGATCTGAAAGTGGTGGGACCGGCGGTCGACGGCGCGCGCGTGCGGAGCTACATGGAAACCGTTTGCCGCCGGGCCGAGCAGGCGGGCGTGAAGCGGCTGGTCTTCGGTTCGGGCGGAGCGCGCAAGGTGCCCGACGGCTTCCCGCGCGAGCGCGCCTGGGCGCAGCTGGCGGAGTTTCTGCGCCTGGCCGGCGGTCTGGCCGCGCGCCACGGCTTGGAGATCGTCATCGAGCCGCTCACCCGCGAGGTCTGCAATATTCTGACCACGATCGGCGAAGCTCACCGGCTGGCGCGCGAAGTCGATCTGCCGACGGTGCGCCTGCTGGCGGACAATTACCATTGGTCGCGCGACGGCGATTCGGTGGCGGATTTGGAGGCGGCCGGTCCCTGGCTGCGGCACGTACATGTCAACACCACGCGCGGTCTGGCTCCGGGCGACGAGGAATTCGATTTCTCCCGCTTTTTCGGGGCCTTGCGCCGGGGCGGCTATAATCTGGCTCTGTCGATCGAACGGCAGGCCGGCGAGGCCGGTCCGGCCGAGGTCTGGTTCCCCCGCGCCCGCCAGGAATTGGAAAAAGCCTTTCTGGCCAGCGCTGATCCCCGCTGAGCAGGATAGCGGCAGCAAATATTTTGCCGAGAATTTTTTGAAGGGGTCTGGGGGAACTTTTATGCAAAAAAGTTCCCCCAGAGCAGTAGAAGGGAGGAGCACCCGTGGAAATTGCAATAAGGCCGTTTATGTCCGGAGACGAAGCGGCGATCGTCGCCTTGACCGCCGAGGTCTTCAAGCCCGCCTCGCTCGATGCGCGGATCGAGGAAATGTGCGGCGGGCCGGCCTGGATCGAGATCAAGGCCGAGGCCTTGCGCAAGGAACTGGCCGCCAATCCGGACGGCTGCTTCGTGGCCGAGACGGAAGGGCGAGTGGTCGGGTATGTGACCACGGCCGTCAATGCCTTGGCCGGGCGGGG
>CAYMGG010000434.1:4789-5001 GCA_964389915.1 uncultured Planctomycetaceae bacterium
AACTTGGCGGTTTCGGCCGCCTGTCAAGGACAGGGCCTGGGGCGCAAGCTGATCGAGCGCGGGCTGGCGCATTTTCGCGGCCTGGGCCTGCGCCAGGCCAAGATCGAAACTCTCACTACCAACGCGGCCGGCCAAAAGCTCTATCCTACCCTGGGCTTCCAGGAGATCGGCCGGCAGATCCATTACGCCATGCCGCTGTAGGGCAGCATTTC
>CAYMGG010000435.1:0-4997 GCA_964389915.1 uncultured Planctomycetaceae bacterium
CAACTTCGGCTACACCGGCATGGGCAGCTACGGCGCCGGCCAGAGCTATCTGCCCCAGTGGAGCGAGCTTTACCGCAAAGCCGAACTGCTGCGCAGCGACAGCGTTCTGGCCGGCGACAACACCTATCCGAAGCTGATCAGCAATCCGACGCATTACGCCTTCCCCCAGGTCTTCTGGCACCAGGGCCGGATGGACTATCTTTACGGCGACCAGCACGTCGGCCGCCTCAATTACGCGGAATTGGCCGCCACCTCGGACAACAAATAATCCCCCCCCCGGAAGGAGAGTCCCATGCCCAAATTCATGCTTTGTCTGACCTATCTGTGGCTGGCCGGCGCCCTGGCCGCCGCCGCCGAGACCCCCGCGCCGACCCCGGCCGATCCGCGCCTGGCATTGGTGCAAGCCGCCCTGGCCTGGGGCGACCGGGATTTCTGGCACGTCGACCATTGGGAGGCCAAGCATGAAGAGACCCGCTGGGCCCACGTCTCGACGCTGATGATCTGGGAATCGTGGCAGGCGGTGTTGACCCGTTCCGACGAACGGCTGGGCCGGATCGCCAGCCACTTCGCTTGGCTGCGGCAGACCCATTGGGACCCGCAGAAGCGCATCTTCGTGCCGGACTACGCCTTCATGGTCAATGCCAGCGTCGGCTTCAGTCTCGGCGCCACCCTGGAACTGGTCGGCGACCGTCTGCCGGCGGAAACCCGGGCGGCGATGCTCGACTCGCTGGCCGGCATCTGCGCCTTCCTGCCCACCTACACCACGGCCCTGCGCAACGACGACCTGGACACCCGGGCCAACAACCAGGAAGCCCACGCCGCCTCGGCCCTGACCTTCGCGGCCCGCGAATTGAACGATGCCGGCGCCCGGGCAGCGGCGCTACGCAAGGTACGCAGCATCCTGCACCGCGCCCAGGACTGTTTCTGGATGGAGGGCGGCGTGGACAGCGGCTATCAGAGCGTGGGCGAGGGCCCGCTCGGCGAAGTGATCGACCGGTTGTGGGACGAGTTCTCCCGGGCCGAAAAACGCCAGTTCTCCGACCTCGCCTTCCGGCCCATCGTGACCCGCGGTTTCGGCGTGGAGAACAGCCGCTCGCCGAGCTGGATCAAGCCCGACACGCAAAGCATGTCCGCCGGCTATCTGGCCCGGGTGCCCAACCCCTTCATTGCCGCCGAATGCCTGGACCGGTTTGCCGAATACGCCCGCAAGGGGCTGCCCTCGCCCTGGTGGCTGTTCGATCCGACCGCGGTCGCCTGGGCCAACGCCATGTTGGGCGGCTACGAAAAATTCACAACCTATCTTCGCCTACCGGCGGAAATCTCCTGGGGCGGCTTGGCCAGTCAGATGATGGAATATAATGAATTCCAGCTACGCCGGACCGGCGACGAGCGCGCCCACCTGACCAGCGACACCGGTCTGGTGGCCGTCTTCGGCAATCCCAGCCGGGTCTCGCCCGTGCAGGCCAAAGAGAAGTACGGACTGGAAACCCAGCCTTTGGCCAAGGACCCCGGCGGCCTGCGTTACCTGGGCCGGACCGGACACCTGTATCTGTGGGCCGACGCGCGCGAGAGCTATCCGCGTCTGGAGGTGCCCGGCACCTACCGCGACCCGCAACTGGTCTGGCGCGACCTGCGGCCGGGATTCGCCGCCAGCCAATATCTGCTCCATCAGGTGCTGCCCGGCCGGGGCGCGCAAAAGCCGATCCTGGTCGAACAGAATTTCATCGCCCTGGGCGACGTGCTGTTGGCGGCGTTCCGCACTTCCGCGCCGAACGGCCTGGCCGGCGTAAGCTATGCGCTCGCCGCGCCGGTGGAACGCTTCACGATGCAGGAATTCCCCGCCCCGTTCAGCGGTCTGCGCCTGGAGCAGAAGGCGCTGGTCCTGCCCAAAGGCGGCACGGCCTCGCCCACGCCGACGCGGGCGCTGGCCGGGCTCGGTTGGAATTGCGGACCGGCGCAGTTGGACGAAGAAAAACTCACCCCCTACCTGCGCAAATTGGACAATCAGGAAACCGGCCTGAGCCTGCGCAAAATCTCGGTGCCTTTCACGGAAGGGGATTTTGCCCTGCTCTGCTTCCTGCCCGAGGGCGACGCCGAACAGCTCGCCGCCCTGCAATCCAGCCTGCGGGTCGAATCCCGGCCGGAAGGCCGGTTGGTGGAGTTCTCCCTCCGCGACCGCGAATATGCCGTATTTTTCGCGGCCGCGACGGACTCGGTCGAGTTCCAACTGACCGGCGGCCAGCGGATTCGCCTGGAGCGGCCGGAGGCAGGATTCGGCCAATGCCTGATCCGGGAGGCGGGCCAGTTGCGCGGCTACACGGTGCAAAGCGCGGGCTTGACGCTCGACGGGCGGCCGGAATTCTCGGCCCCCCGGCCGGCGCTGGTTTCGCGCTGGAAACTACAGCAGCAGGTCTTCCTCGAACTGGCCGGGGAGAAGATCCGGCTCTTGGGCGAGCTGCCGCCGGAGATGACCAGCCTGATCACGGGCGATCAAATCACGCCGGCCGATCAGGAACTGACCAATGAAAGATTGTTCGGTCCGGCCGCCGCGGGGAATTGATTCTTGCCCCGACTCTTCCGGGCTTATAACACCCCCCCAATAATAAGGGCCGATTCCGGGGAACCTTTTTTGCAAAAAAGGTTCCCCGGACCCCACTAAAAAACTCTCACCAGCTTCGCCTTGGCGAGTGTTTGGCTGACCATATTAGCGATTGACGGAGTTCCAACCGTTTCGGCCTTCAATTGTTGAAAAGGAGATCATACCGCCAGGCCGCTAGCCGCTTAGCGCCCGACCGGGTCGAGCGTCGAGCCGGACTTCCCCAACGGCCGGCTAGCGGCTTCCCGCCCTAGCCGTTGCCTATTTTGCCGCAGCTCTCTATACTTTGGTCAATCCGCCCGCGCCTTTGCCCAGGAGCCAAAATGTCCGCCCTTCGCCCCAACCTGGTCTTCATCTTTTCCGATCAACACCGCTGGGATTTCATGGGCTACGCAGACAACGGGCGGACCTTCACCCCCAACCTGGATCGGCTAGGAAAAGCCGGGACAATTTTTCATCACGCCTATTGCCCGGCCCCGCTCTGCTGCCCGGCGCGCGCGGCCATCGCCGCCGGCCGCTACGGCATGAACACCGGTTGCTTCACCAATCTGCACCAATTGCCGCCGAATACGCCCGGCTATGTGCCGCAACTCCGCGCCGCCGGCTACCGGACCTGCGCCATCGGCAAGACGCACATGGAGATCCACGCCTACGATTCGGACCTGACCGGCGAGACGCATCGCCAGTTCATGGACTCCCTGGGCTGGGACGAGATCCAGGAGGTCTCCGGCGGCATGATGTTCACCACCGGCATCCGCTGCGCTTATTCCGAATTTCTGCGCCGCCAGGGAGCCGACGCGGCGGTGCGCGATTTTTATCGCCACTGGCATTATTTCATGGATCATGGAAAGCCCGCCGCGCATCCGTTCGCCGCGCATGCCTGGAGCCTGCCGCCCGAGTTGCAGGAAACCTCCTTCCTCACCCGGACCGCCTGCGACTGGCTGGCCGGTTACTCGCGCGCGCAGCCCTACTTTCTCTTTCTCGGCTTTCCGGGGCCGCATTCGCCGACCGAGCCGAACCCGGATTTCGTCAAATTGTACGCTGGCGAGACCGAAACCCGGCCCTGGGGCGAGGCGCCGCTGGCCGACTGGACCCTGGCGGCGCGCCAGGGCTACCGCGCCTACATCAGCCAGATCGACCACGCCGTCGGCCAGGTGCTGGCCGCGGTCGAAGCCCGGGGCGAGCTGGAGAACACGATCTTCGTCTACAGTTCGGACCACGGGGAAATGGCCGGCGATCACGGCCGGTTCGACAAGACCTGCTTTTACGAGGGCAGCCTGCGCGTGCCGCTGGTTATCGCCGGGCCGGGAGTGCAAGCCGGACAGAACTCCCGGGCGCTGGTCGAAACCCTGGACCTTGGCCGGACGCTGTGCGAAATGACCGGCACGCCGGCCCATGACCTGGACCAGGGCCGCAGCCTGGTCCCGCTCCTAAACGGCCGCGCCACGAGCCACCGCGAGACCATTTATACGGAGATGGGCTGCGACAAGATGCTCTTCGACGGGCGCTATAAATTGATGGCCGGCGATCCGGGCAGCGATACGCGCCGGTTGGGCCGCCTGCATCTGGACAAGCCGGTGAACATCCCCCCCAGCCCGACTCGCCTCTACGATTTGCAAACCGATCCCCACGAACGGCACGACCTGGCCGCGCGGGCCGAGGCCCAGCCGCTGCTGCTCCAAATGCAGGCCAAACTGCTGGCCCGCATCAATGAAAACACCCAGGCCCGACCCTGTCTGAGCCGGGGTGAATTTCGCGGCACCGACGGCCGTGGCAGCTGATCCCCCGCCCTTTCTCACCGGGGCGGCGGGACTTGATCTGGGAGCAAGTCAATGCAGGGCTGGCGGATCGTACTGGGGCTTCTGGCGGCGGGCCTGGCGGGGGCCATGCTCGCAGCGGCCGAGACGGTGGACCTGATCGACCCGACCAAGCCGGCCGCCGGTTGGTCGTTCGGCAACGGGCCGGAGTTTCCCGGGGCCGAGGGCGGCCTGACGGAAGACGCGGCGGTCGAGCCCCAACGCCGCCCCGCCCTGCGGTTGGACGCCGACTTCACGGGCGGCGGCAACTACGTGCAGCTCGGCCGGGAGCTGCCGGCCAAGGAGATCGAGGCGTTGAGCTTCTGGCTCAAGGCGCCCGCCGGCCAGACCGAGCTTACGCTGCGCCTGATCGACGCCACCGACCAGTGCCACCAGATCAATTATCGGATCGACCCGGCCGGCCAGTGGCAGCCGGTCAATTTCCCCGTCGCCCGCTACTTCGCCCAGGCCGGCACCAGCGCTTCGGTGGAGGCGGTGGTGCGCTACGAGGGTTGGGGCGGAGCCGGGGACGGCAAGTGGCACAATCCGGTCAAGGCGCTCTACCTCCTCACCGGCTCTATGGCCTACGGCGAAGCCAAAAAAGG
>CAYMGG010000436.1:0-4967 GCA_964389915.1 uncultured Planctomycetaceae bacterium
CGGCCTGTTCATCGGCCCGTCCGATCTCGCCGCCGCCTACGGCCACCGCGGCCAGCTCAGCCATCGACCGGCCGGATCGAGCCAGGCATTCGGCCACCGCCGGCAGGAGGAGCTGGCCGTGGCGCAGCCCCTCGGCCAGACGGATTTCCGCCCAAGCCCGGTCGGGCCCCCATAACGCCACGCTGCCGAAAGGGGAGGAGGTTTCCAGAGCCAGGATCAAGTCGCGCGGCATGGGGACTTCCGGCTCACGGTTCGAGCGTGCGCAGGCTTTTGCGGATCAGTTCGTGCGAGAGGGGATAGAAACCCTGGGCGTAGGATTCGATCTGCCCCTGGTAGGAGAGCACGAAGCGCAGAAACTCCTCAACCAGCGGGATCAGATGTTCCTCGGGCGGCTTGTTGACGCAGATGTAGCACCAGGCGGTCAGGGGGTAGCGCTGATGGCTGACCGAATCCTGGTCCGGATAGTAATAGTTGGGGTCGGACTTGAGCTCTTCATCCCGCAGGGGAATGATTTTGACGTGGCTCAGGTCGGTGCGGGCCCGGGTGAAGCCGATGCCGCCGATGTGCTCGGAAATGCCCTCGACCACCTCCTCGGGGATGGCGTGCTCACTGAGCATGGGTTTGAAACTGCCGTATTTGAGCACCCGGGTGCGGAAAAAGCTGTAAGTGGCGGACTTGCGGTCCTGGCCGTGGAAGAAGAAGTAGCGCTCCTCGAAACCGCTGGGGAAGCCCATATCCTCGAAGCGGTTGACCTCGTAGCCCTTGCGCTTGAAGGTGTGGGAGAAGAGGTTGTCCAGCTGCTGGAGGGTGAGTTTTTGGATCGGGTTTTCCGGGTGGGCCAGGACCACGATGGCCTCAGCGGTGACCAGGATCACGGTCGGCTTGTACCCGAAGTATTTTTCGAATTTCATCACCTCGCCCCAGTCGGTCATGAACGAGACGGGGGCCAGGTGGGCGCGGCCGTTCTGGAGTTGCCGAATCGCATCGGAACTGTACATGCCCTTGACGTCGATGGTGACGTCGGGGAAGAACTTTTGGAACGCCGCCCCCCAGGCCGGCAACAGGTATTCGAACCAGGCCGAACCAAAGCTGTAAATGGTGCCCGAAAGCTCGAGATTGGCGGGCTTCACATAAGGCGGGATTTCCGCGTCAACGTGCTTGGCGCCTTCCTGGCGGCGCTGTTCGAGCTCCTCGGGGGTAAAGACGTATTCGCGCTTGAGGACCTTTTTGTGCTTGGCGGCCAACGCCGGCGGCGCCAGCAGCAGGCCGAGCAGAAGACCGGCGATTCCCAAGGTCAGGGACCGTTTCATGGGTCGTATCTCCGCTCCGCGAGACTAATAGTTCTCGCGGGGCTGTCCGATGTATGAGAGCAGGATGATGACGAAGAGCACCACTATCGGACTGAGGAGGAGGGAGAGGAAGAAAGTCCCCCAGAACCCGATGCGCGTCGTGCGGGCCAGATGGCCGTTGATCAGCGACAAGAGAATCCAGCCCAGTGAACCGGCGGCGATCATGCGCCTTCTCCTCGGATATAGCAGAGCCAAATAAACGCTTTCGGCCGGCGATTCGCGGACACCGGCTGAAGCCTGAAGGCGGATTATAGCCGCGTCGCGGCTTTTGGCAAGAGGCGCCGAAAGCCGCGACGCGCAGCGAGATTCGCCGAACCGGAATTCAGGAGGCCTTGGTTTCGGACTTGTTGGCGGTCTTGCTCGAGGACGCAGCCACGACCGCGCCGCTGGCGGCGCCGGCGGCGGCCCCCGCCGCGGCGGTGGCCGACTTGGTCAGATTCGAGAACATGGCCGAGCCCTTGGCGACCATCTCGTTGAAGTAGCCGCGCCACTTCTCCGGGTCGAAGTTGAGCAGGTCTCCGCCGGTGCGGAAGTGCTCGACGAAGACCTCGCCGACCGCGTAGGTGGTGGCCGCGCCGTAGAGCGACATGGTCACCGCGCCGGCGGTCATGCCGATCACGGGCAGAGCCTTGATGAAGCTGCCGGTGGTGGCCGTGAGGGCGCCGGCGGCCGTGCCGCCCAGCAGGGAGGCGACCAGGGCCTTGACGCTTTCGCGGTTGAAGGGCACTTCGTACACCTGGGCGATTTCGCTGATCATCTTCATCTGCACCAGCGACTGAGCCAGCACGTCGGCCACCGGAATGGGCAACAGACCCGCGCCCATGGCCCAAAAGACGTTGTCCTTGACGAGCTGATGCGCCTTGATTTCCCGATCGGTCACTGCCGCCGCCTGAGCTTCTGCCATGATGACTCCCTCCTTATAGGGTTTGGATTCGTGGGTTTTGGTTGCTGTTGTCGCCGCCGGGCGGTCAATCGCGCCGCGTGAGCGGGAGGAATTACCCGATTTGGATGCGCCGACCGCCGCGGCCGTTTCCGTTATTTTCTTTTTAGGCGCAGCGCGAGGTGCGCGGCGCGGCGTCCGCAAGCGGTCGTCAGCGGCCGCACTCGATTTCTTTCGGGAGGCGGGGCGATTGCTACCGGCTGGAGTCATGCTTTTTATTTCCTTGAAAGCTCGGCTTTTTGGCCTTATGCTACCGGCCATGAAACCTGTTGCGTGGCTCCGAATAGGCTGGGCAGCCGGCGGCGCCGATTTCAGATCGAAATAAAAACCAGAAACTCTCGGCCCGGTTGTGCATCTATACCAAGTCGAAAAGCGGCGAGATGCTGCGAAATGAGTTGTGCGCGCATTCACAGCTCTGTCTTGCCCGCCACAATACCCGGGCTGGGATCATAAATTGGGTGCTTCGGGAAAGCAAGGGATTAATTTGTCCAGTCCGAATTATGTATGAACGGAGGAAATATGAAGATCAAACGTGAAGAAAAGGTCGGGTATAATCTTGACACCAATCAGGAAGGCATTATAGTTAGCTCTGTCGAAACAGGGCTTAATCCGGGTGGCAGTAATTTTTCTTCTAAGAATGGAGGGCAACACATGGCTGATGGTAAGGAACTCGCCGAATCCTCGAAGGCCAGCATTGGTGCCGGCGTGGGCGCGATCGTTGGCGCGGCCACTTCCGCGGCGACTGGCGAGATGGGCTTGGCGGTTGCCGGTCTGGCGATGGCGCCTGGCATCATTCCGGTCCTGCTCGGCGGTGCGATCGCCGGCGTGGCCGTCTACGGCGTCGGCAAGGTCACCGGCCACTGGTAAGTCGGCGGAGTCCTTGAGGGGTGATGCGACAGGCGCCGGCGAATCGCCGCGCCTGTCGTTTTTTTCAAAAGGAGAGCGGTCATGGCGGATAATTCCGAGGCGAAGAGCGGCGCGTGTCCCTTCAGCGATCCGCGGCAGTGGTCCGATGCGGGCAAGGCCGGACTAGGCGCCGGGGTCGGCGCGGTGACGTTGGTCGGCGCCGTGGCGGTCATCGAAATGGCGCCGGTCGCCATTACCGGGGCGGTGGTCGGTCTGGTGGCGTTCGCCGCCGGGCGCGCTTTTTCCTGGTGGTGAATCCGTTCGGAGGGCATTGAATCATGGTGGATCTCAGCGCGGGCAACTTGTGGCGGACGGCGACCAACGGCGTGCTGATTGCGGTCGGGAGCATCTCGGCCGTGCTTGGCGTGATCGGCATGGCGCTGCCGCTGGTTCCGGGCATCCCGTTTCTGATCCTGGCGGGCATCTGCTTCGCCGCCGTCAAGTAAAGTTCACCGCGGTTGTTTTCGCCGCGCGGCCTGCGGGCCGCGCGGCGCTTTTCGCTTTCATTACGGGGGAGTGATGGGCGAGGCCGTGATACTCACCGAGTGCAAGTACCTGACCTTGCCGCTCATCAGCGCCTTGATCGGGTGGTTGACCAACTTCATCGCCATCAAGATGCTGTTCCATCCGCGTCAGCCGTTGCGGCTGGGGCTGCTGACTTTGCAGGGGATCTTCCCCAAGCGCAAGCCGCAGCTGGCCCGCAAGCTGGGCACCATGGTCGAAACCGAGCTCTTCAGCGGTGCGGACCTGCGTCAGCTCATTCTCACTCCGGAAACGATCGAGCCGCTGCGCGCCCTGGTCGGGCAGCGCGTGGACGCCTTGATCGACGACAAGCTGGTCGAGAAGGTCAATCCCATGGCCCGGATGTTCGTCACCGAGGCCATGCTCACCAAGCTGCGCGCCAAGGTGCGCGAAGAGGTCGACACCACCCTGACCCAGCTCCTGGAGCAGTTCGGCGACTCGATGCAGGAGCGGCTCAAAATCCAGGACATCGTCCGCGAGAAGATCGAGGCCTATTCCATGGAAAAGGTCGAGGCGATGCTGCTGTCGATCATGCGGCGGGAGTTCCGCTTCATCGAGGTGGTGGGCGGGGTGCTGGGATTTTTAATCGGGGTGGCGCAATTAGCGCTGATTTATCTGTTCGGTTGAGCCGGGCTAAAGCATCCAACGATGAAGCACCGCCCGCCAGGGATTCGGCCGTTTGAGCCGAATATCTCTTGTGCGCGGAATTTTTTTGGCTAACCTCATTAGGTTTGCCGCCGCAGTACGCTTTCGGTCCGCCCGTTGCGGCCGGAGCCTCAGGAAAAGGGATTCAAGCAAGGGGTCGCTTCCACCATGCCGGAAAACCTCCAGGCCGAGGCAGATAGGCCGCCGTTCGCCGAACGGGCCCAGCATTATCTGGTCATCCTCATTCTCTTCACGTGCCTGCTCTCCGCCGTGCTCTACCGGCTGATCTTCTACACCGTGCATTCCGGCGAAGGCGGCGTGCTTTACCAGCGCTTTTTCGGCGGCACGGTGACCGACCATGTCTACGGGGAAGGCTACCGCCTGGTCTGGCCGTGGGACCTCTTGTACGTCTACGACCTGCGCATCAAAGAGCGGCACATGGTGGTGGAGGTGCTGACCACCGAAGGTCTGACCATGAAGGTGGAGATCTCCACCCGGTATCGGCCGATCCGCGCGGAACTGCCCCTCCTGCACCAGCAGATCGGCCCCGATTACGAGCGCAAGATCGTCATCCCGGTGGTGGGCATGGCGCTGCAACAGGTCCT
>CAYMGG010000437.1:0-4893 GCA_964389915.1 uncultured Planctomycetaceae bacterium
GCCGGTCCCGCCGGGTTGGGTGAAGGGCTGGCAGTATCTGGACACCTACGCCTTTCTGGCCAATGAGCGCGGCAAGTTGCATCCCGAGGTGGGGCTGGCCGAGGACCGGGGCACGCAATTGCCTCAGGTGCCGTTCAGCCTGCTGGGGTTAAACGTCGAGGCCGGAGCCCAGGACAAAGGTGACTGGGCCCTGGGGCAGATCGAGGCCGACGTCTATGACTTGGGCTGCGGCGCCTACCATTGGTATGTCCGCCGGCCGGGGGAGCAGTATTGGATGGACACGCCCCTCTTGCGTTCGGGGGAGGAGCCCTGGCTGCCGCTGAGCTTTCTGCTGCCCGGGGGCGGTGAGGGGCATTTCGAATGGTATTTGCAGCGCGGATTTCAGGGCTCCATCCTGAGCCGGGGCGCCCAAGACCTGAAGTTTGCCGCCGGCGATGCGCTGGCCCAGCGCGAGCCGTTGGCTTTGGGACCGCTGCCGGCGGGCGATTACAAATTGCAGGTCACCCGGCGGCCGACCGACCTGGAGCAGGCCCGGCCGAACGAGTGGAAACCGGTGATCTGGCGGGCCGAGGGCCAGACCGCGTGGCGGGGAAAGGACGCGCCCGAGGGCGTGCGCTGCCTTTGGGCGCGCAAGACCGGCGGCGAGGGTTTTGCCGGCTGGCGGCAGACGGTGCGGATCGCCGAGCCGGGGGCGTACCGCCTGACGCTGCTGGCCCGGGGCGACGGCGCGCCCGAGGTCGGCATCGGGCCGCAGGACAAGGATTGGCACGGCCTGCCCGGAGGCGTCAAGCTGCGGATCGAGCCGGGGGCCGAGTGGAGCCGGCGCGAGTTCGAGTTCAAGCTGCCGCCGGAGACCAAATATATTTACGTCGACCTGCTGACCAGCGGCGTGGGCACGGCGGAATTCGACCGGATCTCGCTCCAACGGGCAGACAAGGAACTGCTGGCCAATGGCTCGGTTGAAGACGGAGTCGTCTGCGAGCAGACCGAGTTGGAACTGCTCGTGCTCAGTTCGCCGGTGTCGACTCCGTTGCCGGCCGGCCCGGCTCTGAGCGTGAATCCCGGGGAGGCGCTGGAGGTGCCGCTGCCCAAGTGGACGGGCACGGAAGGAACCGCGCAGTGGTGGATCGAGGCTGCCGCGGGCCAGAAGCTCGCCTCCGGCCCGGTCGAGGGGGAGACGGTCAAATGGACGCCGCCGGCGCCGGGCACGTATCATTTCCGCGCGGAGCGGCGATGGGGAAAATTGCTCCTGGACCGGGAGGAGCGGCTATTGGGGTGTCGGACCCCGGCGGATCAGATCGGGCCGGAAACTTTCGCCCTGACCGGCAAGACCTTGACCGAGAACGACCTGTTCGGGCCGGGGCATAATTACTTCACCTGGTCGGATTACGAATACCACCCCGACCGGCCCGATTTTTTCAAAAACTGTCGGCAGTGGATCGCCGACGGCCGCCGGGCCGGCTTTGACCTGATCCGGCTGCGGATCGACTGGGATTTCGCCGAGCCGCTGCCGGGGGTCTATGACTTCAGCGTCACCGACCAGCTGGTGGCCGAGGTGGAGCGGCAGGGCGGGCGGGTCATTCTCGAACCGCGCTTCGGGCCGCCGGCGTGGCTGGAGATGGTGAACCTGCGCAGCAGCCACGGCCGGGCCGATTTTCAGCGCCATGGGCGGGTTTCCTCCGCCACGGGGTCGGTCTGGAGTCCGGGGCTGCTCGACGCCATCACCGCTTTCACCCAGGCGGTGGTCAAGCGCTACCGCAACGATCCGCAGGTCGCCGGCTATCATCTCTGGGGGAAGCCCGGGGCGGTCGACTGGACCACGCTGGACCGGCCCTGGGTGGGGTTGCTGGCGGACTACTCGCCGGCGGCGCTGGCCGAGTTTTACCGCTGGAGCGGGGGCAAGTACTCGGCCCCGCCGCAGGTTTCGGACGACTGCCGCCGGCCGGATCTGAGCCCGGCCTGGCGCGATTGGACCGCTTTCCGCCGGCACGGGTTGGAGACCTTTTTCATCGACCATGTGCTCAAGCCCCTGCGGGAGCTTGATCCGCAGCGGTCGGTGGTCGGCTACTTCGGCCTGGATTTCGCCTCCGAACGTCTGACCCGCTCCTCGACGGAATTGGGCTGGCGCCGCCACACCGGCGGAAGCGAGCTGTATTACCAGATCCCCATGCAGGCCGTGCGCGCGGTGCTCGAAACCGGCAAGGCCTGGCCGCACGAAGTCCACCTTATGACCCCCACCCCCGGCGGGCTGGAGCATGCGACCTTCCAGATCTCCTCGCCCGGCGGGATGGGCTACCACTGGAACTGCTACTGGCGGTCGAACATTCCGGTCGGAACCTGGACGGCCGACCGGGAGGACGGGCTGAAGGAGTGGCAGAGCAAGTGGCGGCCGCTTTGGGAGGAGCTCAGAGACGCCGAGCTCAACCAGCCGATCGACCTGGCGCTGGTCGCCACCTGGAGCACGATGCACTACATGGTCCATACGTTCTTTCCGTTGCGGCTGGGCGATTATCTGACCCGGCCGGCGGCGGCGCTCTACCGGGATCAGCTCTGGCCGGGATGCATTTCGGAGAACGACGATTTCGCCAATCTGGCGGCGATGAAGCTGATCGTTCTGCCCCAGGGGGCCGCGCAGGTCATGCCGGCGAAGCTGGCCGATGCGCTGGAAGCTTACGTCAGCCAAGGGGGCAAGGTGGCCATGTTCCCGGATTCGGGCGGCTGGGTGGTCGAAGAGCCGGACAATCCCGATGCGCTGCTCAAGCGTCTGGGGTGGCGCAACCGCGCGCTCAACGCCGAATTGCAGGCGGTCGACGCCGGCAACAGCGGCTTTGCGCCTTCGGCGAAGGATGACGAGATCCGGCCGGCGACCGTGGCGGCCGGCGCGATCCTGCCGGCCGGGCAGCCGCTATTTTTGCAGCGGACGGTAAGCTTGCCCGGCGAGAACGGGACGGTGGCGGCGAGTTTTGCGGACGGTACGCCGGCCGTGCTGAGCTGGCCCCACGGCAAAGGGGCGGTGGTGCTGTTCGGCGGCACGCCGGATTGGGAGAAGTGCCCGGGGCTGATGCGGGCGCTGTACGCCTGGGCCGGCGGCCGGCGGGATATCGGCAGCGATGTGCCCTTCGTGCAAGTTAACCACCTGCGGGCGGGCCAGACGCATTACGCCATCGTCTACCGGCTGCTCGATACGTTCCGGCCTCATCCGCCGAACCATCCCACCCTGGGCGATCGGGCGGAATTGCGTAAGACGCCGCCGGTCAAGGCCACGCTGCGGCTGACCGGTCTGGCCGCCGGCGAATGGGAGCTGACCGAGCTGACCGCCGACGCCCCCCGTCCGCAGAAGATCTCCGCGGCCCAGGCGGCCGAGGGCTTGCCGGTGGAGATGTATTTGGCCCAGACCCGGGTGTTCAAGTTCACCCCCGTCAAGTGAACCTCGCTCCGGGGGGACTTTTTGGGACGGAAGTCCCCCTGGTTCCCCTTCGCAAACATTCAACGCGCGGCCGTGGCTTTGGCGGCCATTCCCCGCGCTCCCGCCGGGCGATTTTCCCAATGGCCCGCCAGTTCGTGCCGGCCAGCCGAACATATCGGTTTGAGGTCGAATGTTTTCATCTAAACGCTCGAAACGGCGAAGCTGGAGGCGAGTTTTTTGAAAGAGCCCGGGGGAACTTTTGTGCAAAAAAGTTCCCCCGGGAGGTTGTTTTCAAGATGATCAGTTCCGGCCCTTAAGGCAGATAAGCCCCCGCCTTTCGCAGTTCGGTCCGGAGCTTTTCGGTGTCGACCGCATGGACATCACCGCGGTTTTCGCGGCCGGCCTGGGCGGCGGCGAGGCCGGCCGCCTCGCCCATCGCCAGGCAGACGGGCATGACCCGCACGCTGCCCTGGACGGGCCGGTCGCAGGAGATGCAGCGCCCCGCGACCAGGACGTTCTTCACGTCTTTGGGCGTGAGGCAGCGATAGGGGATGCCGTGCGACTCGCCCGGGCCGTAGCGGACCGCGCGGTCCTCGACGTGGAGGACGCCCTTGACCATTTCGGCGATCTCCTCCTTGGTGGTGTGGATGTCCACGAAATAGCTGTTGCGGCAGATCTCGTCGGGGAAGCTGCGGCGGGCCTCGTAATCGGCCAGGGTGAGCAGGTAGTCGCCGATGATTCGCCGGCTCTCGCGCACGCCCAGGAGCGGGGCGGTGGCGGCTAGGTGGGCATTGGCGAAGGCGGCCGGAACGAATTCGGCCAAACCGTCGCGGAAGGCGGCGGCGATGCGCCGGCCTTCGGTCAAGGCCGAGGAAACCGAGTCGGGGTCGGTGCTGTCCACGTCCCAGATGTGGCCGGCGTTAAAGCCGACCGTGCCGGGGCCGACTAGGTTGGTGCAGAAATGCACGTCTTTGATGGCCGGATACTTGCCCGAGTTGACCAGGTCGTAGATCGGGCTCTGTTTGTTGCCGGCGTAGAGCCGCGGGCCGTGGGCGTAGGCGTAGTCGTCCACGTTGCTCAGCAGGAAACAATGGGTCACGGGCATCATGACGCCCTGGCCGTCGCCCTTTTCGTATTTGGCCCCGGCCCAGGCGGAGAGGTCGCCGTCGCCGGTGCAGTCGATATAGACCTTGGCTTTGAGGGCCGAGAGGCCGTTCTTGTCGGCCACGAGCAGCGCGTCCACCTCGCCGGCGGCGCGGCATTCGACCCCGGCCAGGGCCGTCTGGAAGCGGACCTTGACCCCGAATTCGGCCAGCAGGTCGTCGTACACGCGCTTGAGGTGCTCGGCGTCGATGGCCACCCAGTCGAGGGATTCGGGATTGACGTGTTTGATGCCGCGTTTGGCGGCGGTAAAGACCCGCTCGGCCAGGCCGCGGTAGATGATCTTCTCCTTGTCCGAGAAGGGGCACCAGGCCGGGATCAGGCCC
>CAYMGG010000438.1:0-4890 GCA_964389915.1 uncultured Planctomycetaceae bacterium
CCCATCATCTCGGGCACGGCCTGGGCCAGCAGGCGGTTGACGATGTCGTCCACGTCGCCGTTGGGCAGGTCGTCCTCCCCGGCTTCGGGCGCGGCGGGCGGGGTTGCCTCCTCGACGGCCGGGGGAACGGCGGACTCGACTTCGAAGGACTGTTCCGATTCGACGTCGAAGGCCGCCGAGATCTCTTGGACAATATCTTCGTCAAGATCAGTCGTCAGTTCAACCAACTCGGAGGGAGCGAGTTCCCCGCCGACCGGCGCTTCGCTCGGCGCGCTTTCTTCCTGCGCCAGGGATTCGGCGGGCTCGCCCGGCTCGGGCGCCACCGAGGCCTCCAGAATGGACGCCGGCAGGTCGAATGCGGTGGATTCAAGCCGCGCCTCTTCGCTCGCCGAACGGTCGGCGGTTTCGCCCGTCACGTCCTGTGCGCCGGCCTCCGCAGCCGAATAGATCTCTTCCAGCGAGACCTCCAGCACGCCCGAAGCGGTCCGGGCGTCGGGCAGAACTGGCGGCAGGACCGGGGCGGCTGGCGCGGTTTCGACGATCGCCGGGGAGGCGACCGTCGGCTCGGGCGCGGGGGATTCGGTCAGCCGGACGCTTTGCAACGCCGCGCTCAGGGTCAGGGTCAGGCGGCCGTTCTGCAGGGTGAGGGTCTCCACCCGGACTTCGCCCGTTTCCAGGGCCAGCCGCAGTTGGCGCAGGGCCGCTTCGGTCGGTTCGTCGGTCATGATGAACTCCGCTTCTGAACAGTCCGCGAAAGAACGATCAATGCTTGAAGGCGCGCTGCCCGGTGAAGACCATGGTCGCCCCGGCGGCGTTGCAAACCTGGATCACCTCCCGGTCGGCCAGCGAGCCGCCCGGCTGGACGATCGCCCGCACGCCCTGGGCCAGGCAGACGTCGACCCCGTCGCGCTTGGGGAAGAAGGCGTCCGAAACGGCCACGCCTCCGGCCAGCCCCGCCTTCTGCGCGTCCGTTTCGGCCCGGATCTCCTCGGCCGCGGCCGGCGGCAGGTGGCCGGCCTGGACCTTTAGCTCCAACTCGAAGAAAAGGCAGCCGTGCCGGCGAAAACAGAGGTCGTCGGCTTTTTTCTTATAGGCCTTGAAGACGGCGATCTCGGCCACGCCGACCCGGTCCTGCTCGCCGGTGCCGATGGCGGTGGTGACCCCGTCCTTGACGAAGATGACCGAGTTGGAGGTCACCCCCTGCTCGACCGACCAGCCGAAGAGCATGTCGGCCAGCTCCGTTTCGGTCGGCGCGCGCTCGATGCGGGTGACCGTGCCGTCCTTGGCCACGTGCTCGGCGGGCAAAAAGTCGGCGGCGGTGCGGATGCGGTTCAGGGGTGACTGCTGGACGATCAGGCCGCCGTCGATCAGGCTCTTGAAGTCCACGAAGCGCGCGGGGGCGTATTCGCGGATTTTATCGACGGCCCCGATCTTGACGATGCGCAGGTTCTTGCGCGCGGCCAGGATCTCGACCGCGCCGGTTTCGTATTCCGGCGCCACCACCACCTCCAGATAGTTGTGAGCCAAGAGCTCGGCGGCGGTACGGTCCACCGGCCGGTTGAAGACCGCGCAACCGCCGAAGGCGGCCAGCCGGTCGGCGGCGTTGGCCCGGTCGTAGGCCGCGGCCGAATCCGGGCCGTAGGCCACGCCGCTGGGATTGTTGTGCTTCATGATCGCCGCGGCCGGCCGGTTCTCGAGATAGCGCATGATGTTCAGGGCGTTGTCGATGTCGGTCAGGTTGGTCTTGCCGGGGTGTTTGCCGAACTGGATCAGCCCCTCCTCGCTCAGGCAGGAGACCAGGCCCCGGCCCGGGGCGATGAAGGCGCAGTCGCCCAATATCAGGTTGCCGCCAACCAGTTCGTAGAGCGCGGCCTCCTGGCCCGGGTTCTCGCCGTAGCGCAGCCCCTTCTCGACCAGGCTGCCGTCGTCCTCGACCAGCTTCCAGGTCCGCTTGCGGTAGACGAGCCGCTGCTCGCCGAAGGAGATGGTCAGCTCCGGCGGAAAGTGGTCGTCCATCACCGTTCGATACATGGCCTTGAGGTCGCTCATGAAGCCGTCTCCGGGCTGGCCGACGAAATGAAGGGCGAACCGGGGGGTCGGCCGGTTCGTCGGCGGGGGGCGAATTTTTATCGGGCCGGCTTTACGGCCGAAAGCGTTTGCGCCTACGATACTATTGGATATGATGAAAAAGGCAATCCCTAAGCGGATGGGAATCTGGGATTTCCGGTTGTGGTTTATGGAGTTGCGTGGGTGGAAGCCAAAGGCTTTCCTCTGGCAATGAGGCTTGTGAGTCTGCGCCCAAGGCGATTCTTATGTCCACCTGGCCCCTGACCTTTGCTCAGCCGTTCTATTTGCTGCTGCTGGTCCTGCTGCCGTTCATGGTCTGGCTGGGGCGGCGCAGCCTGGCCGGACTGCCGGCCGGCCGGCGGCGCGGCGCCCTCACCCTGCGCCTGCTGCTGACGGCCATGCTCGTCCTGGCCCTGGCCCGGCCCAGTTGGCCGCAGGGCGCGCGGACCGTGGCCGTGCAGTTCGTGGTCGACCTTTCCGCCTCCATCCCCGCCGCGGCCGTGGCCGGGGTGCGCGACTACTTGCAGACCACGGTCCACCGCAAGCCCCCCGGCGACCTGGCGGGTCTGATCTATTTCGGCTCGGACGCGGTCTGCGAACAGCCGCCCTCGCCCCTGCCGTTTCCGCCCGAGCGCCAGGGGGTGATCGACCGCGACGGCACGGACATCGCCTCGGCCCTGCGTTTGGCCGCGGCCACCCTGCCGGGGGCGGCTCGCCGCCGCCTGGTCCTGGCCTCCGACGGCAACCAGAACCGCGACGACGCCCTGGCTGAGGTCGAGCGGCTGCACGCCGCGGGCGTGGCCGTGGACGTGCTGCCCATCGTCTACCAGAACCAGCGCGAAATCATGATGACCAAGGCCGTCCTGCCCGACCGGATCCAGCCGGGCGTGCCCTTCGCCCTGCGGGCCCTGATCCGGGCCACGGAGAACGCCGCCGCCCGCCTGCTCGTGCGTCACGACGGGGTGGTCGTGGCCCGCGCCCCGATCGAACTGCGGGCCGGGCACAACCAATATTCCCTGCCCCTGGTCCTGCCGGCCGACGGGGCCGTGGCCGGGGTGACCAGCTACGAGGCCGTGGTCGAGCCGCTCGATCCGGCGGCCGATCATTTTCCGGAGAACAATTCGGCCTACGCCTTCGCCCGCGTGACCGGCCCGCCCAGCGTCCTTTACGTGGACGGCAATCTCGAACGCGAGGACGGCTACACCCCCCGGTTGCAGACGGCCCTGCTAGCCGGCCTGCGCCTGATCGAATCCGGCGGCGGCGGGCCGCGGCCGACCCTGCGCCTCTGTGCCTCCCGGGGCCTGCCCGAATCCGGCGAGCTTTCGGCCTATGACTGCGTGATCCTCGACAACGTCTCGGCCGAGGCCCTGGGCGAGCCGCGGATGGCCCGGCTGCGGGCCCTGGTCGACGCCCAGGGCACGGGCCTGCTCATGATCGGGGGCGAGAACTCCTTCGGCGCGGGCAACTACCGCCAGACGCCGCTGGAGGAGGCCCTGCCGGTGGACATGGACCTCAAGCAGAAGAAGATCGTACCCAACGGGGCGCTGATCCTGGCCGTCGACCGCTCGGGCAGCATGGAAGGCGAAAAACTCGCCCAGGCCCAGGCCGCCGCCTGCGCCGCCGTGCGCGTCCTCTCGCCCCATGACTACATCGGCGTGATCGCCTTCGACCAGGAGGCCGAGTGGCTGGTCAAGCCGGTCCTGGCCCAGGACCGGCGGACCATCGAACGCCAGATCGCCCAGCTGGGCTCGGCCGGCGGCACCGACATCTCCGCCGCGCTGAAAAAGGCCCACGAAGCCTTGCGCAAGCTGCCGGCGGCCTACAAGCACGTGGTGGTCCTCTCCGACGGGCAGACCACGGGCACGGACTACGCCCAGCTGGTGGGCCGGATGGCCCACGACGGGTTGACCGTCTCGGCCGTGGGCATCGGCGAACCCGAGGGGCAGAAGCTGATGCAGCTCCTGGCCCGGACCGGCGGCGGGCGCTACCACTACGTCAAGGATCCCCGGCATCTGCCCCAGATCTTCATCCAGGAGTCGCTCCAGGTGAAGCGCGGCCTGCTTTTCGAAGAGACCTTCGTTCCGGCCGTCACCGATCCGGGCGACGAGTTTCTGGCCGGCCTGCCGCTTAACGCCATTCCGCCGCTCCACGGCTACGTGGCCACCACCGCCAAGGCGGCGGCCAAGACCCCGCTGGTCAGCCAGAACGAAAACCGCGACCCGATCCTGGCCCACTGGCGCTACGGGCTGGGCCTGGCGGCGGCCTTCACCTCGGACGCCAAGAATCGCTGGGGAAAGGACTGGCTGGGCTGGGACAAATTCTCGCCCTTCTGGAGCAACCTGGTCCACCGCCTGCTGCGCCCCCCGCCGGGCAATCTGCGCCTGCAAACCGACATCGAAGGCCGGCAGGGCAAGATTCTGGTCCACGCCTTGGACGAGGCCGGCCGGCCGCTCTCCTTTTTGGATCTGACGGCCACGGTGACCACGCCCGATTCGCGGACCCTGCGCCTGCGCCTGCGCCAGACCGGGGTCTGCACCTACGAGGGCGAATTCCCGGCCGAAGCCGCCGGCCGCTACGAGGTGGCCGCGGTATCGGCGGGGGTGGGCAAAGCCGGCGCCGGCGTGGCGGCGGCCGCCTATGGCGGGGCGGTCCGGCCGGCGGGCGCGGAGAGCGAGCGGCTCAACTCCGACTTGAATCTGCTGGAACGCCTGGCCCAGGCGGGCGGGGGTCGGTTGCTTTCGGGCCAGCCGGAGCAGGACGACGTCTTCCGGCGCGAGGGCTTGGCCGCGCCGCTGGGGCAGTCCGAGGGCTGGCCCTGGCTGC
>CAYMGG010000439.1:0-4855 GCA_964389915.1 uncultured Planctomycetaceae bacterium
AACCCTGAACGAACGCGAACGGGCCGAGGCGGAGATCGAGGTCACGGTCGGCGGCCAGGAGCGCTACCTCCAGCTTCACGGCGCGGCCCTGCGCGACGGGGCGGGCCATAAGCTGGGAGTTTTGGTGGTCCTGACCGACCTCACCCGCCTGCGCCGGCTGGAACAGATCCGCCGCGACTTCGTAGCCAACGTCTCCCACGAGCTCAAAACCCCGATCACCTCGATCAAGGGTTTTGTCGAGACCCTGCTCTACGGGGCCATCGAGGAACCGGAGAAGGCCCGGCGTTTTCTGGAGATCGTCGGCCGCCACGCCGACCGGCTAAACGCCATCATCGACGACCTGCTCAGCCTCTCGCGCATCGAGCGGGACAGCGACCACGAGGGCATCGCCCGCGAGCTCACCCCCGTCAAAGAGATCCTCGATCAGGCCGCCCAGATCTGCGCCGTGCAGGCTCAGGCCAAGCGCATCCACCTCAAAGTGGTCTGCCCCGAAACCCTGAACGCCCCGCTCAACGGCCCGCTGATTGAGCAGGCGGTGGTGAACCTGATCAACAACGCGGTCAAGTACAGCCCGGAGGAGACCGAGGTCGAGATACTGGCCGCCGCCGACCGGGAGCTGGTGATCCAGGTGCGCGACCACGGCAGCGGCATCGCCCGGGCCCACCTGCCCCGCCTGTTCGAGCGTTTTTATCGGGTCGACAAGGCTCGCAGCCGGCACCTGGGCGGCACGGGTCTGGGCCTGGCCATCGTCAAGCACATCTGCCTGGCCCACCGCGGCCGGGTGACGGTGGAGAGCGAACTCGGCCAGGGCAGTGTCTTCACCCTCCATCTGCCACTGACGGTCAAAGAAAAAGCTCTCGCCGAAGTCTGAGCACACCTCCCCCTTTTTATCCTCACACGACAAACTCGCAGGCGCTTAATCGGCGGGAAACATTCGCCGGCATGATTCGGCCCGTTCCCCACCTGTCACCGGATCACCCAAATCTATCGTCAAGCGAAATTGGCCCCGGAGCCGTCCGTCTCTTTCATATAAATTTCGTCTTGTCCTAATAATCTCCTAACATTTCTGCCCTATAGTTCCGGTCGTGGTTGGGGCACAGGTCAAATCCGCCCCGCCTAAAAACAGGATCATCGGCGGTCGATGCCGTCGGAAAAGCAGTGCTTTGTCGAAATTTGGACAATAAGGAGAAGGCTTATGAGTTTCGTGGGCAATCTGGGACGCGGACTCCTGGGCGTGGCGGCGGCGGCCCTGCTGGGCGCCGGTGCCTCGGCCATGGAGGTCGATCCCAACCTGCCGGCCTATCAGAAGGTCGAGGGGGTGGCGGGCAACCTCAACTCGGTTGGCTCGGACACGCTCAACAACCTGATGACCTACTGGGCCGAAGGTTTTCGCAAGCTGTACCCCAACGTCAACGTGCAGATCGAAGGCAAGGGTTCGGGTACCGCGCCTCCGGCCCTGATCGCCGGCACCTCGCAGCTGGGGCCGATGAGCCGGACCATGAAGAGCAACGAGTCCGACGAGTTCGAAAAGAAATACGGGGTCAAGCCGACCAACATTGGCGTGGCCCTCGACAGCCTGGCGGTCTTCGTCCACAAGGACAATCCGATCGAGAAGCTGACCCTGACCCAGGTCGACGGCATCTTCTCCAAGACCTACAAGCGCGGCGGCACCGAGATCAAGACCTGGGGCGAGCTCGGGCTGACCGGCGATTGGGCCGGCCTCTCCATCAGCCTCTTCGGCCGTAACTCGGTCTCCGGCACCTACGCTTTCTTCAAGGAGCACGCGCTCCACAAGGGCGACTACAAGGACTCGGTCAAGGAGATGCCCGGGTCGGCCGCCGTGGTCATGGGCGTGACCGAAGACCGTTCCGGCATCGGCTACTCCGGCATCGGCTACAAGACCTCCGGCGTCAAGGCCGTTGCCCTGGCCGACAAGGACGGCGCCGAAGCCTTCGAGCCCAACTACGACAACGTGCTGGCCGGCAAATATCCCCTCGGCCGCATGCTCTGGGTCTACGTGGTCAAGCAGCCGGGCAAGCCGCTGGACACGCTGCAAGCCGAGTTCCTGAAGTTCGTCCTCTCCAAGGAAGGCCAGGAGATCGTGATCAAGGACGGTTATCTGCCCCTGCCCAAGGCCGTGGCCGACAAGATGCTGACCCTGCTGCAATAAGACCGGGT
The DNA here is from genome assembly GCA_964389915.1 of uncultured Planctomycetaceae bacterium. Lineage (GTDB taxonomy): Bacteria > Planctomycetota > SZUA-567 > SZUA-567 > SZUA-567 > CAYMGG01. The sequence continues at coordinate 2,179 of CAYMGG010000439.1, forward strand.
CGGCGCCGCGCCGGCGCTCAATTGCCGGATGCGGTGTTTATTTGGGCGAAACAGGGCTCCGTCCCGAACCCCCTTCGGGGCGGAGTCCACCCTTTTTCACTTGAAAAAAATCCGGAATCCAGCAGCTTGAAAGCGCCCCCGCCCCGCGGCCAAGCTCTTGGATTGTGGGTTTTTTTCCGCGAGTCGACGCAACGTTCATCTCCTGTTTGATTGGTGCCCGATGAACCGCAGCCATCTGCGCAAGGCCAAACTTATCGACCGCCTGGCCGGCGGGGTGATCGTCGCCGGCGGCCTGACCGTCATCGTCAGCGTGGTCATGATCCTGGCCCTGATCGTCAGCGTCACCCTCCCCCTCTTCCAACCCGCCTCGGCCGAAACCCAGGCCGAATTCGGCCTGCCGGAAGGCCTGCTCAGCGACGGCCCGGCCGCCTTGGGCCTCGACGATTATCTCGAGACCGGCTACGTGATGGACGCCACCGGGACGCTGGTCTTCCTCGACCTGCGCAACGGCCGCCAACTGGGCCGCGAGACCGTGCCCGAGACCCCAAAGGGTATGGCCCTAAAGGCTGTGCATGACAACGGCGACCAGACCACGGCCCTGCTCTGGGCCAACGGCACGGCCGGCCTGCTCCAGGTGGACTTCGTCGCCCGATTCAGCGGCGACGGCCACGGCGCGCGCTACATCGACCACTCCGTCCACCTGGCGGCCAATTTCGCCGCCCCCAAGGATCTGCCGGTCACCAAACTGGTGGCCGTGCGGCATTCGGCGACCACCGACGCGGCTGGCTGCGCGCGCCTCCTGGCCGACGGGCGCATCCACTACACCCGCCGGGAGGTCAGCTCCGACCTGCTGGGCAAACGTCAGGAGAAACTGAGCACGGCTCTGCTCACCCCGCCGCCCGGGGCCGAAGTCTCGGCCCTGCTGCTGGACGGGGCCTGCGAATTCCTCTACGCCGGCACCACCGACGGCATGCTCCTGCGCTGGCGGGTGACCGACCCCGACGCGGTGGAACTGCTCGACCGCCAGGCGGCCTTCGCCGACAGCCGCCAGATCACCAACCTGGGCCTGACCTTCGGCGACGTCTCGCTCCTGGTCGCCGGGGCGGGCGGCGATTGGGGGGCGTGGTTCCCGGTCCGGGTGGGCGGGCCGACCGGGGCCAAGCGCCTGCGGCGCATCCACCCGCTGCGCGCCCACGCCGCCGACATCGTGCAGACCCTCCCCTCGCGGCGCAACAAGACCGTCTTCAGCCTCGACCGCCAGGGCTCGATCAACCTGGATTATCCGACCAGCGAGCGGCACCTGCTGGAGCTGCCCCACGTCCATCCCCTGCGGACCATGGCCTTAAACGGCCGCGGCCAGGGGCTGGCGGCCCTCTCCGAAAACGGCACGCTGACCATCTACCGGATCGAAAACCCCCACCCCGAGGTCAGCCTGGGCACGCTCTTCGGCGCGGTCTGGTACGAGGGCTACGACCGGCCGGAATATTCCTGGCAGTCTTCGGCCACCACCGACGACTACGAACCCAAGCTGAGCGTTGTGCCCCTGATCTTCGGCACCTTGAAGGGCACGCTCTACGCCATGGGCTTCGCCGTGCCCCTGGCCCTGCTGGCGGCCCTCTACGTCAGCCAGTTCACCACCCACGAGTTCCGCAACTGGATCAAGCCGGCGGTGGAGGTCATGGCGGCCATACCCTCGGTGGTGGTGGGCTTCCTGATCGCCCTCTGGCTGGCGCCGATCCTCGAATACTGGATCGTGGCCCTCTTCGCCAGCCTGGTGACCGTGCCCCTGGCCTTCAGCCTCTTCCTGCTCTTCTGGCAGGCCATCCGCCACCAGGACTGGGCCAAGCGGGTGGAGAAGGGCTACGAGTTCATGTTGGCCCTGCCGGTGCTGCTCCTGGGCCTGGCCCTGGCGGCGGCCCTGGGGCCGTACCTGGAGCGGGTCTGTTTCGACGGCAACTTCGCCCAGTGGCTCTACTCCACCGTTCACCAGCGCTACGATCAGCGCAACTGCCTGATCATCGCCTTCGGCCTGGGGTTCGCGGTCATCCCGATCATCTTCTCGATCGCCGAGGATTCGCTGGCCAACGTGCCCTTCAGCCTGACGGCGGCCTCGCTGGCCCTGGGGGCCAGCCGCTGGCAGACGGTCTGGCGGGTGATCCTGCCCTCGGCCAGCCCGGGCATCTTCGCCGCGATCATGATCGGCTTCGGCCGGGCCATCGGCGAGACGATGATCGTGCTCATGGCCACGGGCAACACCGCGATCATGGACTGGAGCCCGTTCAACGGCATGCGGACCATGTCGGCCAACATCGCCGTCGAGATCCCGGAAGCACCGGTGGGGGGCACGCTCTACCGGGTGCTCTTCCTGGTGGCGGTGCTGCTCTTCCTGATGACTTTTGCGCTCAACACCCTGGCGGAGCTGGTCCGCCACAGCCTGCGCAAGAAATACGGGCAAGTCCAATAAAAAAGGACTTAGGCCAAGATGCCCGACCCGGTTTCGAATCCAGTTGCCGTTCCGGCCGCCGCCTCCGCGCCGGTCGCCCCCGAGAAGCCTTCCGGTTTCTGGCGCAAGGGCGAACCGTTCGTCTGGCTCAGCGGCGCGGCCCTGACCCTGAGCCTGCTCTTCACCCTGACCCTGTTCGCGGTGGTGCTGTGGAACGGCCTGGGGGTCTTCTGG
>CAYMGG010000440.1:0-4838 GCA_964389915.1 uncultured Planctomycetaceae bacterium
GAACGAGGAGTTGAAAACGGCCGCAACCAATGCTTCCGGCCAATTACGGGCCGGAACCGAAGCCGCCCGCAAAGCCATGGCGGATCAGGCCAATCAGCTGGGCCAATTGGCCCAGCAGGCCGGACAGGCGGCCGGAACCTCGGGGCCGCAGGCGGATCGGGAATTGGCCGAACAGGGGCGGGCCCAGGCCCAGGCTTTGGCCCAGGCGGCGGTGCGGCCGTTGGCCGAGGCTTGGCTAAAGTCAGCGGCCGCGGGAGAGAATCCCCCCGAACGGTTGGGGCAGGCCGGTCGGGAATTGGCCGGGCTGGCCGGCGCCCAGCAGAATGCGGCCGAGACTCTGGCCCGCCAGGCCGAACTGGCCGAGCGCCTCGCCCAGCAGGCGGCCGAACAGGCGGCCCAGGTGGCCCGGTTGCAGGCCGGTCAGAAAACCGGCACCGGTCAGCCTGACGCCATGGCGGCCAAGGCCGGAAAGAATGCCGCGGCCGGGGCGAAAGGGCAGGCGGAGGGCGACCAGGCCGCCGCGCAGGCCAGCCAAGCCGCCAAGGCCGCCTTGGCGGCAGTACAGGCTGCGCCCCAAAACGGCGCCTCCTACCGCCAGGCGAGTGAGATCCTGGGCCAGGCGGCGGCGCAGTTGGCGGCCGCCTCCCGCCCGGCAGCGGAGGAGACAGGCCGAACGGCCGCCGCCGCTCAAGCCTCAGGGGCGGATACCTCCACCGCCACTCAGGCGTCGACTCAGGCTGCGCCGGCGGCTGCGGCTCTGGCTCCGGCCGAGGATAAACTGCCCGTCGGTGGCGTGGACGGGGCGGAGTGGGCCCGACTTTCGGGCGATGTGCGCCGCGATATCCGGGCCGGCGCGATCGAACATTTTTCCGAAGAGGAACGCGGTCCCATCCGGGCCTATTTCCGCAAGCTGGCGGAAACAAAGGAATGAGGAGGTCTGGGCCGATGCGGGAATTGACCGGCACCGACAGGATTTCGGATCTGGGTGGCCAGCGGCGTTTTGGCCGTACCAGGGGCGTTTTGCAGGCCTGGGCTTGGCGCTGGGCCGGGTGTCTGGGTTTGTGGTTGTGCCTGGGCGGGGCGAGCGGTCCGGCAGCCGAGTTGGACGATCAGAAGGTTATCGAAATCCTGACTCAGGAGCAGCCACGCGACCGAGCCATCCGGCAAGCGCTCGCCTGGCTGCGCGGCCAGCAGCAGCCGGACGGGGCGGTCGGCACGGCCACGCCCACCGCGCTCACCAGCCTGGCGGTTATGGCCCATCTGGCCGCGGGGGTGACCTTCGACGATCGCGAATGCGGCGGCTGGCTGCTGCGCAGCCTGCGCTATGTGCTCGACCGGCAGGAACGCGACGGCTACTTCGGCCGGGCCGACAACAGCCGCATGTACGGCCACGGCATCGCCACCCTGATGCTGGCCGAGGCGTTGGGCATGGTCCGGGACGAGGAAATGGAGGAGCGGCTGCGGGCGGCGCTCGAACGGGCGGTGGGGCTGACGGTTCGGGCTGCCCGGGTCAACAAGTCGCCGGAGCAGGCCGGCGGCTGGCGTTACGCCCCTGAATCTCCGGATTCGGACCTGAGCCTTTCGGGTTGGCAGCTCATGAGCCTGCATGCCTCTCAGCAGGTGGGCATCACCGTGCCCGGCGAGGTGATCGAACATGCTTATGAATACGCCCGGCGCAACACCACCGACGACGGTCGGGTCGGCTACCAGGGCACCAACGAGCACGGTCCGGCCCTACGCGGACTGGGCATGCTCTGCTTCGCCATCGGCGGTCATGACGCCGACCCTCTGGTCACCCGGATCGGGGAGCGGATTCTGCGCGAACCCGCCAAATGGAACGGCGAATGGCTGTTCTACCGCATTTATTATGATGCCGTGGGCCTGAGCCGGGCGCGGCCGGAATTGTGGGAGAAATACTCGCCCGGTTTGGTGGAGCTATTGGTCAAGAATCAGCAGGACGACGGCGCTTGGCCCTCGCCGCCCGGCAACAGCGAAGGCAATCACGGCCGGGTCTATCTGGTGAGCATGGCCGTCCTGGCCCTGTCGGTGGACCGGCATGTGCTGCCGGCGTACCAACGCTGAACGCAAGGCTCAGCAAATACGGGCGATTCCGAGTAGCGATGGCCGCTTCCGGGGAACCTTTTTTGCAAAAAAGGTTCCCCGGGCCCCTCCAAAAAACTCTCATCCGGCTTCGCCGTTTTGAACGTTCTGATGGGCAGACTCAACGCCTGCCCTATCCGTTCGATTCACTCGGGTGATTGTAGCGCGCGCTCCTTCCCCTCAACCCCCTTTCGGTGGGAGGGGGAGACGTCAGTCCGGCCGGACACAAGACGCGGTGAAGGCCTCCAGCGCCATGACGGTTTCGTACTGCATGGGATTGCAGTGGCCCATGCGCTCGTCCTCGACATAGGTCACGTCCAGGCCGCGGCGGCGCATCTGCTTGACCAGCTTGTCCGAGTGGGCCGCCTTGTTGACCGATTTGTCCCGGCCGCCGTGGACGATCAGGTAGCGGGCGGCGGGTAGTTTTTCGGGCCGGTGGTTGGGGCTGCGCTCCTTGAGGATCTGGGTGAGGTTCTCGTAGCTGCCCATAGCGTCGTGGATGGTGCGGGGCAGGTCCGGCCGCTCGGTCAGATGGAAGTGCAGGTCGGTCACCGGGCAGTTGGCGATGACCGCGTCCGGCTTGCGGCGGGCGAACATGGCATAGGTCAGGGCCGAGTAGCCGCCCATGCTGCCGCCGCGGGCGATCAAGGGGCACTTTTTGTTCAGCCGGTGGCGGCGATAGACCTGGGCCAGCACTTCGTCGACGAACTTGACGGTCCGGGCGTTCATCCAGTTCCAGGGGTTGACGAACGGATAGACGAAGAGCGCTCCTTCGCGGGCGAGCTTGACGTCGGCCGGGTCGAGGGCCGAGCGCATCTCCGTGCTGCCCAGGCCGGGAAAGGTGACGAACACCGCCCGGACGGGGGAGGAAGACAGGTAATCGGCCGAGACGTACGCGAATTGATCCAGGTTGGAACGGTTCATGTTTGTGCCTTTGCGCTCAGACGAGATGACTGGCGGTCGCCGCCACGGGAAGGCCGCTGGCGAAACGGCCATCATAGCGCGCGGGTCAAAATCTCCGCAAGCCCGATTTTAAGCGCCCAAAGATCTAGCCATTCGCGGTTGAACGCGGGCCGGCAGTACATGTACGTGAGGTAGGCCGTGCCTTCGGCCAGAAAGGTGCAGTTCTGATTGGTGTAGCCGGCCTCCGGCTCGGCCGCCGCGTGGCCGGCGCGCCGCCAGGTCCGCCCCTGGTCGGGGCTGACGGCCAGGCTCAGCGGCGAGCGCTCGCCGAAATGATGGTGCCGGGGATCGTATTCGGCATCGTTCCAGATCAGCAGCAGGGCCTCGCTGTCGGGCAGGCGGCGCAGGCAGGTGCAGCTTTCGGGCGAGCGCAGGCCGCAGGTCTGAGGCCGGCTCCAGCTCTCCCCCTGATCGGTCGAGCGGCAGAGCATCACCGACCCCAGCTGGCTGCGCAGGCTCATGAGCAGGCTGCCGTCGGCACACTCGGCCACGCTCGCCTCCATCGCCCCGCGCAGGGGCAGGTCCACCAGCGGATGGCGGACGGTCCAGCTTCGGCCGTTGTCGTCGCTCCAGGCCAGGCCGACGGCGTTGTGCTGCGTGCCCTGCTCGCCATCGCCGCCGTGGAAGGGCAGGATCAGCCGGCCGCCGTTGGCGGCCCGGCCCAGGGCCTGGCCGTGGACGTTCTGGTCTTCCGGCGCCGGTTCGACCACCACCCGCGGCTCGCTCCAGGTCCGGCCGCTGTCGATCGATTCGCGCAGTACGCCGTTAGCGCGGCCGTAATCATGGCCGGCCTGCGGACTGGGGACATAGGCGTGGTAAGCGCATAGCAGGTGACCGGGCGTAAGTTCCAAGACGGTGGCCGTGTCGTTGCGGGGATTGCCCGGACTGTGCGGCGCGAGCGGGATTGTTTGCGGCTGCAATCCGATCTCCTGAGAAAAGCGAAGCGGATAGAAAATATAACAGCCAGTCAGTAAAGCAACACTGATATGATTTTAAAGCTATCCTGAGCGGTGTGAACGAAAAATTCCTCGAATCGATGGGAGATCAGGGGGCGCCCGCCGGGACGCGGCGGGGTCAGGTCTTGCCTTCGTCATCGGCCAGCGGCGGTTCATTTTCGTCGGCGAAGTGGACCTCGTCGTCCTCTTCCCACTCCTCGAACTCCTCTTCGTCCTCGTCGAAGTCGTCTTCGTAGATTTCGTCTTCGGCGAAGGGCGAGGCCCCCAGGCTGGGTGCGGCGGCGAGTTCGGCTTCGGATTCCGCTTCGGCGTCTGCGTCGGCCGGGCCGGTCTCTTTGGACTCGGGAGTGGGGCCGGGGTTGGGGTCCGAGGCGCGGGCCTGGGCGATCAGCCGGTTGATCTCGTCGGCCCGGGCCAGGGATTGATCGAAGATGAAGGCCAGCTCCGGTACGCGCTTCATGGTGAAGCAGTGGGCCAGCTCGCGGCGCAGGTGCCCGGCCGAGCTGGCCAGGGCGGCGAGGGAGCGCTCCTTCTGCTCCTCGTCGCCCAGCACGCTCACCCGCACCCGGGCCTGGCGCAGGTCGGGGCTGACGTCTGCGCCCAGGACCGTCACCATCCCCGCCAGGCGGGGGTCCTTGAGCGTGCGCAGCAGGCGGCTGAGCTCGGAGATCAAGAGGCCGTTAATTCGTTCCTGGCGGCGCGAAGGCATGCAACCACTCCTGTTCGGACAGAGGCTATTCCAGCTCCGTCCATTCAAGGGCCGCGCCCGGCCGGCTGAAAGGCTCGGGGCCGGGCGTATCGGTCTGACAAAGGTCCAGG
>CAYMGG010000441.1:0-4831 GCA_964389915.1 uncultured Planctomycetaceae bacterium
GTCAGGCGCGGCAGGAAGAATTCAAGGAACTGCGCGCCCTCCCGGGGGGAGAAGGGGGTGCGCACGGCCACGGCGTCGAACTCGGCCGTGCCCGCCGGTCGCCATTCCGGCGGCGGCAGGACCCACTCGTGGCGGAAGCGGGCGGCCATGCCCCATTGCAGCAGGAGCGGGCCCCGGGAGTCGACCGCCATTCGGATCCGCCAGCCGGCCGGTTCGGCCAGGACGTCGGCGGCCAGCCGCTCGCCGCTGTCGAGGGTGAGGATCTGGCGGCAGGAGGTTTCGTCGGCCGCGCGGGCGGCATCCAGCAGCGCCTCGGGCGAAACGCCCTCGCGGCGCGGGGCGGGCAGCTCGAAGCGGAAGTCGTCCTTGCCGGGCTTGACCCATTTGCGGTCGGCGGGGAAGTAGAGCACGGCCAGCAGCGCGACCCGGTCCAGTCCGGTCGGCAGGACCAGGCTCAGGTTTTGGGTGCCGCCGTGCCCGGCGGCGAAAGGCGTCTGCACCGCCTCGTCGTCAAAGATCTCGGTGCCGGCCGGCCAGGCCTCGTGCGGCGGGCGGTGCCAGGAGCCGCCCGGACGGCGCTGCAAGCCCCAGTGCAGCCGGGCCGGCGTTTCGGCCGTCAGGGTGAGGTCGAAATAGAGCTTTTCGCCTTCGGCCCGGCGCAGCACGCGCAGGCCCACGGTGCCGAGGGCGTATTCTTGGACGGATTCGGCTTCGCTCATGGTTGTGGCGTCCCGGGAGAAGTTGCGTGCGGGGCGATTCCGCCCCAGGCGTTACGGTATCAGATAGACCAGCCAGGCCAGAATGTCGATTGCCGAAATGGCCAGGGTGAAGCCGGCGGTCCACTCCTGCCCGGCCATCAGCCCCTGGGCGCGTCGGATGTCGCGCAGGGCGATGAGCGAGAGGATGATCGCCCCGACCGGCAGGAAGAGGCAGCAGTTCAAAATTAGCAGGCTGCCCTGGCCCACCAGGAGCACGCCGCCGTAGATGAGGGCCATGATCAGGGCTATGCCGGCCTTGTGGCTGGTGCGCAGCTTGCCGATCGGCGGGGCGCTGGTCCGGATCGGGCGCAGGCGCAGATCGGTGAACTCCCCGCAATAGCGGCAGCGCTGGGCCTGGGCGGGGATGGGCTGATTGCAGGTCGGGCAGGCGCGCAGCCGCCGGCTGTTCAGAGAGGGGCGCTGGATGCGTTTGCGGCTGCGGGGGCCGGCCTCGCAGGTCGGCACCGCGCAGCCGGCCGCGTCGTTCCAGCAATCGACGTGGTGCGGTGCTCGGCAGGAGAGGCAGAAGACGCATTCGCTGGTTTCGGCCGGCTCGCCGCAGGCGGCGCAGACCGCCAGGGTGGCGGCGCTGGCGGTGATTTCGCCCGGCGGCGGCGGAGCTTCCGGCGCGGGCGCGGGTTCGGGGTGGTATTCGCCCGGCACATCGAGCAGCATCCGGCAGACCGGGCAGCGCGCGCGCAGGCCGGCGTGGGCGTCGGCCACGCTCAGGACGCAGCCGCACAGGCAGGTAAGTTCGCTCGCCATCGGAATCGACTCCCCTTTCGGCGGGAGTTTCCCTTGTCAAGTTCCGCCTTAACCCTTATTCTAGGAACCCGCGCCAGAGATGCTAATAGTTTTACGCCCCGCCGGGGCCAAAAATCTCCTTCGGTCCCCCGCGGATCGGGGAGGCTTGAGTTTCCGGATCAGGCCTTCGGCTGGGGTGCAGCGGCCGGTGGGGCGGGTTTTCCGTCAGCCAGAACCGACATCGCGCGAACGCAACGGGAGTGCGGGATATGAGCAAGACCTCCCCTTCCGGCCGAGAGCCGGCCGCCCGGACCTCGGCCCGCAAGACCGGGGTCAAGAAACCGACCAAGGTCGCCTCCGTGCGCGCCGTCGCGGTCCCCAAGACCAAAACCAAGCCGCGCAATGCCCGCGGCGGAATCCCTACCACGTTGAAAATATACGCCCTGGCCGGCGGGGGCGCGCTGCTGCTGATCATTATTGCCCTGGCCTGGAATCCGGTCCAGCGGGCGCGCCTGCTGGCGCGGCTGCGCAACGGCGATACGGCCGAGCGGGCCCGGGCCGGAAACGAGCTGGCCGGGATCGGTTCACCGGTCGTCGCGCCGCTGGGCGCGGCTCTGGCCGATTCGGGCTGGTCAGAAGAGGCCCGACTGGGGGCGGCTCAGGCTTTGGTGCGCATGAACCTGGCGGCGGCCGATGCGGAACTGGCGCGGTTGGCGATCTGTCCGGACGCGGCCCTGCGTCGGCTGGCCCTGACGGCCCTGGCCGACTACGACGATTCCGGCCAACGGTTCCCGGCCGAAATTTATGTGAAAAACGCCGGCGGCGAGCCGCCGGTCCGGCGGTTGGCGGCCGTCGCTCTGGGCAAATACCGAGGGGCCGAAGTGGTCGCGGCCCTGGTCGGGCTCTGTAAGGACCCCGACCAGGAGATTCAGCTGTCGGCGCTCAAGTCTCTGTCCCTGGCCGCCAGTCCCGCCGACGTGGGGGTTATTCTGCCGCTTTTGGACGAGAACAGCCCGCTGCTGCGTCAGAACATCACCCGGATCCTGGCCCGTCACGCCAGCGACTCGGCCCTGACCGTGCTACGCGAGGCCTACGCCCATTCGACCGCGCCGCGCCAGGCTGCGCTGATCGAGGTCTTCGGCTATCTCTACACCGCCGAAAGCTTGAAGCCGCTGGTGCGCCAGGCCCTGGACAGCCCGGCGGCGGAGGTGCGCGCCGAAGCGTTCAAGGCCGCCGGCCGGATGCGGCTGGACGATGTCTACAATCGGATGGTCGCGGCCCTGAAGGACGATTCGCCGCAGGTCCGGATCGGCGCGCTCCTGGGCGTGCAGGCCACCCACGACCAGGAGCTCGGCGTCAAGATGCGGCCCGCCCTGACCGACCCCGATCCGGCCGTGCGGCAGGCGGCCATGGTCACCACCTACGCCTGCAACGACGAGGCGGCGGCCCCGATCCTGGCCCAGCTGCTGAGCGATGCGGATGCCAAGGTCGCCGCCGGAGCGATGAAGATCCTATCCGGCTTTTTCCCGCGCCAGGCCCGGCAGTTCGGCGACAAGATCGATCGCTGGCAGGCCTGGGCCGCCGGCCAGGCCAAGGAGGATTCCGTCCTCGACCAGCTGGATCAGCTGCTCAAGCAAGCCCAGGAGATGATCGGCCAGGCCGATCCGGCCCAGCGCAAGCTGGCCGCCGAGCAGTTGGACGCCGCCCTCAAGGAGCTGACCGCCCGAGAGGAAGCCGATCAGCTGCCCAAGGAATACAAGGAGAAGGGCAGCCCGGTCGCCCAGCGCTTCAAGCTGCTGCGCGACAAGCTGCGCCAATTGCATTACACGGCCATGAAGATGCAGAACGCCGTGGAGCCCAAGGAAGCCGCAGAACCCAAGGAGTAAGGAGAAGCGTCTCATGTCCGCCAGCGCCAACGAAACTCCCGGAGTGGTCTATTGCACGTTCGCCGACTTCAGCAAGATTCACCTGCGGGTGGCCGAGATCCTGACCGCCGAGAACCATCCCAACGCCGATAAGTTGCTCAAGCTCTCCATCAAGGTGGGCGAGCGGACCAAGCAGATCTGCGCCGGCATCAAGGCCTGGTACGCGCCCGAAACCCTGATCGGCAAGCGGATCATCATCGTGGACAATCTCGAGCCCCGCAGCCTGCGCGGCGAGCTTTCCGAAGGCATGCTGCTGGCTGCGCGCGACACCGGCCCCGACGGCCAGGAGCGCTGCATTTTGCTGACCACCGACCGGCCGGACACGGCCAGCGGCGCGACCGTCGGCTGACGGTTCTGCCACGATTTATTTTGGGGAAGGTTTTTTACAAAAAATCCTCCCCAAAAAGTTCTCTGAAAAATCTATCCGGCTTCGCTTTTTCGAATGTTTCCGGGGAACCTTTTTTGCAAAAAAGGTTCCCCGGGCCCCGCCAAAAAACTTTCGTCTGGTTTCGCCGTTTCAAATGCTCAAAATGCCGGATTCACGGCCCCTGGAATTCGGACCTTAGTCAATTAGCCGCGAAAACCATCTTGAATGGTTATTATGATTTGAAATCAGGATTGGAGGAGGGGCGGAGGGAACCTTTTTGGCTCACAAGGTTCCCCAGGTTCAGACCTGCCGGCTTTCGACCGGCCGGGCCAGAACCGCTTCGGGGGTTTGCAGCTCGACAATTTCGGTTTCAGGCGACGCGGCCGAGTCGGCCATGGAGAGTTCCGGCGGGGTCGTTTCTTCACCTGGGATGCGCCGCGCCGGGCCGTTCCGGTGGACCGGATGCGCCCGCCGGCGGGCCGGCTGGTCGGGCGCATGACGCGGCTGAAGCTGGGTGCCCCCGGCGGGTTCGGCCGCCAATTGCAGGCGGAAGCGCGCGAGGTGCTCCCGCATCGCGCCGGCCTGGCTGGTCAGCAGCTGGGTGGCGGCGGCCACCTCTTCGGAGCTGGCGGCCACGCCGTGGGCGATCTGGCCGATTTCGCTCAGTCCGGAGTTGACTTGGCGCAGATCCTCGACCTGGCGGGCGGAGGTGGCGGTGATCTCGCCGGTCAGGGTCGAGAACTGGCCGATTCGCTCGCGGATGGCGGCGAAAGCCTCGGCCGTGGCCCCGGCGGCCTCGCCGCCGGCGGCGATGCGCCGGCACATGTCCTCGACCAGCTCGCGGCTCGCCTGGGCCGAATTAGCGCAACTCTCCGATAATTGCCGCACCTGTTCGGCCACCACGGCGAAGCTTTTGCCCGCCCGGCCGGCCCGGGCCGCCTCGATCGCGGCATTCAGCGCCAGCAGATTGGTCTGGAAGGCGATGGCGTCGATCGTGCCGACCAGAGTCTGCACCTTCTGGCCGGTGTCGCGGATGC
>CAYMGG010000442.1:0-4824 GCA_964389915.1 uncultured Planctomycetaceae bacterium
CTCGTCGACCAGAAGATGACATCCCCTTGCTTCAAGGTCCCCGAAATCGGCACCGGGTTGACGAAGCCATCGCGCACGCCGTCGGCGTGCCGGCCGTGATCGTTGGTGATGAAGAGGTCGGTCTCGGCCCGGCCCGCCGGATCGGCGGCGATGGCCGCGGCCAGGTCGGCGACCGCCTGGTCCGCCACTCGGATGGCCGCCTCGTAACCTTCGCGTTTTCCGGCATGGCCGGCTGCATCGACCCCCGGCAGGTTGACCACGACCAAGTGGGGGTGATCCTGGCTCAGTACCTCGCGGACCTTGACGCCGACGGCCGGGTCTGGGGCGCGCCCCTTACCGTCATTGAGGCCGCAGTAGCTGGCGGCGAGATGTTTGCCGCGCCACTTTTCGTCCTGACAATCGAGCAGGATCCGCAGCTTATCCTTGCCTGAAATCAGCCAGGCCTGGGTCGGGTCGGCCGCCGACTGGGCCAGGTAGCGCTGGAGAATGGTCGGCCGAAGCGGCAGTTCCGAACCGTCGTTGGCGATGGACTGGTAGGAGCCGGTGACGATCGCCGCATGTCCGGGGCAGGTTTCGGTCCGGCCTTCGTTGCGGAAATTGACGAACAGGGTTCCCCGTGGCACAAGCTCGCCCGCCAGGCGCGGCACATTGGCGTGCCGCGGATCGCCCAGGCCGTCGACCCAGCGCAAGCCGTCGATCACCACGATCACGACCCGCTTGGCCTGCCACTCGCCGCCGCCAACGGGCCGGACCAGAGCCAGACCGCACAGGACGATCAGCCAGATTCTTTTCATGTTTCGCTCCTTGCACAAAACCCCGAGAGTTGGCAATTTGACTGCCGGCCGAAAAAAGGTTACCCTATATATAGGAAGAGAGGGGTCGGGCCTGGCGCAGGGACGCCAGCTTTCAAGCCGTGACTGAAAAGAGCGGTTTTCGGGGTTGGTCTGAAGCCGACACGCGGTTCGGACCTGCGCCTCAAACGCCGCGCTTCCAGCCGGCACTTAGGGAGAACGGCCATGGCTAAGCTGAACAAACGTACCGGCAAGGTGACTTTCAAGGGCTCGCCTTTGACCCTGCTGGGACCGGAACTGAAGGTGGGCGATCTGGCGCCCGATTTCAAGGCGTTGCGCGAGGATCTGGGCGAAGCGGGATTGAAGGATTTCACCGGCGGCACCCTGATCATCTCGGCCGTCCCCAGTCTGGATACCGGCATCTGCGACCTGCAAACCCGGCGGTTCAATCAGGAGGCCGCGGCCCGCCCGAACGTGCGGATTCTGACCATCAGCATGGATCTGCCTTTCGCCCAGAAACGCTGGTGCGGGGCGGCGGGCGTCGACAAACTCACCATGCTCTCCGACCACCGGGCCGGGGCGTTCGGCCTGGCTTACGGCATTCTGATCGAAGAATTGCGGCTGCTGGCGCGGGCGGTCTTCGTGATCGGGCCCGACGGCAAATTCAAACACGTGCAACTGGTGCCCGAGATCGCCACCGAACCGGATTACGCCGCGGCCTTGGCCGCCTTGTAGAACCGTTCTTCTCGCTGCCAACTCTGACCGGGAAAACCTAAGGCTAGGTTTTCCCGGTTATTTTTTCCTGACCCCTGGGCCGCTTCAGGCGGTTGGCCGTTTGGCGAGCAGCGCCACGATGCGGCGCATGATTTCGTCCAGGCTGAAAGGTTTGAAGACAATGTCCGGCACGCCCAGCGCCTGAAGCTCCTCGGTCTCGGAGGGCAGGGGCTTGCCGGTGATGACCAGGAATTGCGGCGCGGCTTCCGGCGTTAGTTTCTGCAACCGGCGGATGAATTCCAGCCCCGTCATGCGCGGCATTTGCAGATCTACCAGGACCAGGTCGAAAGCTTTTTCGCTGGCCAGCTCCAGCGCCCGCTCTCCCTCGTCCTGGCAGTAGACCTCGAACCCGTGCCGGCGCAGATAGATTTGCAACAGATCCCGCGTCTCCTCTTCGTCGTCCAGCACCATGATCCGCCCGCCGGGCAGCTCCCGGGTGACGGCCGGTCCGGGCGGGGCGCGGCGGATGATGCTCTCGGCGCGCTTGAGCGGCAGCCGTACGGTGAAGGTCGAGCCGCGGCCGGGCTGGCTCTCCACCAGGATCCGGCCGCCGTGATTGTCGATGATCGTCTGGCTGACGCTCAGTCCCAGGCCCGTGCCGCGCACGGCGGCCTGGCTGCTGTCGCCAAGGCTGTGCTCGCCTTTGGTGGAGAAGAAGGGTGAGAAGATCTTGCCCAGGTGCTCCTCGGGGATGCCGCAGCCGGTGTCGGTGACGCTGAAGCAGGCGTGCTCGGCTTCGCTCCAGGAGCGGACCTCGATCCGCTTCTCCGACCGGTCCAGCAGCGCGTGCTGGGCGTTGAGCAGCAGGTTGAGCGCGACCTGCCCGATCTGGCTGGGGTCCAGGGGCAGGGTGATGCTGGTGTCCAGCTCGGTCCGGACCTCGATGCCGTTGGTTTCCAGATCGCGGCTGACGAGGGCCAGGGATTCGCGCAGCACCAGGGCCAGGTTGGCCAGGGCGAAATCGCTCACCCCCTTGCCGGCGAAGGTGAGCAGGCTGGAGGTGATGCTCTTGGCCCGCAGAGCCGCCTTGCGGATGCGCAGGAGGCAGTCGCGGGTTTCGGCCGAATGCTGGCCGTCGCCGAGGAGCAGTTCCGAGAAGCCCAGGACCGAGGTGTTGATGTTGTTGAATTCGTGGGCCACACCGCCGGCCAGCTCGCCGACCGCCGCCAGGCGTTCGGCCCGGATCAGGGCCGCCTCGATCTGCTGGCGGGAGCCGATCTCGCGGCGCAACTGCTCGTTGGCCTTGCTCAGCTGGGCGGTGCGCTCCTGGATGCGCTGCTCCAATTCACGGTGGGCCTGAAGCAGGGCCTCCTCGGCCCGCTGGCGCTCGCGCACCTCGGCGGTGAGGACCTGGTTCTTGAGTTCCAGCTCGCTGTTGAGCTGGCGGGTGCGCAGGGCGGTTTCGCGGCTGTCGGTGATGTTTTGCGCCAAGGTCAGCACGCTGATCCGGCCGTCCGCCTCGCGCACCGGGGCATGCACCACCCGGTACCACTGGCGGTCGCGCGGGCTCTCCACCTCCTGGCGGACGATCTCGCCGCGCTGGACCTTGTCCAGCTGGCACCAGGCGCAGGGCTGCAAAGCGCCGTGGAGCAGCTCGTGGCATTTGATCCCGCTGCGGGGGCGGCCGACCTCCTGATGCAGCCGAGTATTGATGAATTTTACATCGAGTTCGGGCGACGAGTAACAGACGTAGCCGTCGAATGCTTCCAGCATGGCCGAAAGCGCCGACTGACTTGAGCCGGCGGGGAAGATGGCAAAAAATTCGTCCGCAGTCATGGCGTTTCCCTTGGTAGCGGCAGCGAAATCCATTCCCATCGGCTGGGCCGAGACTTTAATCCAGTTCTCCAAATCAGGGGCAAACTTCGGCGTTCGCGCCTGAAGTTCCTCTCTTCGGGGAGGGAGTTTGGCGCTGCATCCGTCCCCTTTTGGCTACGGGGAACTGCCCTTGGCCGGCGGTTGGGCCGGTTGGTCGCATCCGTCTGAGACCGAGCGGAGCCACCCGCCCGATTTGGCTTTTCAGCCCCGATCCCAGCGGACCTTGCCTTCCGCCCGCGGCTGCGGCTTGCTGATTACCTCATTTTCCGGCTCCAGAAGGGCCGGCGACTTTTCAAAAAATGGTGACGGCGGCCGATTCGCGCAACGATTCCAGCCAGCGTTGGTAGCGGCGCTCTTCGCTCTGGGAGCGCAGTTCCTGTTCCAGATTCGCGGCCACGGCTGCGAAGGGCGCAACCGCCGCCTCGCGGGAGCGCTCCACCCGGACGAACGCCAGCGCCGTGGTCTGCTCAAGCGGCCCGGCCCAGCCGCCGGGTTTCAGTTGAACCAGAGCCCGGCGAATGCGGGGCGAGAAGAGGGTGACCGGCAGCAGCTCCACGCCGGCCTGTCGCAGCACCCCGCCGTCGGGCGCGAACGGCTCCTCCGAAAAGCGCCGGGCCAAGCTGGGGAAGTCCTCCCCCTGCCGCAACCGGGAAGCCACCTCGAGGGCGATGGCGGCGGCGGGCCGCTGGTCCGGCCGGCCTTTGCGGTCGCGATAGATGAGAATGGTGCGGACCTGGGCCACCTGGGGTTGCATGAACTCCTGCCGCCGGCGTTCGTATTCTTCGCGCACCTCTTCAGGCCGGATGGTGAGCGGGGAAAGGCCGTGGCGCCGTCGCATCTCCTCCACGATCAGGCTTTGGCGGGCGGTGGTCACCAGCCGGCCGGGCTCGATGGCCCCCAGTTCGGTGTCGCGCAGCTTGCGGGCGCGCTCCAGGATGGCCCCGTTGTCCGGGGCAAAACCTTCGCGCTCGGCGGCCTCGAGGGCCAGCTCCCGGTTGACCAATCGCTCGACGGCCTGCCGGCGCAGCTCCTTCTCGCGCTTGCGCAGCACGGCCAGGCCGTGGGGGGTGAAACAATCGCGTCCCAGGCTCAGCCGGACCTCCTCCAGTGCCCGGGTGACCGCCAGTTCCACCTCGGCCTCGGCGACCGGCCGGCCGTTGACTTTGGCCGCCAGCCGCAGACCGGCCAAATCAGGGGAGAATTCCAACCCCCCGGCCGGGGCCGGTGAAGCCTTGGCCGCCATCATGGCCCGATCCTGGGCGGAGAAGTCGGCCGGGGAAGGCGGGGTGACCGGGGCGATTTCCAGCGGCGCTTGGACGACGTATTCCCCCAACTGCCCTTGAGAGGCGGGCGCTTTGGCGCCGGCGGCGGCCACCGCGTCGACCGGCGGCGGAGTGGCGGCGCGGGGGGTCGGAGCAGCGGGAGTCGCCGGCGGGGCGGCGGG
>CAYMGG010000443.1:0-452 GCA_964389915.1 uncultured Planctomycetaceae bacterium
AGGCGTTCGGCCGTTTCGCCCAGCGCCTCGGCCGGCTCGGCGACCAGGAGCAGCTCGCTCCCGGCGGCGCCCAAGGCGAAGAAGCCGCGGGTGGTGCGGTCCTCGGGCGTCGGGAAATCCTGCCAGCGGTCGTCCCGCAGCCGCGCGGCATGGAAGCCGGATTCGGCTCGGCCGCCCAGTTCCGTGCGCCAGAAGACCAACGGCGCATCCTGGTATTCGATCAGGAACGGCAGATGGGGTCGGCCGACCAGCGTCAGTTCCGGCCCCAGCTGGCGCCAGTCGCCGTCGCGCAGCCGGTTGAGCCGCAGCCGTCCCTCCTGGCCGGAGAGGGCCAAAAGATGGCCGGAGACGACCGCCGCGGCCAGCAGGCTGGTCCGGCCGCGCCCCTGGGCGAGGCTGACGGCCTCGGCGGGCGGGTCGCGCCGCCGCTTCCCGATGAGCGTCCAGAGGTC
>CAYMGG010000443.1:462-4816 GCA_964389915.1 uncultured Planctomycetaceae bacterium
CTTGTCGGCCGGCGAGGGCCAGGCGATGACCGCGCCGTCGGCGAAGACCGCGGTCAGCCGTCCATCCAGGGCGCCCAGGCCCACCACCCGGCCGTGGAACTCGCCGAGCCGGCGCCAGTCGGCGAAGGCTGGCGGCGCGGCGGTGAGCAGGACGAAGCGCTCGTCTTCGGCTTCGGTGCCGACCACCTGGAGGCTCAGGCAGGCGCGGCCGTCGAGGGTGGTCAGGCAGGGGTAGCCGTGCCAGATGGGAGATTGGCAGCCGGTCAGGCCCAGGAGCAGGGCGGCCAGCAGCAGGCGCGGGTTTTTCATACTTCCAGGATCAGGCCGTCGTAGGCCGCCACGATGGGGAATTCGGCTTCGGTGGCGTTGAGCCGCTGATAGGAGACGGCCGCCTCCAGCATCTCGGAGATCTTGGCGTCGTCCGAGAGCGGATCGTGGTGGAACATGACCAGCCGGCCGACCTTGGCCGCGGCGCAGATGTCGATGAACTGGACGATGCTGCTGTGGCCGTAGGAGATTTTTTCGATATTCTCGAGAAAGGTGTACTGGGAGTCGGCGATGACCACGTCGGCCCCGTCGACGAAACGGCTGTAGCCGATCAGCTCGCTGCCCTTGAGGCCCAGGATTTCGGTGTCGGTCATGTAGACCACCGTGCCTTCGGCCGTCTCCACCCGGTAGCCGGCGCAGGGGTTGGGGTGGCGCATGGGCAGGTGGCTGACCTTGGCCGAGCCCAGGCGGGCGGCGCGGCCGGCCGGCAGCGAGCGGAATTTCAGGGCTTTGGACATCACGTTCAGCCCGACGGGGAAGAAGGGGGGCCGCTGCTGGGTGGCGAAGGCCCGGCGCACCCGGGGCAGGGCGCTGCACACCGTGATCCGGTTGTTGGGCACGTAGGCCGGGACGAAGAAGGGGAAGCCGCAGATATGGTCCCAGTGGTAGTGGCTGACCAGGATGTGCAGCGGCCGGTCGAAGAAGAAGCGTTTGGCGGCCATCAACTCCGCGCCCAGGACCCGCAGGCCGCTGCCGGCGTCGAGGACGATCAGCTCTGCGCCGTATTCCAGGGCCACGCAGGAGGTGTTGCCGCCGAAGAAATTGGTGGCCGGCAGCTCGACCCGGTCGAGGTATTCGTCGAGGTCCGCCTCGGTCACCCCCCGGCGCACCGCCCGGCGGACGAGTTCGAGGATTTTCTCGCGCAGCTGCGGGCCTTGATAGGAGACGGCCAGCGAACCGCGCGTACCGTAGAATTTGACCTTCATGCGGCTTCTCCGCCCGCGGACCGGACTGGGCTGCAACGCGCACCGGCCGCCCGAGTCAGAAGTCGGCAGCCCGCACCTTATCCCTTAATATCGGCGTTTGCCGCCGAGGCGGCGGAGTGAATCTGGGGACGCGGGGCGATTTTCTTTCGTCCCGGCAGGGGGTGGTCCGGGCGCTCGTCCAGCAGGCCTTCGATGTCCAGGACCAGGCCGACCGTGCCGTCGCCCAGCAGGGAGCCGCCCAGAATGCCCGGCAGCCGCCCCAGCCCCTCGATGGTTTTGATCACCACCTGCTGGTGGTCGAGGATCTCGTCGACCAGCAGGCAGAGGCGTTCGGTCTCGCCGGCCACCAGGATGCCCACCGCCGCCGTCCGCTCGGTCCGGCCCAGGCCGAAGAAGTCGCCCAGGCGCAGCAGGCGGAAGATCTCGCCGCGCAGGTTGACGCACTCGCCCCGCCCCTGGACGGTCAACAGGTCGGCGGGGGTCAGGCGGAAGCTCTCCACCACGTGCCGCACGGGAATCACCAGCCCCAGGCCGGCCACCTCCACCACCAGCCCGTCGAGCACCGCCAGCATGATCGAAAGCGGCAGGCGCAGGATTATCTCGGTACCCGAGCCGGCGCTGCTGGCCACGTCCACCGAACCGCCCAGCCGGCGGACGATCTCGGCCACCGCCCCCATCCCCACCCCGCGGCCGGAGACGTCGGAGACCCGCTCGGCCGTGGAGAGGCCGTCGGCGAAGACCAGGCGCGCGGCCGAACGCTCGTCGAGGGCCGCGGCCGACTCCGGCGAGTGCAGCCCCAGCTCGACCGCCCGGCGGCGCAGGCGCTCCAGGTCCAGTCCCTTGCCGTCGTCGGCGACTTTCAGCAGCAGGAAGCCTTCCTCGTTGGCGGCGCTGATGGCCACCTCTCCGGCCGGCCCCTTGCCGGCGGCGGCGCGTTCGGCGGGCGTCTCCAGGCCATGGTCGAGGGCGTTGCGCACCAGGTGGACCAGGCAGGTCTTGACGTCGTCCAGGAGGCTCTTGTCCACCACCGCCTCCTCGCCCTCGACCTTGAGCAGCACCTCCTTGCCCAGATCCCGGGCGGTGTCGCGCACCAGTCGGTTCAGACTGCCGGTGACGTTGCGGATCTCGATCCGGCGCACGTCCATCAGCGCTTCTTGCAGGGCGAAGATCTGCTTGGCGAAGGCGGTGTTGGCGGTCTTGAACTCGCGCATCAGCTCCAGCTGGCCGCCGGCGGAGGCCGTCAGGCGTTTCTCCAGGTGATTGAAGATCTCGCCCAGGATGATCAGTTCGCCCACGCTGTTCAGGAAGGTGTCGATCTTGGCCTCTTCGATCCGCACCGTCTTGCGGGCCGGGCCGGCTTCGCGGCGCTGTCCATCGTCGCCGGCGGGCTCCTCGGCCCGGGCGGGGGTCTCGTGCCGGGCCGGGGTCAGCAGGTCGCCCAGCAGGGTCGAGAAGTATTCCGCTTGCAGGGCGTCGAAGTCCAGGTCGAGCGAACGGAAGACTGCCAGGCTTTCGCGGGCCTCGCCGATCGTCTCGGCCAGGGAGGGCAGCTCCAGGGCGGCGGCCGCGTCGAGCAGCACCTCAAGGTATTGGAAGAATTCAATGGCGGCGGCGTCGCCGAGCGGTTCGGTCCGGGCCCGGGCCAGGTGCGCCCTGAGGGGGACCACCAATCCGCTTATCTCGCGTTCGCCCAGGTAGATCAGTTCCGCCGGTTCGGCCGGCGCCGCCGGCGAGGCCAGGGGCCGGCCGTGCAGTCGGGGCGTCAGCCGCTCGACTAGCGTCTGCACCTCTTCGGCTTCGGCCAGGCCGGCGAAGAGGGGCAGGAGCTTGCCCAGCTTGACCAGGAGCTCCTGCAGGTCGGCATCGGTTTCGCCGGCCGGCGTGGCGGCCGGGTCGGCCTTGAGCAGTTCGTCCAGGCTGGCCAGGAAGGCGGTTTCGCGCGGGGTGAATTCGGGCGCGGCCCGGCCGCCCCGGCCGATCTCGCTCAGCAGCCCCTCCATGATGTCGCAGCCGGCGAAGAGCAGGTCCATGATCCGCCGGTCGACCAGCTGGGGTTCGGCGTGGACCAGCTCCATCAGGTCCTCCAGCCGGTGGCCTACGGTCTTGAGCCGCTCGAAGCCGAACATGCCGGCGCTGCCCTTGAGGGTGTGGACGTGGCGGAGGATGGAGTAGAGCAGATCCCGGTCGGCGGGATTGTCCTCCAGCCGGACCAACTCCTGGTTGAGGGCCTCGAAATGGTCGGCGCTCTCCTGGAGGAAGATCTCCAGAAAAGCGTCGGCGTCAGCGGGCGGCATGGGCGGCCCCCGCGTCCAGGCCCAGCACCTTGCGCACCGCGTCGAGCACGGCCTGCTGGTCGTAGGGTTTGAGAATGTAGCGTTTGGCGCCCAGCTTGAGGCACTGCATGACCGTGCGGGCGTCGGAGACGGAGCTGGCCATGATGATCTTGGCTTCGGGGTGGCCGGCCAGGATGCGTTCGAGCACCTCGGTGCCCTTGAGCTTGGGCATGATGATGTCCAGGGTCATCAGGTCCGGGTGGGTGCGCTCGAAGAGCTCGATGGCCTCCAGCCCGTCCTGGGCCACGCCGACCACTTCGTAGCCGGCTTCGCGCAGGACCTTTTCCAGAAACGCGCACATCAGAGGCGAGTCGTCGACGATCAGGACGCTGGCTTGCGGGGCGGATTTGCCCGCCGGCAGGAGCTGGAGCCGGATTGCTCCCGCTTCGGCCGGGTCCTGGGGGGCGGCGCTGAGGTTGATCGTTTCGGCCACGACCAGGTCGGTGGCGGCCGCGGTTTCGGCGGGCAGGGTTTCGCCCAGGCCGGCCAGTTCCAGCGAGAGGCCGGCTTCGGCCAGCGCCCCCAGCAGCCGGCCGACCAGGATGTTGGCCAGCTCCTGGCAGGCCTGGGCGGTTTCCAGGAGCGTGGGCGTGCGCGAGCCGGCCGTCCGGCCCAGGATTCGGGCCCGGAAGAGCCCGGCCACGGCGGACTGGTCGGCGGCGGAGAAGAGAAACCGCCACTCGCCGGTGTAGTCGCCGGCGAAGCGATAGCGGATGGCCGTGCCGCTAAGTGGCCCGACCGGAGCGGATTCGCCCAGCTTATAGGCGG
>CAYMGG010000444.1:0-4815 GCA_964389915.1 uncultured Planctomycetaceae bacterium
AGACGCCCTGGCGATTGAGGCGCAGCATCTCGCCCTCGGTGAAGTTGAACTTGGCCTGGTGGCCCGGCAGAGGCCGCAGGCGCTGGTGCACCGCGTCGACCAGCCACTGCGGCTGCGGGAAGAAGCTGTCCTCCTGCTCGGCGGCCGGGGTGATCCAGTTCTTCGCCCCCACCACGCAGATCGGCGCGTCGAGGTGATCGAAGGCCAGAGCCTGGACGTTGCTGGCCACGTTGTGCATGAAGCTGCCCCGTTCGCAGGCGTCGGAGGAGAGCAGCATCAGCCCCGTCTTCTTGACCGATTCGACCAGCGGCTCGTAGTTGAGCGGATTCAGGCTGCGCAGGTCGAAGACGTCACAAGTCACGCCGTATTTCTCCTCCAGCGTCTTGGCCGCGGCCAAGGCCCGGTAGATGGTCGAGCCGCTGGTGGCGATGGTCAGGTCGCGCCCGTCGCGCCGCTTGGCCGGTTCGCCGAAGGGCACTTCGTAATAGCCGGTCGGCACACCTTCCTTGACGAAGATCTCGGGCTGATCGTAGAGCCGCTGGCTCTCGAAGAAGACCACCGGATCGGTGCCCGTCAGGGCGTTGTACATCATGCCCTTGGCGTCGTAGGGGGTGGTGGGGAAGACCACCTTCAGGCCCGGGACGTGGGCGCACATGCTGGTCCAGTCCTGCGAGTGCTGGGCCCCGTACTTGGCGCCGACCGAGACGCGCAGCACCACCGGCATCTGCAGAATGCCCGCCGACATCGATTGCCACTTGGCCAGCTGGTTGAAGAGCTCGTCGCCGCAGCGGCCCAGGAAGTCGCAGTACATGATCTCCACCAAGGCCCGGCCGCCGCTAAGGGCGTAGCCCACGGCCGCGCCGACGATCGCGCCCTCGGCGATGGGGCTGTTGAACAGCCGGTGATAGGGCAGGCTCTCGGTTAAGCCGCGGTAGACGGCGAAGGCGCCGCCCCAGTCGCGGTTCTCCTCACCCCAGGCGCAGAGCGTGGCGTCGGCGTGGAAGCGGTCGAGAATGGCCTCGAACAGGGCCTCCTTCAAGACCAGGGTCTTCATGCCCGACTGGACCTGGCCCTTCTCGTCCAGGCCGAAGCGCGTCTTCTTGGCCAGGCGCTGGACCTGCGGATTCTCGGCCATGGGCATAAGCACCTCGGCCGGCCGCTCGGCCAGGACCGGACGCTTCTGGTTGGAGTACATGACCTTTTCGATGCAGGGGGTGCTGACCGGATCGAGGTAGGGCGAGACCTGCGGATCGATGGCCTTCTTGAAGGTCTTGAGAACCAGGGCCCGGGCGGCCTCCTTATGCGCGGCGATCTGTTCGTCGGTGGCCATTTTGGCCTCCAGCAGCTTGCCGGCGAATTCGTCGATGGCGTCGGTCTTCTGCCAGGCCTCGACCTCCTCCTTGGTCCGATAGGACATGGCGTCCGAGGGGCTGTGGCCGCTGTAGCGGTAGGTCAGGGTGTCCAGCAGCACCGGGCCGCGGCCTTCCTCAATGAGCTTGCGCTTGCGGGTGTAGGCGTCGACGACGGCGATGGGATTGAAGCCGTCGACGCGCTCGGCATGCATCTGCTCGGGGTTGAGGCCGGCGCCGATGCGGGCCAGGACCCGGTAGCCCATGGTTTCGCCCACGGTCTGGCCGCCCATGCCGTAATGGTTGTTGACGAAATTGAAGACGATCGGCAGGCCGCCGCGATGGGCCTCGGGCCAAAGCGAGCGGTACTGGTCCATGGCCGCAAAGCAAAGGCCTTCCCAGACCGGGCCGCAGGCGGCCGAGGCGTCGCCGATGTTGGCGATGACGATGCCGGGCTGGTCGTTGACGCGCTTGAAAAGGGCCGCGCCGACCGAGATGTCGCCCGAGCCGCCGACGATGGCGTTGTTGGGATAGACGCCGAAGGGAGTGAAGAAGGCGTGCATCGAGCCGCCCAGACCGCGGTTCCAACCGGTCTCGCGGGCAAAAATTTCCGCCAGAGTACCGTAGATGAAGAAGTCGATGGCCAGTTCCTTGACCGAACCGGCGGCGTCCTTTTCCACGCGCTTCAAGACTTCGCCGTCCCAGAAGGAGCGCATCAGCTTAAGCAATTCGTCGTCCGAGAGGATGGCGATGGTGCGCAGGCCGCGGGCCAGGATCTCCGAGTGGCTGCGGTGCGAACCGAAGGAGAAGTCCTGGGGCGTAAGGGTGTAGGCCTGCCCCACGGCCAGCGACTCCTGGCCGATCGAGAGGTGGGCCGGCCCCTTGTGGTTATAGGCGATGCCTTCGTAAGCGCCCTCTTTCTTGACCCGGTCGAGCATGGTCTCGAACTCGCGCAAAACGCACATGTCCCGGTGCATCTGGAGCATGTCTTCGGCCGGGACCAGCTTGACGCTCTGCTTGAGCGACTTGTTGTACAGGTTGCAAGGGATCTCGTGCATCTGGAGCAGTTCCGCGCTGCGCACGGTTTTCGGCTCGACCACAATGGTTTTGACCATGATTTATTCCTTTCTCCGGAAGTTGTTCGCCAGTCGCTCTGCAAAGATCGTAGAGTTTATTTGAACATGTACGCCGCGTCGTGCAGGGCCTCGCCGATGGTCGGGTGGGGGAAGACGACCTCCCGCAGATCGCCCACCCGCAGCTCGGCCTCGATCATCACCGCCGCGGCCGCGATCATCTCCGAGACGCCCGGCCCCACCAGGTGCGCGCCCAGGATCTCGCCCCGCTCCGCGCCGACCACCAGCTTGAACACGCCCCGCCCGCCGTCGGTCTCGGCCAGATAGCGACCGTTGGCCCCGAGGTTGAATTTGGCGGTCTTGACCGCCAGGCCCTTGGCCTTGGCCTGATCCTCGGTCAGGCCGACGCTGGCAATCTCGGGCTCGGTGTAGACCACGGCCGGAATCGCCTCCTCGCGGCAGCGGTCGGGATGGCCGGCGATATTGTTCACCGCCACCGTGGCCTGGCGCGAGGCGTAGTGCGCCAGCTGCCAGCGGCCGGTCACGTCGCCGGCGGCCCAGATGCCGGGCACGTTGGTCCGGCCGCACTCGTCGACCTTGATGCCCTTGCGGTCGAAGTCCACGCCGGCCTTATCCAACGCCAGGCTCTCGGTGTTGACCGCCCGGCCGGTGGCCACCAGCACCAGGTCGGCCTCGACCTTCTGCTCCTGGCCCTTGGCGTCGGTGAAGCTGACGGTCGCGCCGTTCACGCCGGTCACCTTGGCGTTGATATGGAAGGTCACGCCCCGGTTCTGCAATTCCTTCTGCACGGTCAGGGCCAGTTCCTTGTCCGTGTTGCCGCAGATCTGGGGCAGCATCTCGATCACGGTCACCGACCGGCCGGCCGTGGCGTAGAGGCTGGCGAATTCGATGCCGATCACGCCCCCGCCGATCACGCACAGGCGCGAGACCATCTCCTTCTGGGCCAGGATGCCTTCATTGGTGACGCAGTTCGGATTGTCCTTGAGGCCCGGAATCGGCGGGACGAAGGCCCGCGAGCCGGTGCAGATCAGGATGTTCTTGGCCTCGTAGCTCTGGCCATTTACGCTGACCGAATTCTTGCCGGTCAACTGGGCCGAGCCTTTGATCACCTCGATCTTGTTCATCTTCATCAAGGCCGCGATGCCGCCGCGCAGCTTGTTCTGGATGCCCTCGGTGCGCTGCTTGACGGCCGGATAATCGAACTCCACGCCCGCCACCTTGACGCCGAACGGCGCAGCATGCTTGGCATGGTGAAAGACCTTGGCCGAATAGAGCATGGACTTGGTCGGAATGCAGCCGCAGTTCAGGCAGACGCCGCCCAGATGCTCGCCCTGCTCCACCAGCATGGTCTTCAAGCCGTGCTCGCCGGCGCGCTCGGCCGCCACATATCCGGCCGGGCCGGAACCGATCACGATCAGATCGAACATTGGCACTCCTCGCTAAAAGATTGAAAGGTACCGCTTAAAATCAATTTGGCGTTTGAGAACCATTTTTTGAAAAAAAGTTTTCTCAAACTCTTGCAAAAACTTTCGCCAGCCTCGCCTGTTTGGCGCCATTTCGCCAAACTGCCGGGAGCTTGCCCCGGCCCGGAAATCATGGCGAACTAGCCTATTTGGCCAGCAACAGTTCAAAGTTGGCCAACCCCTTGGCCACGGCCTGGAGGAAACGGGCCGCCGGCGCGCCGTCGACCACCTGGTGGTCGATGGTCAGGGAGAGGCCCAGAGTGGGCTGGAACTTCACCCCGCCGCCGGCGGCGGGCACGGCCTTCTGGGTCACGGCGCAGACGCCCAGGATCGCCACCTGCGGGGTGTTGATGACCGGGGTGAAGGACTCCACGCCCAGCGCGCCCAGGTTGGTGATGGTGAAGGTGCCGCCGCTGAGCAGGTCGGGGTTGATCGAACCCTTGCGGCACTGGCCGGCCAGGTCGCGTACGCTCAGGCTGAGTTCGCCCAGGCTGAGCAGATGCGCGTCGCGCACCACCGGCACCATCAGGCCCCGGTCGGTGTCCACGGCGATGGCCAACTGGACCTGGGTGTACTGGAACACCTTTTCGGCCGCGCGGTCGAAGATCGCGTTAACCTCGGGGAAGACGGGCAGGGTCCGGGCCACCACATAGGCGATCATGTCGTTGATGGTGATGTTGGGCAAGCCCAGGGCTTCGCCGGCGTCCTTGATCTTCTGGCGCAGGGCGAGGATGGCGGTGGCGTCGGCCGAGGCGTTCAAGGTCAGCTGCGCGTGGTTGCGCAGGGATTCGGCCATGCGGTCGCCGATCAGCTTGCGGATGCCGCGATACGCGACCACCGTGGGCGCGGCGTCGAGCGCCGGTGCGGTCGGCGCCGCGGCTTGAGCCTTGGCGGGCGCCTGACCGGCGG
>CAYMGG010000445.1:0-4774 GCA_964389915.1 uncultured Planctomycetaceae bacterium
TTCCGCTACGGAAATAAATCGCTTTTCTGAACCGAATTTCGAACGCCGCACAGGGATTACGCCTTCGCTGTACGGCCAGCGGCGGCGGGAGTGGAGCAATCCCCCGCGTTTCCAAGTCAATCTGCCCGCCCCCGGCCGTCTGCTCCTGGAGGTGGCGGAAATCGGCAATGGTTCGCAGCGCCTGACCGTTACGGTCAACCAAACCCCGGCGGCGGAGTTCAAACTCACCGGCGGCCGACGGGAACTTGACGGTTCCGAGCGCTGGTGCGAAGTCACGCTGCCCAGTGGGCCGCAGGTCATTGCCTTGGACAACGCGGGCGATGACTGGATCCGTATCCGCAAGTACTATCTGCTGTACGCGGCGGTCGATCCGACCGCCGCGATTCAGTTGCGCGCGCAGGCCGGCCCGAAGGCGGGATTTGCCTATCTGACCAATGAAACCACGGGATTAGTATATCGGGAGGTTCTAAAAAAATCGGCGCTGCGGCTCAGCCAGGTGAAACTGGACCTGCCCCTGCCCGCGGCGCAGAAAGTCCGCTTCTGGCAGCACAATCCTTTAACCGGCGAGTTGATGGGAGAGCTGCCTGGCCGGCAAGAAACCGGCTGGTGGGAGGTGGTGATTCCCGAGCTGGACCATGCGGCCGTCCTCCGTTGGGCCGTGGATTGAATCAGGTTGGCCGCACTTCGGCGGCCGAGTCCAAGGGGTAAAGAATGCGTATACGAAATGCCATCCGCCGAGTCGAATTCACCTTGGTGGAACTGCTGGTCGTAATTGCCATCATCTCGATTCTGGCGGGAATGCTGCTGCCGGCTTTGAGCAATGCCATCGGTGCCGCGCGGAGCGTGCAGTGCCAGGGCAACTTGAAGCAATTGACCTTAGCCAACGAACTGTATGCTCAAGACTATGCCGATTTCGGGGTTCAAGTGGCCTATGGCAACAGCAGCGAAATGACCCGCTGGTATCGCAACCTGACCTTCATGCATTACTTGAATCAGACGGCTACCTCCACCGACACCGGACTCAAGAGCTTCGGTTGCCCGGAACATCCGACTAAAACCACGCTCGAAACGGTCTATGGCTATAACTGCATTGGCACGCCACTGGCCTTTGCCTGGCTGGACGGCTACGACGGCACAACCTGGATGTGCCACGAATGGCGCAAGTTGGTGAACCCTTCCCGGAAGCTGCAATTCGCCGATGGATTGGACTATAAGCTGAGCGGGTGGGATAACGATGTTCACGCCAACAGCGGCTTTGCCAAAGACGAGACCAATTTATATTCGATCCGGTTCAATGCGGCGGCGTACCGGCATAATCGTGGCTTGAACATGGCCTATTTCGACGGCCATGTCGGTTATCTGCGCTGGGAAAAAGTCAGCCGCTACGCCTTCGCCGCCGATGCCGCCAATCCGTACAACCGCGATCTCTGGGAGACGTATCGATGAAGTTCCATTGGCTGACCACATGTCTATTCTGCGGTTTCTGGCTAGCAGGCTTGACCGCGGCGACGGGTGAAGCCACGGCGGCCGAAGCGGCTTCAGTGCCGCCCAATTTTGCCACCATGGCCGCAGAGTTTTCCGCCAGCTTGCGGGCCGAGATCCTGGACAAATGGTTTCCCGCCAGCATCGACCGGGAAAACGGCGGCTACTGGCAGGATTTCGACGCCCAGTGGCGGCGCAGTGCGACCGAAACGCCGAAGGGCATAGTCATGCAGGCTCGCCTGCTCTGGCTCTCCTCCCAGGCCGCCCGGCGATTCCCGCAGACCCGGGCCTATGCCGACGCGGCCGCTCACGGCTTCGCCTTTCTGCGCGATCAGTGTTGGGATCCCGAGTCTGGCGGCTGGTTCTGGAGTTTCGACGCTGCCGGACATCCGCAGGGCCAATTCGGGACGGAAAAACACGTCTACGGAATGAGCTTCGGCATCTACGCCTGCGCCGCTTATTACCAGTTTTCCCAGGCTCCGGAAGCGTTGACGCTGGCGCAAGCAGCCTTTCGCCTGCTGGAGAAGAAAGCCCGCGACCCGCTCAACGGCGGCTATCACGAAAGCTTCACCCGCGATTGGACCAAGCGGGAGCAGGATTCTGCCTTGGCCCAAAGTTGTCCGGTGGGCTGCTGGCCGGGCGTCAAAACCATGAACACGCACATCCATCTGTTGGAGTCATTCACCGCCCTATACGAAATCTGGCCCGATCCGCAAGTGGCAAAGCGGATCGAGGAATTGCTGAACCTGATCTGCGACAAAATCCAAACGCCGCCGGGGGGCTTGAATCAATATTTCACTGCCGATTGGCGGGTCCTGCCGGCGGCGGAAAGTTTCGGCCACGACATTGAAACTACTTACCTGATTTTTGAAGCCCTGGCCGGTTTGAAGGCCTCGGTTCCCGGGCAACGGCAAATTGCCAAGAATCTGGCCGTTCACGCCATCCAGTTTGGCTATGACCGCCAAGCTGGCGGGCTGGCGGACTTGGGCGACGCCTTTGGCGGCATATTCGCTAAAAAACAGCGTGGCCAGTTCGCTGACCCCAAAGTCGCCTGGGTGCAGGCGGAGTGCCTCAACACTTTGCTGCTCTTGGCCGAAGAATATCCGTCGGAACGGGCGGAATACCTCGGCCAGTTTCTGGCCCAATGGGCTTTCATCAAGAGCAATTTGCTCGACCCTCGCTACGGTGGTTGGTATCCGCACGTTCCCCGGGACGGGGACGCCCCAGGCCTGCCTAAAAGCGGCTTTTGGCTTGGCGGCTATCACACGGGCCGGGCCATGATGAATTGCCTGGACCGACTGCCGCGGCTGGCGCTAAAATCAGCCCTCCGGTGATCGCGCCGGCGGAACAAACCGAGGAATCGGCGAAAGGAAAGCGCAAGGCAGCCAATGTAATCAAGAAGAAATACTGCATCCTGGTCGTTGGCGACGTGGAACTCCTTCGCGAACTTGCCCAAGACATTCTTAACGAAGCCGGCTGCGAGGTCCTCGCCGTGTCGAACGGGCGCGCGGGTGTCGAGGTGTGCCACGAACGCTGGCGCGAGATCGGCATCGTAATCCTCGACACGATCTTGCAGGCAACCGGCTGTTGGGATGCTTATTGATCCAACGGGCCAAATCCGCAGCAGTTGCGTAACATAGAAATCCACGTTCAGATTACCGTACAGGAATTAGATAGTGATGATCGGCAGGCGCGTGCGGCTCAGCCGGGAGCAGCGGCCCGCGCCGAAGAGCAGATCCACGCTCAGCCGCTCGCATCGTATTGTTATCGCGATATGTTTTTGGGGAAAGACCGGTAGCCCGCTTGATCAACGTGCAAAAATACGGGCTGTTTTGAATGCCAGCTTGCGCTCCGACTGACGTAAAGCGGCAGCGGCGGCGCCGGAAGTTTGTCCGGCTCTGGGCGACCTATGCACGTTATTCGCCTCTCCACTTAAGCCCCCGGGAGTGGGATTTGAATCCACGGCCTCTGGGTTATGAGTGGGTAGCGTCTGCGGCGTATCCGGCCGTCTACCGTAAACGGTTTATTCAAATCAGCGTTTTTAGTTCGCCCGCTTTTAGGCCGACCTCAAAAACCCGCTCGCCGCAAACGACCCGCCCGGAATAAGCCGCCCGCGCCTGCAGCGCTAACTTGACCAGCGAACCGTTCTCCACCTCCGCCTCGACCATGACTCCGCCCCGGCCCGCCAACTTGAACGCGCAATCCCGCATCCCCTGGGCGACGATGCGGACCTCCCGCTCGGTCGATTGCAGCAGGCTTTCGTTCACCATTTGGATATACGAACCCTCGGCCGTGGTGAACCAGGGATGATGGGCCGGCTGGCTGATTTCGAAGATCTCCGAAAAGTCGTTAGCCTCGCCCACGGCCTGGGCGATGCAGGCCAAGGTATGGGGCAGGTCGCCCAGTCGGGCGAAAGCCAGCCCTTTCCAGCCCGCATACCAGGAGCAGACCGAATTGCCCACCGGGTACATGTTGCCATAGGTGGTTTCTTCCCGGAGGTAGTCCGCAATCGCCGCCGCCTGGCGCGAGTCGTCGGGCGACAGTACCGGATAGGGAAACAAGCCGGCGAACACGGCGATGCTTTTTTGTTCGCACCCCGGATAAGGAACGTACTTTTCGCCCTCGACCGGCAGGCTTTCGCGCAATTTCGCCGCGAGAAAACGCCACTGCCGGGCTTCGTCGCCATCCGTCGCCAAACGTTCGGCCGCTTCGGCCGCCGCCTCGAACGTGGCGATCACGCCGCAGGTGGTCATGAAGGCGTTTTCGCGGCCCGCTCCCAGCCGCTCCAGGTCGGTGCATTTGCCGACGATATAACGCTCCGGCGCGATTCGATAAATATGCTGGGACTGATAAAACCGGGCGCATTCGGCGATGACAGGATAGCCTTCCTGCCGCAGATATTCCCGGTCGCCGCTGAATTGGTAGTGGTTCCAGCAGGAAAGGGCGACATGCGCCATATGAAAGATATGCTCCAGCCAGAAACCGCCGGGCGCGGATTCCACCCCATCCTCCAGCTGCTCCCACGCATAGCGCGCCCCGGCGCGACGGTGCTCGCCGAAATAGCGATGGGCACGGTTCTGCGAGACCTCCAATGTCCGGAATCGAAAGTGTGGAATCTTCGCCGCCGTGGCCAGATGGCCGCTGGTGGCCAGACCCATGAAGCTGAAATAGTCGTCAAAGGCGAAGTAACGCTGGCGGCGGGCCAGCAAAACAGGGCCAGGGATGTGAGGTAGTGGGCTAGTATCCCGTCAGCCCTAAAAGGGTGAATAAAGATAAGTATCTGGTCGATATC
>CAYMGG010000446.1:0-4691 GCA_964389915.1 uncultured Planctomycetaceae bacterium
CTTCGCCTGCGACCGGGAGAACGCCTACGGCGGGAAAGTCCTCTTCTTCTGGGGCGTGGGCAAACCGTTCATCCAGCAAAACGCGGCCTATGTCTGCGCCAGCAAGGTGGGCGGGTTCGGTTCCGGGTTTTTCGTCCAGAACGAGGGCGTGCTCTTCCGCAGCCCCAATCTGCTGAGCGAAACCGATCCGGCCAAGCACGTCTGGGAGACCCTGCCGGAAGGCGACGTGGGCCTGCGTACGCCTCCGGGCGGCGGCCTGATTGCCGGTGAATTCAACGCCACGCCGATGAAAGACGGTTCGCTCTTCGGCACCTACCGGACCATCGACGGCTTCTCCTGCCAGGCCTACTCGCGCGACGGCGGGCGCACCTGGGAGCGCGACTGGATGCGCTACGCGCCCGGCGGCCGGAAGGTGAAGCATCCGCGGGCCGCGAACTTCGTGCGCCGCTTCGCCAACGGCAAATACTTGTACTGGTTTCATTTTCACGGCGGCGAGGTGCTGGGCCGCGATCCGGGGCGGGCGGAGGGAACGCCCTACGAATCGCGCAATCCGGTCTGGCTCTGCGGCGGAGTGGAAAAGGACGGCTTCATCCATTGGTCCCAGCCGGAGATCGCCCTGTACGACGACAATCCCGGCGTGCGCATGAGCTATCCGGACTTCATCGAGGCCGGCGACGAAATCTACGTCACCGAAACCCAGAAGGAGATCGCCCGCCTGCACCGGCTCGACCCGCAACTGCTGGCCGGGCTCTGGAGCCAGGGCGAGGATAAGGCGGTCGCCAGATCCGGTTTGGTGCTCGAACACGCCGGCAAGGGAACGGTCAAGCTGCCCGCTCTGCCGACCCTGCACAACCGCGCCTGCCGGCCGGTCGAACCGGCCGCGCCCGGGGCCAAGGCGGCGGTCTGTGAAGTTGAAGCCCGGGGCGGCCTGACGCTGGAACTGTGGGTCCGCTTCGCCGACCTCTCGCCCTGGCAGGTGTTGTTCGACAGCCGCGACGAGGAGGGACGCGGCCTGCTCCTGCAACTCGACGACCGTGGCGCGCTGCGCCTAAGTCTGGCCGCCCGGGTACATGGCCTGCCGGGCGGGCACCGGGCCTGCGGCCTGACGGAATGCGTCTGGAGCAGCGACGCCGGTCTGTTGTCGGCCGGCACTTTGCACCAGGTGGTTTTCATCGTCGATGGCGGGCCGAAAGTCATCAGCGTGCTGATCGACGGCGTCCTCTGCGACGGCGGGACGCAGCGCCAATACGGCTGGGGCCGCTTCCATCCCGGCCTGCGCGACGTTAACGGCGCCCCCCAGGCCAAGGTGGCCCCGACGCTGCGGGGCGAGGTGCCGCTTCTGCGCCTGTACGATCGTTACCTGCGCACCAGCGAGGCGGTGGCCAATTACCATGCCGGCTGCGGGGCCGTGAAAGGCTGAAGGCAGAGGAAACTTTTCGGGCAAAAAGTCCCCGTTTGGCTCTCTCCCCGGCTTCGCCGTTTTTATCTGCCACGCCCCATAATTAAGGGGGCCGATTGGCGTGTCGATCACCCTCCCCCTCCGGGGGAGGGGCGCG
Source organism: uncultured Planctomycetaceae bacterium (assembly GCA_964389915.1). Classification (GTDB taxonomy): domain Bacteria; phylum Planctomycetota; class SZUA-567; order SZUA-567; family SZUA-567; genus CAYMGG01. Next base: position 1,557 of record CAYMGG010000446.1, read on the forward strand.
GTGGGGGAGGATTCCGGATTACCCGCCGGCATTACCTGCTCATAAAAGCACAGGCGCGGCGGCAATTGATTCGGTACTCCCGCCGCCCGTCAGACTTCCTCCCTCCTCCCAACCCCCTCCCGGAGGGAGGGGGAGGCGTTGGCGCGACCACTGCGGTTTGTCCCCTTATTTGCGGGGCGCTGTACTAAGGCTTGGCCTCTTGTTAGCGGGGAGCAGCGCTTGGCGCGTTGAACTTTTCAATACGACGTCGCCAGCCGGCGATTGCTCGGCGTCTTCCCCCCGCCGGTACTGCCGGGGCGAGACGCCGGTGAGTTTTTTGAACTGGCGGTTGAAGTGGGAGAGGGTGGGATAGCCCGATTCCAGGGCGATCTCCAGGATCGGCCGGTCGGTCTCGCGCAGATGGCGGCCGGCGTGATCGACTCGCAATTCGTTTACATAATCGATGACCGTGCGGCCGGTGGCCTTGCGGAAAAAGGCGCAGAGGTTGGAGACGCTGCCGCCGGCGGCCCGGGCCACCTCGGCCAGGCTCACCGGCTCGCGAAAATGCGCGTGCAGATACTGGCAGGCGCGGCTGACCCGTTCGCCGTCAAAGCCACGCCCCGGCGGGCGATAGTCCGGGCCGGCCAATTCCCGCCCGCTCCCGCCGGCCAGATGCTCAAGCAGTTCCAGGAACAGGCGTAGCGAAGCCATTCGGCCGTCATTTTCCGCCGCGGTCAGGCGACTTAGAAGGGCTTCGCCGCCCGGCGGCTGTCCGGGGGCGAAGACCACGCCCCGCCGCGCGGCGGCCAGCAGTCCGGCCAGACTCTTGATCTGGGGCAGAAGCGGCTCCAGCCCGGCGAAAAGCTCGCCGTGAAAACGCACCGAAAGCTGGCCGTTGCCGACCGCGCCCCGGCCCCGCCGTCCACCCCTTCCATCCAAATGAAAAAATGAATGCGGCAGGCCGGGCGCGATTACGTAGATCTCGCCCGGCCGAAAAGCGCCCCGGTAATCACCCACCCAACACTGCCCTTCGGCCCCGAGCATGCTGATGATTTCGTAATGGTCGTCGTGATAATGCCACATAAACGGCCGAAACGGATACTCCACCCGCTGGGTGAAGAACCCGTTGCGCTCGGCCGCCTGCTCGTCATATTCCCGGTAAACGAAAGGTTTCATGTCCGGCCCGAATGTTTCAGCAGCGTTTTAAAAAAACGTATCGGCACTTCAATCTAAGCGCGACGCCGGATCAAACGCAGAGCCGGACGTTTAAAACCCATTCTCAACCTGGGTACAATCCGATCTTGATCTGGTGCGCATTGCCCGAATCGCAAGCCGGGTGGGAGACGAGCCGGCAGGCGTCGCATCGATAAGGGAAATGATGGAAAGGCGTATCCTCGGCCGGCGATTCGGCAACCAACCAGGCTTGGCCGCAGGCGGGACAGACTCGCTCTGGCCCTTCATTCTTTCGGCCATAATAACGGAAAGCATAATAATACACCGGCTTGCGGAGCCGACTTTCCAACTTGGCGGCCAATTTGCGCCCGGCCGTAAACAACTCGCTTGGGGGATCGGCCAGTTGGCGGTAAGCCGCCAGCTCCAAGGCCCCCGAATCGATCCAGACCGCATCGTGGTTCCGATAGATCCGAGTCCAGAAAAATGCCTCTTCCCGCTCTTCATCAGTCAACGGTAGCGTTTGGCCGTCGTTCAGCCGGCAGAGGGGCGATACATCGCGGTCGAACCGGGTGAAGAGGTAAAAGGCGGGCGCTGATCGCCAGCCGGGGAAGCGCCGGGGTACACTGTCGTCAAGCAGTTGCCAAGTGGGGGCGGCAGCGAAATGACGGAGAACCTCCTTATATCGGCTTCGCCCCCAAGCGGAAAGATGCCGGGGTCCGCCCGCGCCGGGACGGGCCAGATGCGCGTAACCGTAGAGTCGGCCTTTCTGCCAGGCATAAAAATACTCGCCGCAGATCTGGCCGCTCTTTACCAGGCAGTCCAGATATTCGGCCGCCAGCGCGCCCAACCGGTCCCGATCGACCGGCTTGGTCGCGCCCGCCCCAAAAATAACTCGCGCTAGAAACATGCCGTACTCTTCCCGCTAGGCAGTTATTTGCCGATTTTTTGATTTTAAAACCTGTACATTCCAACAAACTAATAATATTGTGTCAGTTTCCGGGTAAATCAAGGAAGAAAATAACGGATTCCGGGCGTAAATTGGCTTTGAAAGAAGGAGATTTACGATCATGAAAGTCCTGTTCATCGGCGGCACGGGCAACATCAGCACCTGGAGCAGCCGGCTGGCCGTGGAGCGCGGCCTCGACCTGTACCTGCTCACCCGCGGCCGCGCCGCGACCGAAATCCCCGGGGCCAAGACCATCCAGGCCGACATCAATAATGCAGCCGCCGCCCTGGCCGGCCACGAATGGGACTGCGTGGTCAACTGGATCGCCTTCAAGCCCGACGCCATCGAGCGCGACTTCGCCCTCTTCGCCGGCAAGACCCGGCAGTACATCTTCATCAGTTCGGCCTCGGCCTATCAGAAGCCCAATCGCGAACCGGTCATCACTGAAGCTACTCCCTTGGCCAACCCTTACTGGCAGTATTCGCGCGACAAGATCGCCTGCGAGGAACGCCTAAACACCCTCTACCGCGACCGGGGCTTTCCCATCACCATCGTCCGGCCGTCTCTGACCTACGATACGGTCATCCCCCTGGCCATCGGCTCGTGGGCGGACTTCACCATGATCGAGCGGATGCGGCGGGGCGAGCCGGTGGTGGTCCACGACCGGGGCGAGACCCTCTTCACCGTCACCCACTCCGCGGACTTCGCCCGGGGCTTCGTGGGCCTGTTGGGCAACGAGTCGGCCCTGGGCCACTCGTTCCATCTCACCTCGGACGAGGCCCTGCCCTGGGATCTGATCTGGCAGTACACGGCCAGCGCCGCCGGCTGCACGGCCAATATCGTCCATGTGCCGGCCGACTTCATCGCCGGTTTGGACGAGCATCTGAAGGGCAGTCTGCTGGGCGACAAGGCCTGCCACAGCGTCTTCGACAACGCCAAAATTAAACGGTTCGTGCCCGGCTACCAGGCGCGTATCCCTTATCGCGACGGCATCGCCCGTTCGCTCGCCTGGTTCGAGGAAAAGGCCGAACGGAAAA
>CAYMGG010000447.1:0-4666 GCA_964389915.1 uncultured Planctomycetaceae bacterium
ACCCCGCCGCCGGCGTTCCATTGCGCCTGGCTGAGCACGGCCGGCGGGCAGATTTCGCAGGTCGCCACCCATTGGACCGCCGCGGACTGGCTGGGCGCGGCCAGGGTGCGCCTGGCCCTGGGCCGGATGAGCTATCTGGTTCGGCCGGGGCTCTATGGCGTGGGCGCGCCCGGCCCTCAGTCGCCGGTGTTCGCGACCGCCAACTACAAACTGTCCTTCGACCATTTGCGCCGGGCTCTGGCCGGCCTGGACGCCTGGCTCCTGGTCCTGGACACCCAGGGCATAAACGTCTGGTGTGCGGCGGGCAAGGGCACTTTCGGCACCGTCGAACTGATCCGCCGGATCGAGGCCACCCGCCTGGCGCAGGTCGTGACCCACCGCGAACTGATCGTGCCGCAGTTGGGCGCTTCCGGGGTGTGCGCGCGGGAGATCCGCCAACATTCCGGCTTTGCCGTGGAATTCGGCCCGGTGCGCGCCGCCGAGATTCCCGCCTATCTGGCGGCGGGACGGCGGGCTACGCCGGAAATGCGGCGGGTTAAGTTCGGCCTGACGGACCGGCTGGCCGTGATCCCGGTCGAACTGGTCCACTGGGCCAAATGGGCGCTGTTGCTTTTTGCAGTTCTGTGCCTCCTGAGTTGGGCGGCGGGGTCCGGGATGAAGTGGAGCGCGATCCGCGAAGCCTTGGCCGTAGTTTTGGCCGGCTACCTGGGCGGAGGGATCCTGACGCCGCTGCTGCTGCCTTGGTTGCCGGGCCGGGCCTTCGCCCTTCAGGGGGCGATCGTCGGTCTGAGTCTGGCCGGCGCCCTGGGTCTGGCGGAATGGACTAGCCGGGCGGGCGCGGGCGGCGGCTGGCTGTGGGCGGCCGAGTTGCTGCTGATCCCGGCCGGCGCGGCCTTCATGGCCATGAATTATACCGGCGCTTCCACTTACACCTCGCTTTCCGGCGTGAAGCTGGAGATGCGTTACGCCGTGCCCGCGCAAATCGCGGCCGGCGCAATCGGTTTGGCTTTTTGGCTTGGCGCCGGTTTGTGAAGAGTGTGCGCAACGCCCGATCCGGAGTCGCGGCGAGGCAAGCGCCTAATATCGACTCCTGTTATTGATGGCCGACGCGCGTTCGGGCCGCCAAACCGGGTGAGAGTTTTTTGGCGGGGTTTGGGGAACCTTTTTTGCAAAAAAGGTTCCCCAAAATCAGTCCCGATTGGCTTGAATTGATATAAAAACTCAGGCTACCGTGGGCTTAAGACTGTCGCACGCGCCGCTCCGGGGGGAAACGCCGAACCCGCCCCCGCCTAACCCAGGAAGGGCTTATGCTCAAATACTTATCCGGCGTCGCCACCCTACGTTTGGACCCCGAGGCCTGCATCGGCTGCGGAATCTGCACGCAGGTTTGCCCGCACGGAGTCTTCTTAATCCAGGCCGGACGGGCCAGCATCATCGAACTGGACCGCTGCATCGAATGCGGGGCCTGCGCCCTAAACTGCCCGGTGGACGCCTTGACGGTCCGGGCGGGAGTGGGCTGCGCCACCGGCATCCTGCTTAGCGCTCTGGGGCGAACCGGCGGAGACTGTTGCTGTTCGCCCCAGGGTTGCGGCACGCGGGCGGGCGAGATTCAGAAATAGGCGGCTGCCGGAAAATTTCCGCGGCCGGGTCAACGTTCTCTGCATTACTCAAGCCGAAAGGAGCTGTCATGCGTTACTCAATTGCCGTCTTAATGCTTTGCGGCCTGATGCTGGGGTGCCAGAATCAGGCCGCCCCAAAGGCGACTTCCGCGACCCAATCGGCCAAAAAGCCGGCCCCGCCGGCCGAATCCGCCCCGGCCGCCCAGCCTAGCGTTACCTTCGAACCCGGCCAGGACATTGTCTATCTAGGCATTGCCAAGGCCAGCCCCTTGGGCAGCCTCTGCGTGCAGAATCCGACCGTTTCGCCCGCCACCGTCTATGTGCTGGACGAACAATATCATGACCGGGCCGCGGGCCTGCTGGGCCGGCAGGTAAAAATCCAAGGCCTGTTGCAGCAGGCCACCATGACCGTGGAGGGCAAGCTGGACGTAGTCTATTTCATGGACAAATGCGCCTTGCTCCCCTAAGCGTGTGTGAAAAGTCCGCCTCGGCGCTCGATCCGGCGTCGCACCTGCGCGAACGCGCGCCGCTCCTTGACTGAAGCGCCGATTCGAACTTTTCACAAACGCCCTAAGCGCACCGCCGACCAGACCGGAGAATCCTGAACATGGACCGCAAACCGAAGATATTGTTCCTCTGCACGGGCAATTCCTGCCGCAGCCAGATGGCCGAGGGGTGGGCGCGCAAATTGCTCGGCGATCAAGTCGAGGTCTTTTCGGCCGGGATCGAAACCCACGGCTTGAATCCGGATGCGGTCCAGGCCATGGCCGAGGCCGACGTGGACATTTCCCGGCATTATTCCAAAAAGCTGGCCGACCTGCCCGGCCTGGAATTCGACTACGTTTTTACCGTCTGCGGCCACGCCCACGAAACCTGCCCCTTGTTCCCGGGTCGCGCCCGGGTGATCCACCACGGTTTTGACGATCCGCCCAAACTGGCCGCCGGCGCCCGCACGGCGGAGGAGCGCCTGGCCCCCTACCGGCGGGTACGGGACGAAATCCGCGCTTTCGTGGCCGGACTCCCGGCCTGGCTGGCGGCGCAGGAAAATTCAACCGGAGAAAAATTATGACCGATCAGACGTGCACCGACAAGCCGTCGGGCGGGCTGGGCTTTTTCGAAAAATACCTGACGGTTTGGGTGCTGCTCTGCATTGCCGGCGGGATCGTCCTGGGCAAGGTGGCGCCGGGAGCGGCCACCGCCCTGGACGGCATGGCCATCTCGGTGAACGGCGCCCCCGTCGTTTCCATTCCCATCGCGGTCTGCCTGTTCGTGGCGAGGTTTCCCATCATGGTCAAGATCGATTTCGGCGAAGTGCTCAAGGCCGGCCAAAACCTCAAGCCCGTAGGCCTGACGTTATTCATCAACTGGGCGATCAAGCCTTTCACCATGTACGCCATTGCGGTCTTTTTTCTGGGTTCGCTCTTCCTGGGCCTGATCGGTCCGACCGCCACCGACCTGGTCAAAATGCCCCTCGGGCTCGATCTCCCGGTCGGAGCCGCCCACGGAGAAGGGGTGGTGGTGCTGGCAAACGGAGTCAAGATGCTCCAGGTGCCCCTCTGGCGCAGTTATCTGGCGGGCTGCATTCTGCTGGGCATTGCGCCCTGCACGGCGATGGTGCTGGTCTGGAGCGCCTTGGCCAAGGGCAATGCCGGCCACACCCTGGTCATGGTGGCCATAAATTCCCTGACCATGCTGCTGCTTTACGGACCGCTCGGCGGCTTCCTGCTGGGCGTGGGCAAACTCCCCGTCCCGTGGGAGGCGCTGCTGCTTTCGATCGGCTTCTACGTGGCTCTGCCCTTGGCGGCCGGTTACGCGGCCCGGCGGAGCATTCTCAAGACCAAGGGCGAGGCGTGGTTCAATGAAAAATTCCTCCACCTGCTCACCCCCGTCACGATCATTGCGCTGCTCCTGACGCTGGTGCTACTTTTCAGCTTCAAAGGCGAAACCATCCTGGCCAATCCACTGACCATCCTCTGGATTGCCATTCCGCTGTTCATCCAAACCGTCGGCATCTTCGGTTTGGGTTATCTTCTGGCCAGACTGCTGAAGCTCAACTACGCCGACGCCGCGCCTTCGGCCATGATTGGCGCCTCCAACCATTTTGAGGTCGCCATCGCCACCGCCACCATGCTGTTCGGGCTCTCCAGCGGCGCGGCTTTGGCCACGGTGGTCGGAGTTTTGATCGAAGTGCCGGTTATGCTGATGCTGGTGATAATCTGTCTGCGCACGCAAACATACTTCTCCGAAACGCGATAGCCGCTCCTCGCGTTAACGCCCGATTGATCGGTTGGTCGGGGGCGGGCTCAAATCCCGCTCCGGTTCCAAAACGCAAAAAACGCCCTTGGACGACCACGTCCAAGGGCGTTTAAATTCAGTCGGTAGCTAAAAGCCTGCGCGGTTAGCCGCCGGGCTCTTATTCAAATTGCCAGAAATCGGCCAGCCAGAACAGGTGATGCGTAGCGGCCATCCAGGACCAGGAGATGGTGTTGCGGTCGGCGTTGGGGTATTTGAGCCCGTCCTTCATCGGTCCACTCAGGTAACGGTTGCGCCGGAGATTGCCGTTGACCAGCTTGCCCGAGAGCTTGCCCGACAGCCCCAGGATCGCCAGCGGCAGCCGCAGTTCCGCGGTGTAACCGTCGCCCACCACCACGGCCGCGGCCGAAAAATCCTGGCTCTTCTTCTGCTCGTCGGTCAGCCCCTTGCCCGTCCCGCCCAAGGGGCAGAAGCGCGCATACGCATTCGAAGCGGCGATCACGAACTGCTGATAGTCGTAATCTCGGGAGGCGTCGATGAAGAATTCAACTACATCGTCCTTCCAGGCCGCCGCCTCATAGCCCGGCCGGTAGTTGCGGCGCAGCTGAAGGACGTACTTCTCCGGGCAGCGCACCGCGACGTAAAGATCCGTGTCCGTGTAGAAAAGCCGGGCCTCCAGCGCCAGCGGACCGGCTTCCTCAACATAATTGTTATCGTCGTAACTGCTCCAGAACGGTCCGGGCAGGGTCGAGAGCTGGCCGTAGACCTCCTCGTCCAGCTGTCCGTCCACTTTG